>NZ_CP017479.1:3144710-3459181 GCF_001761465.1 Flavobacterium gilvum | reverse complement strand
AGGCGATTGGTTAAAATATTCTGTTTTTAATATCAAGCTATTACGCAAACTTTCTGGGAAGCAAAATATTTGTTTTGTTATTAAAGCCCCTAAATTAAAGTCAGACGGCAAAACAACAATCTGGGCACAGTTTCCCAATGGGATAAACCCCAATACAGAATCGGTTGAGATCTCCGTTCGACCACAAGTATTCTATCCAGATAAAACAGGCATCAATTATATTACCGTTAGAGGATTTATTCTTGAAAATGCGGCTACTAATTGGGCTCCACCATCGGCGGAGCAGCCTGGACTTATAGGGACTCGTTGGGGAAAAGGATGGGTTATAGAAAACAATATCATTCGTAATTCAAGATGTTCAGGTATTTCGCTTGGTCGTTCAACATTCGGACATGCACACCATTATCAAAAATTACCTCCAAGGGTATATCCTGAACCAAATGCTGGACAAACAGAGAAGCAACTAATAGATTATTTTGAAAATGCCTCATGGACCAAAGAAGAAGCCGGCTTTCATACTATTAGAAACAATCAAATTTATGAATGTGGTCAGGCTGGTATCGTAGGTTGTAGTGGTGGATCCTTTAGTCTCATTGAAGGAAACGATATTCATGACATTTGCATAGACGAAACATTTACAGGATGGGAACAGGCAGGCATCAAACTACATTTTGCTATAGATGCGGTGATAAGGAATAACCATATTTACCGTACCATTCGTGGAATTTGGCTAGACTGGGGAGCTCAGGGAGTACAGGTTATTGGGAATTTGTTTCATGACAATGGTTCTGCGAAAGGGGCGATTGAGAATGATGTATTTTTAGAAGTTAATCATGGTCCACTGCTTATGGCCAACAATATTTTACTTTCTGAACAGGGTATTTATCAAAAATCACAGGGTATTGCCAATGTGCATAATCTTATCAGTGGTACTATAGGCGGAGGTAAAGATGAACGTAAAACGTACTATTATAAACCACATGAAACTGTTTCTTTGGGAAAAATACTTAATGAGGGAGGAAATTGGAGTTGGTATAATAACCTATTATTAAACAAAGCTTCCTTAAAAAAATGGAATGACCCTAAACTCCCGATAAAATATGATGGGAATGTTTTCACAAAAGGAACCGAAGCCGCATTAGACGATACTGGCGCATTATTAGACACGCAATTCTCGCCCGATGTTAAACTTATTCAGAAATCGGATGGCTGGTACTTATCGATGAATGTTTCTTCTGATTGGGTAAATAAATACAAGAGAAAACTAGTTTCAACACAGGTTTTGGATAAAGCGACAATTCCTAATCAATCATTTACTAATCCTGATGGTTCTTCTTTGAAGATAGATTACGATTATTTAAATCATAAGCGAAATGTTGCGAACCCATTTCCAGGACCGATTGAATTTAGCAATAGCGGCAGACAGGAGGTAAAAGTTTGGCCTAAATAATAATTTTAAATAATTATATGTAAAATTCTTTTAATGAGTAATTTATTAAGTTGAAAAACAGTTTATTTTCAAAAATAATGCGAATTTAAAGAAGGGGATTCTTGAGAGGATTTTTGAATTAGAAGTACAAAATAAATGGGGCAGATGGGCTCAAAAAATAGGATTAATTTATTATGAATAAATCATTTTTTAAAATAAAAGCAAGAAGAAGAAAAATCATTTTATCGATACTTGTTTTCATATTCTATACAGCAACTTTTTATGCACAAACAACTTATTGCAACCCAATCAATATCAGTTACCGATTTTGTATCAAGAAGGACAATTGGGGATGGATTTCGGGTACACAATCCTATCGTGAAGGTGCCGACCCTACAATGCTTGTGTTTAAAAAAGAATATTATTTGTTTGTTTCAAAATCAGGAGGCTATTGGCATTCAAAAGATATGATCGCTTGGGATTTTATTACAACCAATGATTTGCCTTGGGAAGAATATGCGCCTACTGTTGTAGAAATGAATGGTGAGGTTTATTTCATGGCTGCTGGTCAAAAACTGTACAAAACATCAGATCCAAAATCTGGAAAATGGACGTACATCAGGAATTATAAATTCAGTAGTTTCACAGATCCTTGTTTGTTTTTAGACGATGATAAAAGGCTTTATTTGTATTATGGAAGTGCTGATAATTTGCCATTATACGGAATCGAATTGGATGTAAAAAACAATTTTGAACCTATTGGAAAAATTCAACCGATGGTAAGTCTGCATCTCGATAAATACGGCTGGGAAAACAAAGGTGAGGATCAATTATTGAATATTCCAAAATCCTGGCTGGAAGGGGCGTGGCTCAACAAATATAGAGGGAAATACTATTTTCAGTATGCTTCTCCTTTGCAGGGAAAAGAATATAATGACGCGGTTTACATTGGCGATAATCCGCTAGGACCTTACACGATTGCCAAACAGAATCCCTATGCTTACAAACCAACAGGATTTGCTTTTGGAGCTGGGCATGGAAATACATTTCAGGATAATTATGGAAATTATTGGCATACAGGAACGGTTGGCGTAAACATTTATCATTTGTTTGAACGTCGGATCAACTTAATTCCAGCTGCTTTTGATAAAGAAGATAATTTGTATTCCAATTCGTATTTGGCTGATTATCCGCATTATATTCCGAATAAAAATCTAAAAGGGAATACTGATTTATTTACAGGTTGGATGTTGCTTTCGTATAACAAAAAAGTTGAAACCTCATCTGTTTTAGAAAATTTCAATCCTGAAAATGCGGTGGACGAAAACATTCGAACTTTTTGGAGTGCCAAAACAGGCAACAAAGGGGAATGGTTGAGTTTGGATTTAGAAAAAGAATATACAGTTCGTGCTATCCAAATCAATTTTACCGATAAAGATACTGAGCTACTGGGAAGAGCTGACTATAAGCCTTATCAATATGTAATTGAATATTCGAATGACAAGAAAAATTGGGAGGTTTTGATTGATAAAAGTAATAATGCAAATGATTATCCACACGATTATTTTGAATTGTCAAAATCGGTCAAAGGGCGTTATTTTAGAATAACAAATCATAATGTGCCTGATGGAAAATTTGCGATAAGCGGTTTCCGAATTTTCGGAAGAGGAAATGATAAATTGCCAAAATCTGTTGTAAACGTTAAAATTGAAAGAAATGATTCCGACAAGAAAAAAGCAACTTTGACTTGGGATAAAGTTTCAAATGCCACGGGTTACATTGTGAGGTATGGATTGGCAAAAGACAAATTGTATTTGAATCATCAAGTTTATTCTGATACTTCGGCTACAATTTTGAGTTTAGACAAAGATGCTGAGTATTTTTATGTAGTTGATGCTTTCAACGAAAGTGGAATTACGAAAGGGAAATAATCCAAAAGGTTTAAATTAATTTACCATTAAGAGATTAAGTTTATTAAGCTTAATGTTGCTTAATTTCTTAGTTGTTAAATGAGGACAAACCTTTTAATGGTTTGTTTTTAATACTGTTTGTTATTTAAGAATAGTACAAAGGAATAAGTTTATAAACCAATTATAAAATAAATATTGAGATGAAATTTTTAAAAATTAGTTCTTTAGTCTTAATCGCTTTTTGCGGTCTGGCATTTGTTGGCAATCCGACAAAATATCTATTTACAGAAACAGCCTTGAAGAAATATGAAACAACACTGAGAAACAAGGCTTTTGTGGTTTTTCCAGAATTACGGGAACAACCCATAAAGTGGTTTGATTCTATTCCCGAAGGCAAAATAAAAGACGAGAATTATACCAAGATATTCTCAATGACTGCACGACCTGGAGAATTTTATGTTTATCAGTTGGGAGTATGGGCTTTGAAAACTGATATTAATGATGTTCAGATTGAATTTACGGATCTAAAGGATAAATCCGGAAAAGTTGTTTTGGCTAAAAAAATGACTTGTTTCAATAAAGGAGGGGTTGATTTTAAAGGAAAACCTTTTTCAAAAAAAGTTAACGTAGCTGCAGGAAGAGTACAGGCACTTTGGATTGGAATTGATTTGAAGGGAGTTAAAGAAGGGAGTTATACCGGTTCTGTATCGGTATCTGGAAATGGTAAAAAACAAATTATCCCTATTTTGCTAACTGTTTCGGGAGAAATTGTTACTGATTATGGATATAATGAAGGTCGTCGCTTATCTCGACTTAATTGGTTAAACTCAACGGTAGGAATAGATGAAAAAATCGCCAAAGGCTATAATCCTGTTACGGTTGAAGGAAATACAATCAGCATATTAGGGCGTAAACTTGCAATTGCCGATAACGGACTTCCAGCTTCGATAATCAGTTATTTTGGAGCTTCAAACCAGTCTTTTGTTGAAAAAGGGGAACCAATTGTCAATACTCCTTTTCGATTTGTTGTAGAAAAAGAAAATGGGGAGATTGTCAAACTTGTTCCAGGGAAATTATCATTTATTAAACAAACCGCTTCAAAAGTGGCTTGGAAAGTGGTCAACACTTCAAAAGAATGTGATCTTGAATGTACTGGACAAATGGAATTTGATGGTTTTGTAGATTATAGTCTAAAACTTGTTTCAAAGTCTCCTTTGAAAGTAAAAGACATCCGACTCGAGATTCCTGTTGCAAAAGAAAAATCCGAATATATGATGGGATTGGGTCAAGAAGGAGGATTCCGCACTCCAGATTGGAAATGGAAATGGGATGTAACCAAAAATCAAGATATGCTTTGGGTTGGAGCAGTAAACGGAGGTCTTCGTGTAAAATGGAAGGCAGAAAATTACACACGTCCGTTGGTCAATATTTATTACGAATTTGATCCGTTGCACATGCCTCCGTCATGGAATAATGCAGGTAAAGGAGGAGTTAATGTTGGGGAACAAAACCAAGATGTGGTTATAAATGCCTATTCAGGAAGCCGTGAAATGAAGGCAGGGGAGCAACTCAACTACGACTTCGAATTACTGATTACACCTTTCAAATTAATTAACAGAAAAAATAAATTTGAAGATAGATATTATCATGGAGGAGGAACAAATACTTCGGTGAAAATTGAGAACGCCAAAAAAGCCGGTGCCAATATCATCAACATACACCATGCCGAAGATATTTACCCATTTATCAATTATCCTTATTTGGATGATAATGTTAGTGCGCTTACAAAACTGGTTGGCGATGCACACAAAGAGAATATGAGGATGAAATTCTATTATACTACTCGTGAATTAACAAAAAACCTTCCCGAATTTTGGGCTTTCAACAGTCTTAATGGCGAAGTGATTTATCCGGGTCCCGGTAATGCAAGTCGTACAGAAGCTTTACATCCGAAAGGGCCGAATGAATGGCTTATCAAAAATATGAGGGAAAAGTATATCCCAGCATGGTATAACCCGGTAAAAGAAGGAAAGTTTAAGGGAGAGACCGATCTTTCGGTTATTACCACACCAGATAGCCGTCTCAACAATTTTTATATCGCAGGATTAGACTGGATGGTTCAGCATATTGGGATTGACGGTGTATATATTGACGATTCGGCACTAGATCGTTTTACATTGTTGCGCGCAAGAAAAATAATCGATCAATACCGTCCCGAGGGAAGAATGGATTTGCACAGTTGGAATCACTTCCATAGATGGGCAGGATATGCAAGTTGTTTAAACCTTTACATGGATTTGCTTCCTTATTTTGATTTGGTGTGGATTGGCGAATCACGTAACTATGACCGATTGCCAGATCATTGGCTTATAGAAGTATCAGGAATTCCATTTGGGTTGCCTGGGCAAATGCTAGAAGGCGGCGGTAATCCATGGCGCGGAATGGTTTATGGAATAACAAATAGAGCAGGATGGACCGATAATAATTCGCCATCCGAATTGTGGAAATTTTGGGACAAATACCACATAGAAAATAAAATAATGGTGGGATATTGGGAAAAAGAATTTCCAGTGTCAATTGCTAATCCATCGGTGAAAGCTTCGATATATAAAGGTGGAGACGAGACAATTATTTCAGTAGCCAATTGGACAGATAAAGATCAGGATGCTTCACTAGTTGTTGATTGGTCAAAATTGGGAATAGATCCAACAAAATGCGAAATAATTATCCCCGAAATAAAAGATTTTCAGAATGAACAAAAACTAACTTCCTTAGATAAAATTAGCATTTCTGGGAAAAAAGGATATTTGATTCTGTTAAAAAATAAAAAATAAAAATTAACCAAAATGAGAAGTAAATCAACCGTATTATTAGCTTTTAGCTTAGTTTCCTTTTTAATTTCAAATGCACAGAATTATGATGGAAAATCAACGCTTACAGATGTTAAACAGGCTACCGAAAAAGAAAAGAAAAAGAATTCAAAGAAGCCAAATGTCAAAAATGTAATCATTGTCTACAAAACCCATTTTGATATTGGGTATTCAGAATTGGTGCAACAGGTTGTTCATGATTATCGAACTTCGATGGCAGATAAGGTACTTGCTGCGATAGATGTAAACAGCAGTCAGCCAAAAGACAAACAGTTTGTCTGGACCGTTTCGGGCTGGCCTATGAAGCAGATACTTTGGGATGGACAGGCACCTGAGCGTAAAAGGAAAATTGAAAAGGCGATTGCTGATGGTAACTTAGCAGTTCATGCCTTACCGTTTTCAATGCATTTAGAAACTTCAGATCCGGAAGATTTGGTACGTGGGTTAAATTATTCATCAACACTGGCACGAAAGTTTGGACAACCGCTTTCTATCAGTGCCAAAATGAGTGATGCACCTTCGTATTCATGGTTTATCCCGACACTTTTGACTAATGCAGGTGTTAAGTTTTATCACATGGGTGGGCCACAGGTAAATATGGATTATGGAATTCCGCCATTTTTTTGGTGGGAAGGACCTGATGGTTCTCGACTCTTAACACTTTATAATAACGGTTATGGCAATGATGAACTACCTCCTGCCAACTGGCCTTATAAAACATGGCTTCATATCAGTATGACCGGAGATAACCAAGGGCCTCCAAGTCCAGAAACGATTGCAAAAGACTTAGCTTATTATAAAAGTTTGGGTATAAATGCCAAAGTTGGTAAAATGGATGATTTTGCTGATATGATTATGAAGGAAGATTTGAGTAAACTTCCGGTTGTTCGTAGCGATATGGGTGATGTTTGGATTCAGGGTGTAATGAGTATGCCTGAGGCAACAAAGCTGGCTCAAAACATCAGGCCTTCAATAGCGGGGATGGATGAGCTAACAACAATAGAAAAAATATGGGGTATTTATCGTCCAGACTTGCACAATATTACTGCAGAAGCTTATGAAAACAGCTTGCTATATAGCGAACATACATGGGGGCTTGCAAACCAGCATTATATTAAAACTCCATATGGAAAGGCTTGGGAAGAGATGTGGAATAAGGGATTGCCTCCTCAATTTAAATTATTGGAACAATCATGGAAAGATAAAGCAGATTATATCAACAATGTTGAAAAACTAGTGACCAATCCGTACCGTGATGGAGTGGCATCTCTTGCTGATAATGTTAAGGTTGATGGTAACCGCATTGTGGTTTATAACCCACTGCCATGGAAACGTGATGCCGAAGTTATTGTTGACACTCGTTTGATTTTTGGAAATGATTTTGTTTCTCTAAAACCTCTTGATGGTGGTCCTGCTGCTGCAGTTTCACACGAATATTCCGCCATTGAAGACAAAGCCCCAATGTCACGATTTGTTGCCAAGGATATTCCGCCAATGGGTTATCGTACCTATGTAGCTTCTATGGACAAGGTGGATGCACCGGAGTTGAAATCCGATAAGAATTCGGGTGTAATCGAAAGTCCATTTTTCAAAGCAACTATCGATGCCAAACGAGGCAGAATTGTAAGTCTTATTGATAAAAGGTCAGGAAAAGAATTGGTCGATGCTAATGCTCCTCAAGGTTTTGGACAATATTTTTATCAAAGATTTGATTATAAAGATGTTTCTGGATGGCTTGACAAATCGCTGTATCCTAAGTATATAGCTCATAGATTTTGTTTTGCATCTTATGATATGCCACAGGATGTTCCATACAGTTCTGCACTTCCACAGGATATGACACTGGATGTAGAAAAATCAGAAATTGATGTCAAGGCTGTGATGACAGGTACTATTCCTGGACCGGGTTTGCCACAAAAGGTTTCTATTTCATTAACACTTTCTGGTATGACACCTACAGCAGACCTCGAAGTTAGCTGGCAGAAACAACCCGACTCTTGGCCTGAAACAGCATGGATAAGTCTTCCGTTTAAGTGTGAGAATACTAAGTTCCGTCTTGGTCGTATTGGAGCTGATGTTGACCCTGTAAAAGATATGGTTATTGATAATTCAAACCATCATCTTTCATGGGTAAATAGTGGAGTTGCTGTTTATGATGGAACAACTGGAGCGGGTGTAGGTATCTGTTCTCCAGATGCACCAATGGTAAGTTTGGGAGAACCGGGAGAGTACAAATTTGATAAACGTTATGAACCCAAAAAACCTTATGTGTATATCAATCTGTATAATAACCAATGGCGTACTAATTTCCCTGCTTGGATTGGTAACGGACAACGTATGAGTGCCAAAGTACGTATTTGGGCTTTTGATAAATTCTCTTCAGAAAGTTCACTTTATACGCCTAGTATGGAGACACGTGTGCCGATGCAAGTTGCTAGTTCCAAAGTGTCAAACGGAAAGTTGCCTGTTACCCAGCAAGGAATTGCTCTTTCAAGAAAAGGGGTGGCAGTTACTGCATTTGGCCCAAATCCTGACGGTGATGGAACTGTACTTAGAGTATGGGAGCAAGGAGGAATTTCGGATAAATTCGAAATTACATTGCCACAAGGGGCTAAGTTTGTTACTGCTCAACCTGTGAACCTGAGAGGAGAAAACAGCGGAGAACCAATTAAAATAACAAACGGTAAATTGACATTTGACATACATGCGTATGCTCCTGTAAGTTTTATTTTGAAAGAGTAGATCAATATTGATTCAATTTATACACAGACAAAAAAATGTTTTTGTCTGTGTATAATATAATATCTTAAATTGCGCTGCATGATTATTTTGATAAAAAAATCTTAGCTAAGGCAAGTTATAATTTTATAAAAAGTAAATATAATAAATGAAGAAAACGCTTCTATTCCTATTCCTTTGTAGTTTAACCGCTTTTTCACAGAAGAAACAAAAAGATCAGGATTTTCCAAAACAGGAAAATAATTTAGCACTACCTGCACCTATAAATTCTTGGGACGAGGCAATTCCGCTAGGAAATGGATTAACAGGAGGATTATTGTGGGGAGAGAAAAACCTCATCCGTCTTTCGCTTGATCGAGGCGATTTGTGGGATGAACGTACAAATGGGCCGAAAGAATGGTGGAAAACCCAAACTTGGGCCAAGGGCGGAAATATGTGGGAAGGAGCCTATCACGGATCAACCCCAACAAAATTACCTGCCGGTGCAGTAGAATTTACTTTGGCAAACGGCACTTCAATAAAATCATTCGAACTTAATAAAAGAACTGCTGAAGGAATTGTGCATTTTGAAAACGGACAAGACGCAAGGGTTTTCTTCAGTGCAGTAAAACCTGTTGCATTGATGCGTATTCCTGTTGCAAAATACGATGCGATTCAAGTCATGAGTTCGATGCAAGTTTCTGAAAAATACCGAGGAAAATCTGCTGGACCCGACAGTCATACAGTAAAATCACTAGGATATCCTGCAGCAACAAATGGAGCTGTTGGAAACGCAAAATGGTATGTTCAAGAAGCTTCTGAAGGATTGGTTTATTGTGTTTATACAGAAACCCGTCAGGTGAAAAATGAAATGCTGACAGCCATTGCCGTTACTACAAGTCGCGACGGTGGAGACCTAATTGAATTGGCAAAAAAACGTTGTTCCGAAATTTTAGATCAAGGAATTAATAAAAGTTTGACAGAACACATTGCTTGGTGGAAAAATTTTTGGGACCAATCGCAAATCAATTTGCCAGAAAAAAGAATGCAGGATTATTACACTTTTGCTCGTTATTTGTATGGATCGGGTTCAAGAGCAAATACTCCTCCAATGCCTTTGCAGGGAGTATGGACCTCGGCCACAGGAAGTCTTCCGCCATGGAAGGGAGATTACCACAGTGATTTGAATACACAAATGACTTATATAGCGTATCAGGAAGCGGGAAATTTCAGCGAGGGGAGTAGCTATATCAATTTTCTTTGGAACAAAAGAGATCAATGGCGTGCTTTTGCAAAAGATTTTTACGAAACATCTGGTTTATCGGTTCCTGGGGTAATGTCTTATGGAGGACAGCCTTTGGGCGGTTGGGGAGCTTACAGCTTGTCACCAACGATGACTTCTTGGAATGCTCATCTTTTTTATCTTCACTGGTTGTACACGGCAGATGATGTTTTCCTAAAAGAAAGGGCTTATCCTTGGTGTAAAGAAGCGGCAGAATGTTTGCGTGATTTATTAAAACCGGATGCAAACGGAAAATTGAAATTATTGCGATCGTCTTCTCCCGAAATTTTTGGAAATCATTGGCTGGAGCCAAATACCAATTACGATTTAATGAGTATCAAAATGCATTTTTTGGCTGTAGCCGAAATGGCAGATGCTCAAGGTTTGACTGCCGAAGCAAAATCATGGAACGATTTGGCTGACAAATTAGGTGATTTTCATGTGGCAGAAGACGGTGAACTGATGCTTGATTCAAAACTTCTTTTGAGGGAAAATCACCGTCATCTTTCGAACATTATTGGGATTTATCCATTTAACCTGATTACGGTTGAAGGTACAAATGAAGACCAACGCAGAATTACCACTACTTTGAAACGTCCAGAATGGAATGCCGAGAAACACAACGAATGGTGCGGTTATTCCTGGGCTTGGATGTCGTGCTTACAAGCCCGTACCGGAAATTCAGAAAGTGCTTATCACCATTTGGATGTTTTTGAAAAAGCGTATATTTTGCGAAATGGTTTTCATGTAAATCAAGACCAGACTCCTGATACTCGTTACGGGTTTGGAGGAGGAAAACCTTTCACATTAGAAGGAAATTTTATTGCTATGCAAGCCGTTCAGGAAATGCTGCTGCAAAGTTGGAGTCCTACTCCCGGAAAAGCCAATTCGGGTGTGATTCGAATTTTTTCGGCTACGCCAAAAGAATGGGCAAATGTTTCGTTCAACGATTTAAGAGCAGAAGGTGGATACAAAGTTTCGGCCATACGAAAAGCTGGGAAAACAGTTTGGTTCAGTATTAAATCCAAAAAAGAAGGAACAGTCAGAATAAAAGACAATTTTGAGGGACAAAAGCCAAAATGGAACGTGAAGGATGTGAAAAATAATAATGGCATTTATGAAGTTGAATTGAAAGCTGGGCAACAATTAGAAGCTAAGTTTTAAAAATAAGAATCAGTATAATTTGTTATTAAACAAAGATTAGTAATATATAAACAAGATGAATAAATTAAAGAAACAAGCAAGTTCTAGTAGCAAATGGATTGGTATGATTTTGCTAATGAGTATCTTTTCTATGGGATACAGCCAGTCTCAAAACAAAGATTTTCCTTTCCGTAATCCGGATTTGGATATGGAAATTAGGATAAAAGATTTAATTTCCAGATTGACACTCACGGAAAAAGTGAGCATGATGAAGCATCAGTCTCCAGCGATTGAACGTTTGGGAGTTCCTGCTTACAATTGGTGGAACGAAGCGTTGCACGGAGTTGCACGAACCAAAGAAAAAGTGACGGTTTTTCCGCAAGCTATCGGGATGGCAGCTACTTTTGACACAGAGGCGCTGCAAAAGATGGGGGACATAGCTTCTTCTGAAGGGCGTGCACTTTTTAATGAAGATTTACGTAATGGAAAAACAGGTTCTATTTATCGTGGGTTGACCTATTGGACTCCGAATATCAATATCTTTCGTGATCCACGTTGGGGCAGAGGACAGGAAACCTACGGCGAAGACCCTTACTTGACAGGAAAAATGGGATCGGCCATCGTTAGGGGATTAGAAGGAAATGATCCAAAATACTTGAAGGCCGTTGCCTGCGCCAAACATTATGCGGTACACAGCGGTCCGGAATATAACCGTCATTCATTTGATGTTCATCCTTCAACCTATGATTTGTGGGATACTTATTTACCGGCTTTTCGTGAACTTATCACCAAGGCAAAAGTTCATGGAGTGATGTGCGCTTACAACCGTTTGGATGGACAGCCTTGTTGCGGAAACAGTAAGCTGTTATCCGATATTTTACATAATCAATGGGCTTTTGATGGTTATGTGACCTCGGACTGTTGGGCCGTTACTGATTTTGCAAAGTTTCATAAAACCAGTGCCAATGATACCGATGCGGTAACGGAAGCCTTGTTGAACGGAACCGATTTGGAATGTGGTAATTTATATCAATTATTGGAACAAGGAGTTAAAAAAGGATTGCTTTCAGAAAGAGATATAAACGTTTCGCTGACTCGCCTTTTCAAAATTCTGTTTAAAATTGGAATGTTCGATCCAGCAGACAGAGTACCTTATGCTTCCATCGGAAAAGAAGTAATAGAAAGTGATGCCCATAAAAAACATGCTTACGAGATGGCTCAAAAGTCGATGGTATTGTTGGAAAATAAAAAAAATGTGCTTCCGCTTAATGAGTCAAAAATTAAAAGAATCGCTTTAATAGGTCCAAACGCAGATAATGGACATACTCAATTGGCTAATTATTTCGGAACACCAAGCCAGATTGTTACGCCTTATATGAGCTTGCAAAAACGTTTTGGAGGAAAAATAAAGATAGATTATATCAAAGGAGTTGGTATTGTCGATAAGGTGAAAGACGGGCCTTCATTTGCCCAAGTGGCAGAACAAGCTAAGAAATCTGATGTAATAATTTTTGTAGGAGGTATAAGTGCCGATTATGAAGGTGAAGCGGGAGATGCCGGTGCAGGAGGTTATTCAGGATTTGCCAGTGGAGACAGAACCACTATTGCATTGCCGCCTATACAGACTGAATTAATGAAAGCTTTGAAAAAAACAGGCCGCCCACTGATTGTTGTGAATATGTCGGGTTCCATAATGGATTTTCAATGGGAAAGCCAAAATGCCGATGCTATTTTGCAGGCATGGTATGGAGGACAAGCTGCAGGAGATGCTATAATTGATGTTCTTTTTGGGAACTATAATCCTGCAGGACGTATGCCTTTGACAACTTACATGAGCGATAAAGATTTGCCAGCATTTGAAGATTATTCAATGGAAAACCGTACGTATCGCTATTTTAAAGGCGCGGTTAGATATCCATTTGGTTATGGTTTGAGTTATACAAATTTTAGTTATAGTCCGTTGGAAAATAATTCGGTAGTGAAAACGGGTAGTAGCATTCAAGTGAGTACAACCGTAAAAAACATCGGGAACAAGGATGGCGACGAAGTGGTACAATTATACGTGACTCATTCTCAGGATAAAAATAAGAGAACTCCAATTCATTCCTTAAAAGGATTTAAACGAATTCATTTGAAGAAAGGAGAGTCGGTAAAAGTAAGTTTTAACCTTAGTCCAGAAGACCTTGCCTTCACGGACAGTGAAGGGAATGGGATAGAAAGTGCCAAAAAGGTAGAAATATATATAGGAGGAGGTCAGCCTAATAAATCGGCTGGTAGCTCAAACTCTCTGACTATCGAAGGGGAGTCTTATAAAGTGTTTTAAATTATTTTATCCAACTAATGAAAAGGAAAATAGTAAAATTAGTTATTTATGGTTTTTGCATTAGCTTACTAATTGCCTGTGATAAGAAAGAGCGAGTAAATGAAAATGTCAATATGTTTATGGGATCAGGCCTTAATGGCCGTGTAGCTCCAGTAGCATCTGTTCCGTTTGGGATGATGCAAATTGGGGCAGACACACGCGCCTATGAATCTGGATACCATTATGATGATAAAACAATTCTCGGATTCAGTCATCTCCATAAAAGTGGAGGTGGTTGTAATGACTTTTTGGATGTATTGTTTATGCCTTTGCGGTTGAACCAAAAAGCAGATACTATCAAAAAACTTAATTCACAGGAGTATCAGTCGTCATTTTCTCATAAAGAAGAAAAGGCCGAACCTGGATATTATTCGGTTAAATTATATGAAAAACAATTATCTGTAGAGCTTACGGCCTCGGCACATTGTGGTATTCAGCGTTATAAGTACAGTAAAGGGGGAGGATTCCAGTTATTGTAGATTTAAAATACGGATCTAAGAATGGATGTACTATAGAGCCCGAACATGATATGGATACTGTTTATGCGTCGGGTTTTGAACAGGTAGACAAATATACCATCAGAGGATATAGACTTTCAAATGGTTGGGTTACGGGGCAGCAGGTGTACTTCTATACCAAATTCTCAACTCCCATTAAGGAATGCTCTTTATTCGTAGACGATAATAGAAAAGTAAAGGCAACATTTGCTCAAGGCAGAAATATAAAAGCTATTCTTTTTTTTGAAGAAGACAAAGGTGTTTTGGAGGTAAAAACAGCGATATCAGCTGTGGATATGGAAGGGGCACGTAAAAATTTGGAAGCCGAAGTTCAAAACAAGGATTTTGATGAGATTAAAAAAGAGGCTTCAGGACAGTGGAATGATGTTCTTGGGCAGATTGAAATAGAAACTTCCGATCTCAAAAAGAAAAAATTATTTTACACATCCATGCGTAATGTGATGATGTATCCAATGTTATTTTCCGATGTGGATTTTCGTTTCAGAGGACCAGATAACAAAGTACATCAAACAAACGGATTTCCATATTATGGAGGTGTAGTTGGATTATGGGATACTTTTCGGGCGGCTTGCCCTTTGATGGCAGTTTTACAACCGAATGTGATGAAAGACTATGTAAAAACTGCCTTGGAGCATTACAAATATGCTGGACAGTTACCAATATGGACTCTGTCGGGTATGGAAACGTATCAAATGATAGGACTGCACAGTATGCCGATGATAACCAATTGCTATTTGAATGGAATTAAGGGGTTTGATACAAAGTTTGCCATGAATGCCATGACCCAGTCAAGTATGAAAGACACCTGCGGTTTCTCAATGGGGTATTTTGTGGGTTTGAAAAATTATAAAAAATATGGATATGTACCTTGCGACTTAGAAATGGAATCTGTGGCGCGTACTTTGGAGTATGCTTATGATGACTGGGCTGTTGCTCGATTCGCTCAAATGACAAATCATAAAAAAGAATACGATTATTTCAGTAAAAGAGCTTCTAATTATAAGAATGTGATAGATCCCAAAACTCTTTTTGCAAGAGGAAAAACACAGGCCAGAACTTGGAGAACACCTTTTAATCCTTTAAGTTCGGAGCATAGAAAGGATGATTATTGCGAAGGAAATGCTTGGCAATGGACTTTTTTTGTGCCACATGATGTAGATGGACTAGCCTCTTTGATGGGAGGAAAAAAAGTATTGGATTCACGGCTTGATTCACTGTTTCTGATGAGATCCAAGTTGCATGGCGCAAATGTTTCGGGTGACATATCAGGGTTGATAGGTCAATATGCCCATGGCAATGAGCCGGGACACCATACTATTTATATGTATAACAAAGTTGGCAAGCCAAAAAAGACTCAGAAATATATTAATCAGGTTCTCAATACATTGTATGATAATACTCCTGAGGGAATATGCGGAAACGAAGATACTGGACAAATGAGCGCTTGGTATGTTTTTAGTTCACTTGGATTTTATCCCATGGATCCCGTTTCGGGGCAATATGAGTTAGGGGCTCCTTTGTTTGACAAGGCAACAATAAAACTGCCTTCGGGTAAAAAATTCATTATAAAAGCAAATAATTTGTCAGATAAAAATATTTATGTCAAAAAAGTTTCTCTGAATGGAATTGAACTAAAACGTTCCTATATCACCTTTGATGAAGTTTTAAAAGGAGGAGAATTGGTATTTGAAATGACAAAAAGTATAAGTAAGTCGAAAGTTTAAAAGTCGTAAAGTCAAAAGGATTAAAATCAATCTAAACAACTTAAAATCAAATAAATTAAATGTTTTTTCCAAATTTTAAATTACGACATTATTCTATGATTATAACTTAGATCTAAATTAAAACCAAAAACTGAACCTAAAAAATTATTATATGAAGAAAATAGTTATTACCATATTGTTTTTTACGTTTTCCATTCCACTATTTTCGGCTGATTTTGAGCGAACAAAATTGGGAATAAAAGCAAACATTCAATCCATGGATGTTGAGGTTCAATTTTATAATCCACATATTGTAAGGATCGTAAAATCGCAAGAAGGTTTTGTATTCAAAAAAGAAAGTCTTTCGGTTATCAAAACCCCGCAAGTAGTAAATTTAATTGTAAATCAACAAGGAGATATTGTTTCATTGAAAAGTGAGTTTATACAAGTCACTTTGGATTTAAAGACAGGTAAAGTTTCATTTTATGATTTAAGCGGAAAAGCTTTGTTTACCGAAAAAGATTATGGCACTCAATTTACCCCGATAAAAGATGTTGATAAAAAAACTTTTACCGTAAGACAAGCCTTTTTATTGGATAAAGACGAAGCTATTTATGGTTTAGGGCAACAACAGGAAGGGAAAATGAACCAAAGGGGACAAAAATTACTTTTGCGTAATGAAAATACAAAAATTTGTATTCCTTTTATTCAATCGACAAAAGGTTATGGTGTGTTTTGGGATAATTATTCGCCTACAAAATTTGTTGATAATCCACAGGAAATGTCTTTGGAATCGGAGGTAGGTGATGGTTTGGATTATTATTTCCTTTATGGAAAAAATGCTGATGGGGTCATTGCCAAGATGCGTGACTTAACAGGACAATCTCCATTATTACCCTTGTGGACACTTGGGTTTTGGCAATCACGTGAGCGTTATACCAGTCAGGAAGAGATTGTTGGAGTGGTAGAAAAATTTCGTAAACTAGGTGTTCCTCTTGACGGAATTATTCAGGATTGGCAATATTGGGGAGGGAATGGGAATTGGAATTCCATGAATTTTGATAATCCTAAATTCTCAGAGCCACAAAAAATGATAGACAGAATTCATCAGTTAAATGCACATTATATGATTTCTGTTTGGGCTTCATTTGGACGAGATACCAAACAATTTTCAGAATTGAAAGAAAAAAAATCATTACTTAATTTTGAAACCTATCCAAAGGAAGCCACGCCTTATGATCCTTATAACCCTGAAGCGCGAAATCTTTATTGGGAATACTTAAGCAAGGGATTGTTTGCAAAAGGAGTAGACGCTTGGTGGATGGATTCTACGGAGCCAGATCGTACTTTTACAAGAGATAGCGATCTTGATGTGCCTACTCATTTAGGAACCTTCCGTAGTGTTTACAATGCATTTCCCTTGCAAACTGTGGGTGGAGTATATGATCATCAACGAAAAGCAGCTTCAAATAAAAGGGTTTTTATCTTAACTCGTTCCGCTTTTGCCGGACAACAACGCTATGGAGCCAATAGCTGGTCTGGAGATATTCATGGTCGTTGGGATGTCCTTCGCAAACAAATTCCGGCAGGACTTAATTTTTCACTCTGCGGTATTCCATACTGGAATACAGATATTGGCGGTTTTTCTGTAGATTATAAAGGAGGGATAAAAAATGTGGCTTATAGAGAACTCTATGTCCGTTGGTTGCAATTTGGAACATTTATGCCCATGATGAGGTCGCATGGAACAAGTACGCCTCGTGAGATTTATATGTTTGGTCAAAAAGGGGATTGGGCCTATGATGCACAGGAAAAATTCATCAACCTGCGTTACCGTTTATTGCCTTATAATTATTCGACAGCTTGGGATGTGACCAATCAATCTGGTTCGATGATGCGTGCTTTGGTTATGGATTTTAGCCAAGATAAAAAAGTATATGATATCAATGATGAATATATGTTCGGAAAATCTTTATTGATTGCACCCGTTACCGAATCCATGTACGTTAAGAATGAAAATGATAAAAGTGAGGAAGATTTTAGCCAAATAAAATCAAAGCAAGTTTACTTACCAGAGGGGACAAGTTGGTATGATTTCTGGACTGGAGCACAATTTTCGGGAGGACAAACCATCAGCAAAGAAGTTCCTGTCGATATCATGCCTATTTATGTAAAAGCAGGTACAATTCTGCCAGTTGGTCCAAAAGTGCAATATGCTACTGAGAAAAAATGGGACAATCTAGAATTATATGTTTATCCCGGAGCAGATGGAGAATTTACACTTTACGAAGATGAAAATGATAATTACAATTATGAAAAAGGTGCTTTTTCGACCATAAAGATAAATTGGAATGACAAAGAACAAACGCTGACAATTGAAAATCGTAAAGGCAGTTTTCCAGGAATGTTGAAAACCCGAAATTTTAATATTTCTCTAATTACCAAAGGGAAATCTACAGCTGATTTTTCTGCAAAAACAGATAAGGCGGTTACCTATAAAGGCAAAGAAATTGTAATAAAACTGAAATAAAAGAAAAAATAATTATGAAAATGAAATTTTATAATCTTATCGTTATACTTATTTGCGCGACAAACTATACTATGTTTGGCCAAGAAGTTTCATCACACAATTCGGCTGATTTTGTTTACAAAAGTGAAGAAATGTCGAGTAAAATAAGTGAGTTTACTTGGCCTGAAAGCAGTAAACCAGATTTGCCTTTTGAACATTCTAAGAAGATAAAGGGAATTCAATTCACTGGGCGATTCGCCAACTATACCAAAGCGGACACTTGGTATCCTTCCTGGGCCTCGGACGGGAATCTTTATTCTCCGTGGACGGATGGTTCGGTGGCTGAAATGAATTCTTTTTCTGGAGGAGCAAACGCCAAAACTGGTCAGGCAAGGATTGAAGGCGAAGATCCAATGAATTTGAGAGTGATTCCTTTGGGTATTGAGCAAGCTTCACCTGCACCTTATGGAGGCCGCTATCCTTGCGGAAGTTTGGTGTACAACAATATTTGGTACTACGGAACTTATACTCTTGGCAATGGTAATTATGGATTAAACTGGCCAATTATGGGGCCATTTGCAGGTTTCCGAATTTCGTATGATATGGGTAAAACTTGGACGGCTTCTCCAGCTTCTTGTGAGCCGGGCAAAAGCTTATTTACAGAACCCATTGAAAAAAACGGACCAGTAAAAATGGGTTCGCCACACTTTGTGGATTTTGGGAAAAACATGGAGCATTCCCCGGATGGCAAAGCTTATCTAGTCGCACATGGGGCAACACAAAAGGATCAAGAAGACCGTAAAGCCAATCTGAGTTGGATTTCAGGCGATCAGATTTATCTCGCACGTGTTATTCCTTCGCCTGAAAACATAAATAATAAAGCTGCTTACGAATATTTTGCAGGCTACGACAAAAAAGGGAATGCCATTTGGTCTAATGATTTTCAACAAATCAAACCATTGATTGACTGGAACAACAATACAGGATGTGTCACAATGACCTACAATGCTCCCCTTAAAAAATACATTATGTGTGTAACAGATGGATGGCCAACTGTTGAAAATATGAATACTTATTTGTTGGAGTCCGATAAGATTACAGGTCCTTGGAAGATAATCACTTATTTGAAAAATTTCGGGCCACAAGCTTATTTCGTTAACATTCCGTCTAAGTTCATCAGTGCTGATGGGCGAAAAATGTGGCTTTGTTATTCGGCAAATTTCACAAATGGAGAGAATAGAAACAATCCAGAATATCTAAAAAAGACTAATCCTCCAGGAAGTGCCTATTCGTTAAGCCTTCATGAAATAATCTTAAAAAAATAAATTGAGTTTTTTTGTTTTAGGGAATAATAAGCCTTTTTTTATTTAAATATAAAATATTTATATTCAATAAGTTAAGAATGTATATGATAATTGGTTACTGTAGTAAATAAAAATAAGATCAATTTTTTTTAATAATTTCTTTTCAAAAAATAAACGATGAAAAAAATATTTGGAATAGTTGTAGTTTCTTTGTTTTTTCTTAGTTCACAAGTCAATGCACAGCATAAAATTAGAATAGCTTGTATCGGAAATAGTATTACTTATGGGGCAACACTTCCGAATCCAGAGAAAGATTCTTACCCTGGTCAATTACAAAATATGCTTGGTGACGGCTATGAAGTGATGAACTTTGGAGTGTCTGGTAAGACAGTGATTCGTAATGGAGATAATTCCTATGTATCAACCAAAAAATATGAAGAAGCACTGCAAAGCAATCCAGATATAGTGACAATCAAGTTGGGAACAAACGATAGTCGTTTGCCTTATCGTTTGAAATTAGATAGCAATTTTATTGATGATTACAAAGCTTTAATACATTCCTTTCAGCAGTTGCCATCAAAACCTAAAGTTATTTTATTACTACCTGTAAGTTCGTTTCTTAAAGATTCTGAAAGGCAAACTGACGAAGTGATTGTAAATCAAGTGATTCCTAAAATACGTCAAGTGGCTTATGAAGAAAAATTAGAAATGATTGATTTGCATTCTATTACTGCAGACAAAGAATCTCTTTTTCCTGATAAATTGCATCCTTCTGTTTTAGGAGAAACTATTTTGGCAAAACGCATTTATGAATCCGTAGTTAGCAAAAAGAAAATGGACTTTGATATTTTTTCAAAAATAAAAGAAGAGAAAAAAAACAGTTCTTTTTATGGTTATGACTGTGTTGATTTTATCTTTAAAGGAAGGAATTGTAAAGTGGTAAAACCACGATTTTCAGCTTCAGGATTACCTTGGGTTTGGCGAGCCCGTTTTTTTGGAATAGAACCACAAGCTGATATAGCATTACTGGATAGAGGATTTCATTTGGTTTATTGTGATGTTGCCGAGTTGTTTGGAAATCAAGAGGCAATAGATTGTTGGAATGCTTTTTATGAGAAAATGCATGGTGCGGGTTTGTCCAAAAAAGTCTGCCTTGAAGGATTTAGCAGGGGCGGAATATATGTTTATCGATGGGCTGTGACAAACCCCAAAAAGGTAGCTTGTATTTATGCCGATGCCCCGGTACTTGATCTTAAGAGCTGGCCAGGCGGAAAGGGTAAAAGCAAAGGGAGTCAAGAGGTTTGGGAAATATTCAAAAAGGATTTTGGACTTTCATCTGAAGAAGCCGCAATGGATTTTAAAGGCAATCCAATTGATTTAGTGCCACAGATTGTGAAAGCTGGTTTTCCAATGTTGCATGTAGTAGGAGATGCAGATGATGTGGTTCCAGTAGATGAAAACACAAAGATTTTTGAAGAAAGGGTAAAAGCGTTAGGCGGAAATATTATGGTTATCCACAAACAGGATGTAAAACACCACCCACATAGTCTTAAAAATCCGCAACCTATAGTAGATTTTATCTTGCACTCAGTCAAGTTCTGATAATCTTAATTATTATGATATAAGTGATAACTTTAACCATTTCAAAATAAATGATTTGGATTGTCTTGTGAGAGGCTCTGCCAATATTAGTCTGGGGATTTTTAGTAATCAATCTGAAAGTTATTTTGAAGCCTCTGTAGGTGAAAGAACTTTTACTTTGCGTTTATATGTAGATAAAAAGTTAATGAATTATTTTATAGGAAGCAGATAAAATAATGACTATGAGAAACTTAAAAGAGGTTTTTCTGAAAAATTATGGTGTCTTCTTGATAATATCGACAGTAATAGTTTAGTGTTATTGATGTCTATAAACGAAAAATCAGTTTTTGATATTTCTTTTGATCCTTTTATAAAATAGGTTTCGCTTAATTTATTAGGGACTTTGTTGGAGCGATATTCTAAGTCAAATACTGCTGCGTGGAGTAAAATAGAAGATTTTGAAAACCAGGGAATCAATAAAGCTAAAAACTATCTTCTCAATAATTTATCTAAAAAATTTCCATCAATATCATTTTTATCGAAATTGGCAGGAATGTCTGCTTCCAAATTTAAACTGCTGTTTAAACAAAGATTTGGTAATTCTCCAAATAAAATTTTCATTAAAGAGAAAATGATTCTCGCCAAGAAACTTTTGGAAAGTTGAGATTATAATACTTTGACAGAAATAATCCAGCAATTGGATTATGAAAAATTAGATTATTTTTCTGCAAAATATTATGATATTTTTAAAAGGAAACCTTCTGAAGATTTTATAAAAAAACAATAAGTGATTTAATTTACTAAAAAAAAACCTCGCTAAAATTATTTTCAGCGGGGTTTTGTGTAATTCGGGAGGCTTTAATTTTTTTTGATTCTTCCAAAGTTGATTTACGTGCTCTTGTTCCAGCCGTTTTATTTCCTTTCTCAATATAATTGTTTCTTTGAAAATTGATCTATCAATTCTAAATGTAAATATGACTGACTTTGTCTTTTGTATCATAGGTTCTTCCTTGCTTACCACCTTCTTTTCCTCCAACTGCAAACTCATCAACATAAGCTATTTCTGGTAAAGTATATTTCTGGCTACTTAAATGCTTTTCAAATAATTGAAATTTATAAGATAGAAATCTTAATTATTTTTTTATAAAAACACTTTCAAATACAATAGTAGTCTTAATATTCTTTTTTGGCCATATTTTAATGTTTTCCGGCTCAATTCAAATATGTTGAGGATTGGTCTTGACTTAATTTTTCTTAATAAATTAAAAAACAAATGTCTATTTGAAATGTAAATAGTCCGACACCAATAGGACTATTTTTTGGGAAGAACGAATCCTAAAATAGAATATTAGCTACTTCCGACTAATAAGCTTTCGGTTTGGGATATCGATTTAATTGTAAATTCCAGTGATATTGACCACCCAATTCCAATTTAAAGTGACCACCTGATTCCAATTCAAAATGACCACCTAATTCCGGAGCAAAGTGACCACCCCGTTTTCATAAAAAACTACTTTTTTTCATGCGCTAATTAGTACTCAAATATACTTAAAATATTATTCCTTGTTTATTCCTCTTTTCTTTCTCATAGATTCCCCATGCAATTCGAGTCTGTGGGCTTGATGTATAAGTCTATCCAAAATTGCGTCAGCTATAGTTTTTTCGCCAATTATATCATACCAACCTTGTACAGGAATTTGCGATGTAACAATTATAGAACCGTTATTATGCCTGTCTTCAATAATCTCCAAAAGTGTAATTCGGTTTTGACTATCTAATGCCTGGAGTCCAAAATCGTCAAGTATGATAACGTCTTGCCTTTCAATTTTGGCAAGTTCTCTTAGGTAAGAACCATCTGCTTTGGCCATTTTTAATTTAGCAAACAGCTTCGAAGTATTAAAATAGCTTACTTTATAGCCATGAATACAGGCTTGGTAACCCAATGCGGTACCTAAATAACTTTTGCCTACACCTGTACTTCCTGTGATTAAGATGTTTTCATTTTTTTCAACAAATTCGCATTCTGCCAGACGAAGAACTGTATTCCGGTCAAGATTGCGGGATACATCAAAATTGACATTTTCAATATTTGATTTGTAATGGAATTTAGCATTCTTTATACTGCGTTCTATACGACGATTGTGCCTTTCGTCCCATTCAGCATCAATAATCATCGATACAAATTGATCGAGTGTGTAGTGGTCTGTTCTTCCGCTTTCAATCGCTGTTTTAAAAGCATTAAACATTCCGTAAAGTTTCATTTGTCTCATTTTTGTTACTGTGGATTCATTCATGTTTTTAAGATTTAATTTAATTATAATACTGTTTGCCTCTTATGTTTCCGTGGTTCGGAAGTTCATGCTCAGGTTCCTGTTCTAAATCAATACGATCTAAGTTGTTTTCTAAAATATTTTGGATGGTCTTAAAATTGTAAATTCTAAAGTCAAGCGCTCGTTTACAGGCATTTATTAATCGCTGCTTACCAACCTTTTTTTCAAAGTTTAGTATTCCTAAACAACTTTTATAAGCCTGTTCAGGATGGTTTCTGCTTTCGATTATCTGCATAATATATTCTCCTACTGACTCATCAATACTACCTGCCCAATCAATGAATCGAGCAGCACTCCACTGAGCTACAAACTGATGTGAACTGGCTAAATGTTCTGGAGTTGTGGTATAGACATAAGGTTTGTAATTTCGCTGATGAACCGCTATTCGATTGTATTTATAATAGATCTCTACGGTTGATCTTGTGTACAAGAGTTTCGTTTTTTTCTTTACATATTGATACGGAACGCTGTAATAATTTTTGTCTTGACTTAATTGGACATGACCATTTTGCATTACCGTTGCAAAGGATTGATATTTGATTTCAAAGCGTTCTTGTGGTAGTGGACGCAGTTTTTGTTTCTCATCTTCTACAAACAATTCTTTTCGTGAGTAAGGACGACCTGTTAGTTTTCGATTATTATGAATGTCTAATAAATCCCATATCTGTTGGTTTAATTCTTCTAGAGAAAAGAATTTGGTTTCTTTTAGTGTTACATAAATTCTTCTGTATAATATCTTTACAGCCCCTTCAACTAATGACTTATCTCTAGGTTTATAAGCTCTAGTTGGCAAGATTGTAGTTTCGTAATGTTCCGCTAAGTCGGCTAAAGTTTCATTAATTGTTGGCTCAAAACGACTGCTTTTTATTACTGCAGATTTTAAATTATCTGGAACAATTGCTGCAGGAGTGCCTTCAAAAAAGCGCATGGCATTTTCTACAGAAGTAACAAAATCTTCCTTTTGCTGGCTCATAGAAGCTTCAGCATAGGTGTATTGACTAGCCCCTAATATAGCCACAAAGAATTGTACTTCTTTGATTTCTCCAGTGTCGCTATCAATAATGGATAGTGTTTTTCCAGCATAATCAACATACATTTTATCACCGGATTTATGATTCATATGCATCACTGGATTGACTTGTTTACTCCATACTTTGTAATAATGAGCAAATTGAGAACTCCTGTAACCATCAGGGTTTATGGCAGCATATTGTTCCCACATATGTTGTATGGTAACGCCAACTTTTTTTAGCTCACGCTCCATTTTAGGAAAATAATTATGGAGTGTTTGTAATTTGGGACTAATTGATTCCACAGTAGTCTGTGAAAACAAAAGTTCTAGTTCAGCATCTGTTTTTTTATCAATAAATTCAAAGTTTAATCCGAGAACTTCAAATAAAGAAATATACTTCTTTACCGTATTCCTAGAAAGGGATAAGTAGCTACTTATAAATAACTTACTTTTTCCATCACAATAGAATTTAATTACTTTTCTAATTTTACTCATGTCTGTTATTTTGTTTGCCATAATCCGCTTTTTTTTTGCGAATGTATGGTTCTAACGACATGAAAAAGTCTGTAGTTTTTAATAATTAATTTACCCCAAAATTAGGTGGTCAATTTGAACTGGAATGGGGTGGTCAGTTTGCTCTGGAACTGGTGGTCAATTTATACTGGAAAGAGGTGGTCAATTTGACCGTTTTTTCCAGTAATAAGGGTTTAACATTTAAGTTAATATTTATTCTCTCATTATGATGCTCTCAATTTACTGGTGAGAGAAGCTGGTAGAGCGACTACCAGCAACCAGTCCATACATTTTAAATGAGTTAATGGAATCTCATATTATAAATACTGCGATAAATTAAAAAAAACACATTTTTATAGAGTATTTTTTTTCTTTATAAAAGATACTCAATATTTTCCAAATAGTCAAGTGTGAAAAAGTTAAATATCATATTAGATTTGTTCTAAATTAGAAATTTACAAAGAAACTATGAGTTTAGAATTAGGAAGTTTTAAGTTGAGGTGGGATAAAAAGTTAACTGAAAGGGTATAGTGGATTAAAATTAAAAACCAAATTAATTGGTCATTATTAATTATAGTCCTCTCCCTGCCATACAGTACCCCCTCTTTCATACGTCCTTCCTTATGTCCCTCTATATGATAAAGATTATTGTCTCCGAAAATTCCCAGATAATTTTTGAAATCAAATTTTCAGATGGGATTTAAAAAAAAATTTTTTTGGATTTTTCCAGCTCAAATTTTTGACTTTAAATAGAAGACTATGCCATTTCAAAAAAAATATTTTTTTCAAATTTTCAGGTTAAATATTAGCGATAATAAGTGATAAAAAGGTACTTAATACAGATACACTAGCACGTATCCATTTTGATTCCAAACATGATTTAAAGCTTGAAAGCAGGGGTTTATATGATTGCTCACTTAAAATTTAGCACGCAATCGCTGAAGAGATTCAAATTCACCACTCATAGTATATAAGCAAGTCTTATTTGATAGAGCAAATTTAAGTTAATTTTTGATGCAAAAAACATGTCAGCCCATGAAATACAAGTAATTGTTTGGAAATATGGGAAAATACATGGGATATTTGTAGAAGTGTTATAATTTAAGATTTACCTTTTTGTATAAGATTAAATGAATTAAAAAAGAAGCTTTGAGACCTTTAAAAAAAATCAAAATCCACTAATCTGCATAGATTAAACCGTATACAATTAATATACTTACTTATTACTTATTGAACATGAATAATTCAGTAACTATTAATTAAATTACACAATTTTTAGTGAGGCTCAAAATAAATAGAAATTTAATAGACTCATCAAAAAAATTAGAATGCTCTATTAACATTTACCAAATCGATTAAAGTATTAGATTTTATTAAGTCCTTAAAATATTGATTCGTTTCTTTATCAACACAATAAATATAACAGCCTTTCATTCCACGAGTCATTAAAGTCCTATATGTATTCTTTATAATATTTCTCATTAATTCTTTCGTGTATTCCTGATTCGATTTCATCATAGATTTATAACCTCGAATTGTACTGTCATTAGAATCTCTTTTTGAAGGGTCAACCATAACAATCCCATTTCTAACTGTTAAATCTTCACCTACTATAATTCCGATATAATCAACTTCCAATCCTTGACATGTGTGTATACAACCTATTTCGTTAACCGATTCGGGTTGAATAACCCATTTCATTCCATCTTCCGTTAGATTCCATTTCATTGCAAAATCAAACTCAGGAAAAATAATATCTTTAGCATTAAAATCCTTTTTACTTAACCATGGCCAACAATAACCTGCAACTAATCTAGCTTTATTATTGATAAGATTTTTTTCAAAAATTGAATCTCTTAATTCTGAAGGATTATCAAAAACTTTAAAATCATATTCTTCACTATCAAGTGAAGTATTTGCAGTTTCTCTAATTTGTAAAATATAATCTAGCCAAGCTAAATATCCATCAGAACCATTACATCTAAATTGAGAATTAAGTTCCAATTTTGTTACTTCTGCATTTTGTTCTTTTGCTAGTTTTATTATTTCATCTATTTCTCCAATATCGTGAATGGCTACTTTTTGGTTTTCATCAATAAAGAAAATAGAAAATTTAGACGAATGAATTATCTCTTTAATTTGGTTTTCGCCAAGATTCTTAAACATTCCAGATTTAGCATTTAATCTATGTGCTTCATCAACAATTAAAGCATCAAAAATATTGGGCATAGTATTAATAAAAGAACCCGAACTTGTAAAGAAATTAGTTATTTCAGACTTTCTAAAAGAACCTTTTAATTTAGTCTCATATACAGCTCTAGGAGCTGCGTTTTTAGTAACATACTGAGCTAAAAGCTTCTGACTAGTTAATTTTACAAGCAAGTTTATTGCAACAACTGATTTCCCAGTTCCAGGACCTCCTTGAACAATCAGTACCTGTTTATTATTAAAAGTAGCTTTTTTTGCCAATGCTAACGCATTTTCATAAACAACTTTTTGGTCGTCAATCATTAGAAATTCATTATTACCTTTGAGCATTGAGGATAGATTATCAGCTAAATTCTTCGATGGTCGTATTCTACCACCATCAATTTCAAACATAATGTTTTTCTTGTCACCAAATTTAACAAACTGCTTAATAAAATCCCTCAACTTATAAGTATCGTTTTTAAAAAACAAAGGGGCTTTATCTATGTATTCTTTATAAATTATATTGTCGATTTTATTATCAGATGTATAATTATGAAGATATGCACATGGTTTTAGGATTATATCTGAAGTATATACAGCTTCATTAAAACCTTCCAATAAAGAAGCATATGACCATACTTGGTATGATGGATGAGTGGCCTCACGATATCTTTTACCCACAAAAGTAGTAACTATAGCCTCTTTGTCCGTTATTTCAGCCTCAGACCATTGTTTTAACTCAATAAGAATAGCATAGGTTTTTTCATATTCATCTTGTCCTGTTAAAATAAAATCTATTCTTTTTGAAGTTTGAGGTATTTGATACTCTATTATCACACCTGCATCATTTGGTATTTCTGCATCATTTAAAACATTATTCATATATTGCATGGAATTTTTCCATGAACTGATTTCACCACTTGTAGTTTTTTGACCAAGTTTTTGTTGAAAAAAATCATGAATTACATTTTCTATATTATTTGAAATTACATCTTCAATAAATGATTTTTTTGAGTTCTGATAAACAATCATAATTCATTGTATTTTTTGGCTGTCCCTTTTGATTTGGCTACAGGATATTTGAGAGCATTTTGATTAATTTTATTTAGTACAATATCCTTAATATCCAAATTATATTTATCAGCTAATAGAAATGCAAATGAAAAAACATCTGCTAATTCGTCTTTGATTTTTTCAATATTTGCGTCTTCTGCTTTTTTCCATAAAAATAACTCAAGTAATTCAGAGGCTTCAATAGAAATTGCTAATGATAAATCTTTTGGATTATGAAATTGTTCCCAATCTCTTTCATCTCTAAACTTTTTTAAGGAATCGATTATTTCTTTAAAATCACTCATATTACTTAGTATTATACATGGTCGATGCTAATTTATACTCTTTGTCAAATGGAAGTTGTAACTGGGATAACATTTCTGGAATTGCAATAGCCCAACTAACATAGTAATATGCCAATATCTGATAGCCTGAAAACGATTTATTAGCTATAGAACTTAATTTATAATCCTTTATATTAGGGTCATATCCTTGTGTACCTTGCATAGCTATTTCGAAAGCAATTTTTTTAATTTCTTCATTAGATTTACCTTCAAAAAACTCAAAAGCACCGACCATAAACATAACAACAGCCATATTAAGTCCAATTTCTTCTTGATTTTCCAGAAAAGTTTTCATTTTCAGGTCTTTGACAGGGTCTTTTTCATCCTGCCCAAAAGGGTCTTTTTCTAATGAATCAATAAAATCATCAACATTGCTCCTTTTTCTATATTGGTCTTCACCAATAAGTTCAAAGTATTCGTTTAGTTTTAAATCTTCAGCCCAGTGCTGAACTAATTCATACTCTTCCGCAGGTTTTTTATCATCCCTATACTCAAGGTATTCATTGTAAAATTTATTTGCAATATCTAACTCTAATTTACTTGCATTATATTCGCTAATAAAATCTATAGCATATAAATCTCTTAATTGAAAAGCACCAACTAAATTGTATATTTTAGTTTTCGATACCACTTCCTTGGGTGTCAATTCTAGGACTTGTTTATCTATAACAGCTTTTAATCCATTTTGCACAAGATTTAATAACGAAACAAATTGAAAAGGTCTTAAATCTAGATATTCATTAAATAAATAGTTCTCAATAAAAAGGTCAATTGGTGCATTAAATATTTGAGAGTTAACTCCATCAAAAAGACTTGACCCATAAGTATTAATACCTTGGTCAGAAATCCCTCTTTGCTTTAATTTTTTAAGAGAAGGTTCTATGCTTTTTAAAAAAATATTTTTATGTTGTAATGTTGTGGTGTATAATAGATTTTTCTCTTCTTTCTTTGCATCTAAAACAAAATCTAAATGAACTAATTCATGCATTATTAAATGGTCATAAGCAGGAACGGATTCTTTAAACTTTATTATGTGTTTATCCCTGTTATAATTTTCGGCAAATTCAATTTTAGCTGGAGTTGAAATTGATTCATCTTTTTCAATTTCAATTTCAATACCTCCTTTTTGCTCAAGGAATACACGATAATTTCTGAAAATATTTTTGTCATTATTTTCTTCAAAAATTTTGTTTGAAATTAGGAGAGCTTCCTCTATTCCTTTTTTATAAAAAAAATCATTTTTCTTTGAATACTTAGCCGTTTGAATAAAATAATTGAAAGAGGAATTTAAATCACCTTCTTCATTTGAAATCAATGCTAGAGCATAATAAGTATTTGGATACTTATCATTTATACCCAAAGCCTTTTGGAAATATTTTTTTGCCTTTTCAAATTTATTTAGCTGTAGTAAATTTGCTCCGATATTATTTAAGGTAATATTATCATCGGGTTTTACAATTAATGCTTGGTCATAGTATTTTAATGCAGTATCAATATCGTTCTTGTATTTTGCAAATATATTTCCCATCATTACTAAAGCATAGGCATTTTTAGAATCCCATCTTAAAGAATCGATAAGAAAATTAATTGCTTCATCTTGGTCACCTTCATCTGAATAAATTTGACCAAGAATTCTATGATATTCGGAATTGGATGGGTTTTGCTCAATCAAATTTTGTAATAATGGTTTTGCTTCAACAAAATTTCCATTCTCACAATAAGATATAACTTTTCTAAAATCGTTTTCCTGAGTAGTAATTAAAATTATATCTATGTCAATAATAACAAATTCATTATCAATAACGACTTTTGGTTTAATCGTTCCATAGGAATAAAACTTCTCTAAAACATTAATAATATTGTTGTTATGTTGAATTTCTGGAAATATGGTATTTAAAAAATCGTCAATTCTATGGATTATTCTCATTATCAATTATTTTAACCTTTAAAGCTCATTATTGTATTTTCTACAAGTAACAAATGTAACCAAAAATAACCTTTACTTTAATCAAAAAGGACTCAATTTGACAAAAGTCGAAATTTACGAAAAAGATGTTTCTCCTAATAAATTATTGATTCTAATAAATGATATAAAAGTATCTCTTTGATTATTGCATTATTATTAACAGCCTTTACATTTTATGTTAACACTTATTTGCCCATTTTTCCTTTTACCTTTTGAATAGTACCAAGGCTAACATTAGCAATACTTGCTATTTTTCTTAAACTCAAATCAGGGTGCTGTCGTATCGCTTTAACAACACCCTTATATTTGGTCAACACTTCATCATCACTTGCACCAGAACCTTTAACACGCCCTTTGTATTTTCCCTGTGCAACAGCAATTGCAATACCTTGTGCTTGCCTTTCTTTTGAAGCTTCCCTTTCCATTTGTGAAAGATTGGCTAATACATCAGTAATCATTTTAAAGATTGAATTTTGCTTGCCATCAACGAATGATTCAATACCTAAGTTGTCAACCTTTAGTGTAACATCCATCGAGTTTAACCAATTGATTGTACTTTGTATATCAAACGCATTGCGCCCCACACGGTCTATTGCTTCAACTGATAAATAGGTGATTGTTCCAGCTTCAATTGCTTTTATTAATTCAATTGCTTGTGGTCTATTATCAAATGGTATAGCACCACTAATTACATCAATGAATACAAGTTCATCTTGATGTTGTTTAATTGTTTGTCTTATGGTATTTTGTGTTGATGATGAAACACGTATGTATCTTGCTTTCATTTCTTGATTTATTTTGATAATGCAAATGTGCAACATATAATTATTGTATGCAAATAAAGTACACTCTATTTGTATACGTAGTATGTTAAATTTTCCAATAGATTAATTGACTTACAAGTGTATATTTAAACACACTCTAAATACATACACTTTTTTATCTGGATGGGTTGACAAGGTGAACCTGCAGGTGAAAAATCAAAGAATATAGGAAAAAGGAGGATTTTCCAGATTTCAACTTTTTTACGTGGATTGACTATGTTTTTGAAGGAAAATTCAATTCTTTTTAATTAAGACAAAATAATAGAAATACGGAAATCCTTAATTAAATAAATCAAAAAAAATAATTAAAATAGTTTTTTTGACTAAATTTGTACTAGATTTGTACTATATTTGAAATGCAAAAAACCCACCATCACCAGCAATTGGTTCAAGTGGGTGTTAGATTTAAAGATTAGCGTTTGGTTCTAATCTCTGTGATTAGTTTCCTAATCTGTTTTAATATTGGTGCTAAGTGAGGCGAATCACATATGCACCAAATAATAAATAGAATTTTCATACACCTGAAAGTTATATTAATGTTAGTACTCTAAGAACGTTCTGGCATTCTAAACCGAATCTTGCAGGATTCGGTTTTTTGTTTTTAATGTCTTAGCTCTCATTAAAAACTACTCAACAAATTTACTTTATTCTTAGGAAATATCCCCAATGATTTACAAACATCGAAATATTAACAACTAATCTCCAAAATATGACAAATGTCATGGTTTGTGTCAAGAATATTCCGTATGTTGTACCTAAGTAAATTATTTAATCATTCTTCACTTGCAATCACAAAAAAATATTTGGGTATTAGACAAGAAGATTTGGATGATATTTATTTGATTTTGAAATTTATATAAAAGCTAGCTAAAATCATTAATGCTAGTTATATGACTATTTAAAATCATTTTTTATCTACTTTAGCTAAATCAAAAGGGATAACATTTATTAGCCCCATATATAAGTTATCCAATATTTTTAGACTCAAACAAAAAAATGAAATATTATTTATCAGACATCATTCCAAAATTACAAAGTTTCAGCCGACAACTTGACGAGTTGACATTGATACAGAATCACCATTGGGTTGCATTTGACAGTTCGACAGATACTAAAACAACCTATATATTTAGAGACAATAAAGATTTGTTGATTTCTCAAAGTGGAAACGTCAAAAAAAGCAATTGGGATTATTTAGGTAATCAGACAATCTTAATTGAAAACTCAGAAGAATCATTATTATTCAGAAACTCCTTTTTTGACGAAACTATTTTGGTTTTAAACCTTCACAACACTGACACTTATGCTTTTTTTCTCAACGAGACCAAAATAGGTAATTCTTTCAAGACAATTGAAAAGCTCAATGAATATCTAAATAAAAAGTATTCCGTAGATAGTAGAACAAATAAAGTGTTTAATAGCTTTACAAACCTTGAGTATAAGGAAGGCTTACCCGAAAACAAATTTGACATCTTCTTTGGTTCATACACCCAGATATTGATTACATTTTCAAATGACCAATATGGTTACATAATGCAAGGCAAATCAACTGGAAAATATTTTTACCTCCATAGTTTAAAAGGCAGGACTTACGCAAAAAGTAAAGAAGATTGTATATATCAGTTATATCTCCATCAAAATGGACAAGTATAAAAATTTACCCCAGTACTTCTGAACGAATTTTGGTAATAGGCTTAATAGGAAGTAGTTTTTTAATTTGGATGAATTGGAAAATCCCTAAATAAAACAGAAATATGGAGAACATTGAGAATGCATCTATCAAAACTAGAATAAATGCCCCTAAAATTGAGTTCAATAAGACTGAATTGGAAAATTGGTTTTCGAGAGTTGAAAATCATTTGCTTGACAAATCTCAAATCCATTTTATAAATTACGAGGACAAAAATTGTGAAACCAACTTTGACAATCTCAACAAAACATTCCTTAGTGATATTGATAAAAAATCAGTTGTATATTGTATTTGGATTGGAGAATCAAAAGATAATTTAAACCCATATTATGTTGGTCATGCCAAAGAAACAATTTCAAAATATAGAATGATAGCTCATTTTTCGAGAAAAAATAAAGCAACAGGTTCTCAGTTAGAAAAAATAAAAAAGGCTATTGAAGATGATTTTATTGTAGGAGCAACTTTTATTCAAATCGAACCAGCATATATGAGAACCTCCATTGAAGAATGGATGATTATTAAACATTCCGATAAATTATTTTGGAATAAGAATGGTAAAACAAAATAAAAATAAATCTTCAAGAGCTACAATAACGGATTTAGAAAATTAGTTTATTTTGAAGTTGAGGTTGTATTTGGTATGATTTGGCAAATCCGAAGAATGGGCTTAATTTAGTCCCAAACCCGCTGTAGTAGACGGGACGTTGGCGGTAAGCTAAAAACGTGAAAAGAGGATAAAAACTAAAATTGTAAAATGAATCTTGAACTAATTCAAAAATCTATTCAAAGACAAGAAATACAATTAGATTTTATTGAAAAGATATTACATTATAGACTTTCAATTATACTTTTTGTTATAGCTATGTTTAGCTTATTAATTTGTAATGAAAGTGCTTTAAATTTCGAAATTGATTTCGGAAATACTACCTTCAAAATTGGCACAACATTATTGCTTTTAAGTATGATTAGTTTTTTATATCAAAAGTCTAATCTAAAATTGAAATCAGTTACAGTTAAAGACACAAAAGAAAAAGTCTTTGAAAAAATCTTTGAAATTGCAGAAAATAATGATTGGAAAATTGAAAGTCAAAGTGATAACTCCATAATTTTTAAAACAAAACGCCCATTTTCTCCATCTCGCTATTTTATTTCAAAAAGTTATGGTGAGAAAATATTCATTTTTTTCAAACCAACGGAAATATTGCTACGAAGTATCTATGATTTTGACATAAGCTACAGTTTTGTTGTTTCAAGAGGAGAAAATACTAACAACGAAAATTATATAAGAAAGATAATATAGCCTACCGCTAACAGCTACAACGGATTTGGGCAATTGGCTTATTGGAAAGATGGTTTTGTAGTTAAATGATTTGGCAAATCCGAAAATAGGGTTTAATTTAATCCCAAATCCGATTTAGTACCAGACTTTATGTGGTATTTTAAATGACCAACGAAAAATCAATTAAAAAAAACATGAGAGCAATTTTAATATTTACACCTTACATTTTTAATGTCAAGTGACCATAAGTTAAAATGTTATATGGATTAAATCTAAATAATATTTTAACAAATCTAAATGAAATAGGGAAGTAAGGTGTTTGATAAGTAATTAATTAAAGGTAATTACTTACAATAATGTTAAAATTAAAAATAAGGTATCTAGTGTTGATTTTTAGGCACGATAAAGTAATTATGGTGCAGATTGTTTTCAAAAGAAGACAGGTTCTTAAATATGCCTTAAAATCGTTTGATAAAATATATTGAAAATTCACCACGGAATCTTTTTTTTATTCGTGGGAATGTTGTACTTATGCAAGTGTATAAGTATGCACGGGACAAAAGTAAATAATATAATTTGAAATAGTACTATAGAAATGAAGTTTTTTTTTAAAATATATATATGAAATTAAATAGTAAAATATTTATATGCATTGAAACCCTAGTATTTACTAGGGTTTCGTGATTTTTATGGTTATGTGATTTCAAATAATATTATTTAAAAATAGAGTATAACAGTAAATAAATAAAAAAATGAAACAAAATTCAAAAGAGAAAGTAGGAAAAATTTTAAAATCAAACAAAGGATTAAGAATCCAAAATGTTGATAAAAAGAATGGAAGCGCAACAACACTATTAATTAATCAACCAAAAGATGATATTGTTAAAAATAGATTCTTTCACTATACACGTGAAGATTTAATTCCAACAATCATAAATTCACAAGTTATTAAATTCGAAAAGTACCAATATGATGAATCAGAAAAACCAATAGCTTGGGCATCATCAAACCCCAATTGGGAAAACACAGCAACCAAAAGCATTTGTTTATCCGATGGAATACTTGAATCATTAACATTTGCTGAACAGGTTGATTGTTGCGGATGCGCAAGAATCCAAATAAAGCCAACTTTTAAATTGCATAATTGGAAAATTATAGCAAGACTGGCAAATATGCAAAAAGAATATATTAAACCATTTGAAAATGCTGGCAAAAAAATGGGTGGCAATCCAAATGAATGGTTTGGCTCACTTGTGCCGATTCCAATTGATGAATGGATGAGAATTGAAATATATCAAAACGGCAAATGGATTATAATAATCAATTTTGAAAATGGAATCCACGTAAACGATTTTAAAAGCAGATTTTTTATAATCCCAAACAATAATGTAGTTAACCAAAACTAAGTATTATGAAAGAAATAGTTGAAATTCTCACCCAAGCTGAGATATTAGTTGAACAAAAACCTGAAATTGAATTGTGTATTAAATACAGGGAAATTATTAGAAATGGAAGTTTTAAGTGTGATGAAGCTACTTTGAAACTTGCATCGGAAATAATTGAAACGTTTAAAAGAATTAAAAATTAAATATTTAACAATTATGAAAAAAAACACTTTAGAAGCTTACAAAGAAGCTTGTGATGCAAGAATAGCTATCGTTAATAAAATGGATGATGCATTATTTGGTAAGAATAAATATATGCGTATTGAATGGAATTATGATGATGATTATGATGATGAAAATGTTTCAAAAGATGATTCAATATACCGTGCTTGGACTACAAAATTTTCTGACAAGGAACAAACCTTATATTTGAATGCAGAATCAAAAGAAATCTATATTCAAAAACTTAAAGAAACATTTTTTAGATATGTTCAAGAATATATTAAAAGGGAAATTGAAATGTTGCAAAATCAAGTTCAATTTTATCTAAGATATTCGAGGGCTATAGATGACGATTATGATTCATTTGTAACTGATGATGAATATTCGGAAATTTTATCTGACATTGAAGATACCTTTTAATTTGAAACTGAAAGGTGATTGTGTTAAAGCAGTCACCTTTTTTGATTAAAAAAATCCATAGAGGTAAGAGGTAAGTCGCTTGGGTAGGAACTTATTAGATATTTTGGAAACATTACAATTTATCCACGATAACGGTGTAACTATCTATGTGCATAACATCGGTATGTATAGCCTTATTGATGGTAAAGAGAATCCAGCATTTAAGATGGTGGTGACCATCCTTGCAAATATCGCAGAGCAGGAGCTTTGCACCCTACGTGAAAGGCAAGCTGAGGGGATTAGGATTGGTCAATTGGTTGGAAAGTACAAGGGGCGTTTGAAAGGTACTACAATGTCCAATGAAGAGATATGCACCCAACAATTGATATATGCAAGATGTTCAATAAGAACAAACGTAAGGGCAATACCAATCCAATTAGCTACCGAGACATAGCAAAGATAACTGGTAAGAATCTAAGTACTGTTCAAAGGGTTGCCAATGCTATAAAAGAACTTGGTGGCAGACCAAGATATTCACCTGTTAGGGATATGTTTGCAGCCTCGAATAAAGCCATCGGTTAAACGATAATATAAAAGCAATATCAAGGTGTTGTATAAATATAATAAGCCCTGTATGGGGCTTATTTTGTTTGGGTCAATTTTCCGTGTTTTTGGTTTTTTTGAATCGAGATATATTAGAATCCCGCCAAAGGGGTAAAAACAATATTTGCATTATGAATTAAATCTTTTGTTTGAATTAAATGAACTTTAGAAACTTGTTTTTGTTGCTTGAAGTTGTCCTCCTATTATGGAAGTTGTATTGCTATAGTTTAAGTAAATCCAAAAAAACACCGCCCCGTTTTAATTGCTACTATTTGTTCATCAGTAAGGGTAAAAGTTTTTGTTGTTGTCTTGTCTCCAAGTGTGTCAAGAAAATATAACAATGATTCTCCGCCTCGTTCTTGACCTGCATTTCCAGGTCCAGCTAAAGTAATACTTGTAGGTGTAAAAGGCAGGGAACTACTGTAGTTTATAATAAATAGAATTGTTTTGTCAGTTTTGTTTAATTTGGCTACTGCTAATCCTCCCTGTCCTTGGACATCAAAACTGAGGTCTTGTAAGGTTGCTAAACCAGCCTGATAATAAGAAATTGTGGGTGATGGGGGTGGAGTCGGGTCATCATTATTGGAACAGGAATTTCCAGTAATGAACAATGTTAAAATCGATAATAATTTAAGTATATTTTTCATCATAATTTATTTTAAATGTTCATAATTGGTTTAAATTATTTTAAATAAATAATTTGATAAATTTACAGCTTAATTTTTTGTGATAATCAGTAATTTAATTGCTACAATAAGATGTAATATCTGTTTTTATGTAATTTATTTAACCTGTTAAAATAACTAGCTTTTGGGTTTTTTGCACAATGGTACACTAGAATCCCACCAAGCACCCAAAAAACATTTTGTACCCCAATAGTATAAAAACAAAAACCTAATTGATGATTTGTAATAAAAATATTATCTCTATATTTGACACAAAACCGCTACTCAATAGCGAGTATGTATAACGTTGTATGCAATAATAAAAAGATGAGTAGAGAACATATACCTGCAGAATTAAAAAGAACAATACTAGTAGAAGCTGGACACCGATGTGCAATTCCAACTTGTAGATTTCCTACGACTGAATTGGCTCATATTGTGCCCTATTCAACTGTGAAAAGTCACGATTATCATAATCTTATTGCACTTTGTCCTAACTGTCACACACGCTTTGATAAAGGCGAAATAGATAAGAAATCAATAGAAATTTATAAAAACAAGTTGGTATTCCTTTCCGACAGATATTCAAAATATGAGCTTGATGTCCTAGAATATTTGAGAAAAGAAAATAAGGTAATTGTGTATGGACATTTATCAATCAAAAATCTAATTGACAATGACTTGGTTAAAAATGAACATACAATATGCAATTTTACATACAATGACGGAACGGTTGAATTACAAGAATTTGTTGTAGTCCTTACACCAAAAGGAAAAGAATTTATTGATAAATGGATTGACCCTGCAAATACTGAATTGACGTACGAATAAATAATACTGCAAACAAATCGAAGTTTTTCAAAGACTGACGCTGTGCGCAATTTTGAAAAAAAAAGTAAATTCACAAGCCATAATAAACAAGTAAACTTTATTAAAATCAATGATTATTAAAACATTTATATTACTTATGGTTTTAAACAATATCTGGATTAATCCAATTCAAGAGTTTAGTTACTTCCTGTTTTCTGTGAAGGATAATCAAGTTCACCAAGGAACAGGTTTTTTTATTGAAAAAGACAACCAAACATATCTGGTTACGGCTTCACACAATTTTTTTCAAGATAAGTTTGCAACTCAAAAAACAGCAGATTTTTTTTATATTAGACTACATAATAATGTAACGAATAAATTAGAATTTTTGCAAATAAATAATAACCCAATTTCTAAATCCGAAAAATCCAAAAATCTTGATATTAACTTTTATAAAGTAGATATAGCTAAACAATATGATTTGAAAATTGTAAAAATTAAACCTAATTGTTTACCCACCAAAATTATATGTTATGGATTTGGTGTTGTAGACGGAAATGAAGATAACCCTGACTTGTATTTAGAAAGTTTAAAACCTACTGAATTTAAAGGTAACTTAAAATTCGAGTATAACAAACCGCTTAGATACTTTGAAACAAATGAATTAGATTTTGACAATTATGTAGTATCATATGAAAGCGGAACATTGACAAAAGGTACTTCTGGTTCTCCAGTTTTTACCAACTATTCCGAGAATGGTGTAATAAAATCAGAATTTGCAGGACTAATTCATCTTAGAAATGAACAAACAAAATTAGCTACAATTCTAAGACCTGAAATAATTGCGGAACTAATTGATGAGTTATAAAAACTGCACACAACTTTTGAGAGGGTTATATGTCGGTTATTTTTCGAGTATAGAATCCCACCAAGCACCCAAAAACCATTTTGTGGTAAGTGAAATAAAAGTTAACACTGTCTAATATGTTTTTCTAAGCAATTGCTTTTATTACCTTTGGTTTTTACTTTAAATTTCAAAGAAAATGAATGAGGGTCAAGCAAATGATATAATTGATTTGTTAGTGGAAATTAGCAGCCAATTAAAGTTTATTTCAAATAAATTAGCTTCTAAAGATGAGGTAAGCTCTGTTACTGATAAGTTAGATATTGTAGTAACGCAATTAGGATATATAGAAGCTAATACTTCCAATCTTTAATATTGAATCCAATGCATTAATGTTGTTATTGATTCTTTAAGAGGCTGTCCTTTATAGAACAGCCTTTTTTATATTACTTGTTTCAAAATGGTTATTAAAATTATTTTGGTTGAATAGGATAGGTATTTTCAATAAGTATTAAATTTTCCTGCTCAATTGTTTTCATATCAAATTCAATCTGATGCATATTATGAAATATCACTTCACTTGCATCAGTCATTAGAATATTGTTTTCATAGGCTGGTAAATGCGATTTTTGAAATACTGGAACATATTGGTATTTCATAGGTCTTCCAATTAATCCCCTGATGTTTAAGAATAGATTCATTGGTCGTTTTTGTTCCTGTCCTTTGATTTGAATAAATACGCTTGCAAGCACCGTTTTAGCATCCAATTTATTAATGATAACCCTTGTGATGAATTGATTGAATATTGTTTTTAATTCAGTTCTATTATCCCTTGCTTGAAGTATCATTTCACGTGTAGCTTGATTATCGTTTTGTCTTTCAATTGTTTTTTGAATCTGAAATATTTCTGATTTAATCAATTCAATCTTAGATAATAATTCACTTTCACTTTTATCAATTTCAGCTTTTTGTACAGTATATTCATTCTCGTTGATTGTTTCAGCCAAATATACTCTTAGCAGCCGCTTCTTTTCATTTTCTTTTTTATCAAAAGATGCTTGATTAATATCTAGGTCAATTTTAAGTGATTTTAGCTTAACATCTAAGTCTTCTTTGATATTGTTTTCTTGTAAGAATTTCAAGAGGCTATCCGTTAATAAGAACTCATTATAAATTGCTGATTCCAATAATGATATATTAATACCAATGTTACCACAATTACCACCTTTAATAAGTCTTGATGAACATATATAAACCTTGTCACCACCCTCAACTGGTTTGAATTTTGCAAAATAATTTCTACCACAACAACCACAATACAATAAGTCTTTAAGTAGGTAAGTATAAGTTGTTAGATAGTTTCTATGTGTTTTGGTGGTTCTGATTTCATTACATTCATTGAATAATTGTTCATCAATAATAGCTGGTGCATCTAGGTATATTGTTTTATATCTTACCCCTTTTTCTTTAGATTTTGTAATTTCACCATCATATACTTCATCATCTTTCAATTTTTCCCCTTTATATCTTCTTTTACCATAATAAATTGGATTCTTAATAATACAATCAATAGCAACATCAGTCCATTTAACACTTTCACCAAGCTTTTGGGTTTTATACTTAATTACTTGACCAGCAAATGCTTTATTTGTTCTTGTTGGTATTTCTCTATGATTCAATAATGTTGCAATTGATTTGAATCCATTACCTTGTTTATACAAGTTGAATATTTCATTTATGATAACAGCTTCTTCATCATCAACGATTAGCTTTTTGGTTTCATTTTTTGTATAACCATATGGTAGATTACGTGAACCACCAGCAATACCATTTCTAACAGAATCAAGCAAACCTGACTTTGACCTTTTTTTGAATGTTTTGGATTCAGAATCCGAAAATTCAATTAAAACTTGAATTATGATGTTCATTATGCTGTCACGTTCACCAGTATCTTCATCAATTGTTTGTCGATTGATTGAAGTAATGAAGATTGGGATTTTATAATCTGTTAAGTCATCTATTAGTTTTCTTGTAGCTTTAGGGTCTCTTCCAAGTCTCGAAATCTCTGTTACATATATTTTATCAAAGTATTTGTTATCCTTTTCAATTATATCAAGCATTTTGGTTAATTGAGGTCTAACCTCATTAGGTTTGTATCCTGATATTTGTTCAGCAAATATCTCAATGTTATTTTCTGTATATTTATCACCAATAGCGGTTTTACAATCATTTATTTGTCTATTATAGTCTTGTTTGTCAACCGTTGAAACCCTCGCATATATCGCAACTTTTCCCATAACCATTTGATTTTAATATACAAATATATTCCACACAATCTATATATGCAACAAATGTTGCTTTGGTGGGCGGAGGAAGTTATCCGCAACCGGGAGAAATTTCTATGGCGCACAATGGTGTTTTGTTTTTGGACGAATTGCCAGAATTCAAACGAGATGTTCTCGAAGTTATGCGTCAACCGCTTGAAGACAGGGAAGTAACCATTTCGAGGGCAAAATTTACGGTGACATATCCTTCGTCATTTATGTTGGTGGCGAGTATGAACCCGAGTCCGGGAGGTTTTTTTAATGATCCTGATGCTCCGCAAACATCTTCGCCACATGAAATGCAACGGTATTTGAGCAAGATTTCGGGACCTTTACTGGATAGAATCGATATTCATATTGAAGTGACTCCCGTTCCTTTTGAAAAATTGTCTGATGACCGCAAAGCCGAAAGCAGTGTTGATATTCGGAAAAGAGTTACCACAGCTCGTGAATTACAATCCAAACGATTCGAAGAAATGGAACATATTCATTACAATGCACAAATGAACACCAAACACATTCGGGAATATTGTATTCTTGACGATGTTTCCAAAAACTTACTGAAAACCGCTATGGAACGACTGAATCTTTCGGCTCGTGCCTACGACAGAATCCTGAAAGTGGCGCGAACAATTGCCGATTTGGATAATTCACCTCAAGTGGCTTCTGGACATATCGCCGAAGCAATTCAGTACAGAAGCTTGGATCGTGATGGGTGGCTGGGCTAAAGATTGCAGATTTAAGATTGCAGATTTCAGAAAATAGAATATAGAGAATAGATTTTGCTGTTGCAGTGAAATTATTTAATTTTGAAGCATTAAAATCTCTTTATAAAATAGCACCCCAGTTTACAAAAGTCAGAAAGCTTTTGTGATTTGATTTTTCGAAAGTAAAAATCGAACAATATGTTTATGTCTAAATATTTTATAAAGAATAAAATGAAACAAAAAATAAAAATCGCTGTAATAGGCGGTACCGGAAAATCAGGGAAATATCTTGTCAAACAATTAATAGAACAAGGTTTTCAAATCAAAATTCTTCTGAGGAATCCCGATAATTTTTCAATAGAAAGCAATTTAGTCGAAACCGTAGTTGGGAACGTAACCGATTATGATTCGGTTTATACGTTGCTCAAAGACTGTCAGGCAGTTGTAAGTACTTTGGGTTTAGGAATTACTGCAAGTGAACCTACAATTTTCAGTCAAGCCAGCACTAATGTTTTGCAAGCGATGAATGTGTTGCATATTACTCGCTATATCGTAACAACAGGTCTTAATGTTGATGCACCTTTGGATAAAAAAAGTCCTAAAGTTGTTTTTGCGACCAATTGGATGAAAGAAAACTATCCTCTTTCCACGGCAAATAAACAATCTGAGTACGAGTTGTTGGAAGCAAGCACGATTGATTGGACATTGGTTCGGCTGCCATTGATTGAGCAAACTGATGAAAGTTTTGAAACAAATGTAAGTCTGGAAGATTGTTTGGGAGATAAAATTAGTGCAACTGATTTGGCGCATTTCATTATAGCACAATTGTCTGACCGAACATTTGTTGGGAAGTCACCGTTTATTTCTAATATTTAAAATAAAAAAGTAATGGGTCTGAAAAGACCCATTGTTATTTTTGTTAGTGATATTACTGACGGAACTATTTTAATGTACTTCCGAGAAAGTATCTCCTTTTTTAATATCACCCGATTTAAAACCTCGGTTAAACCAATACATTCTTTGTTCGGAAGTACCGTGTGTAAAGGAATCTGGAACAACTTGGCCTTGCATTTTTTTCTGAATGGCATCATCTCCTACAGCATTTGCGGCACTCAAAGCTTCTTCAATATCACCATCTTCAAGCATGGCATTTTTATTTTCGTTATAATGCGTCCAAAGACCTGCATAAAAATCGGCTTGTAATTCTAATGCAACAGAAAGTTTATTAGCTTCAGCTTCGTTTCGATTAGCCTGCAATTGTCTTACTTTGGTAGAAGTTCCCAATAAAGTTTGAATGTGATGGCCAAATTCGTGAGCCATAACGTATGCTACAGCAAAATCACCTCCTTTGGCTCCAAATTTGGTTCTGAGCTCTTCAAAAAAAGACATATCCATATAAATGGTTTTGTCTCCCGGACAATAAAAAGGCCCTGATGCAGAGCTGGCACCACCGCAAGCTGTTTCAACTTGACCACTGAAAAGGACAAGTTTTGGTGCTTCAAAGGTTAGGTTATTTTCTTCAAATATTTGTGTCCACACATCTTCATTGAATGCCAGCAGGGTTCTTACAAATGCACCTTCTGTTTTTTCTTCTTCGGTCAAAGGTCTGCTTTCGGTTTGTGTGGTTTTTTGTTGGTTGAATTGTTCTAGGACAGGGGTAATCATTTGTGCATTTTCGCCCCCAAAAACATTTAAAAGTAAAATGATAATACCAATTATTCCCCCGCCTACAAGAGTTTTCCCACCAGATGACATTCCTCTGCGATCTTCTACATTATCGCTTTGTCTTTTTCCTATCCATTTCATGGTTGATGCTTTTTATTTGTTAATTAGTAAATTCAAATCTTTGTATAATATAAATTTACATTCTTTTGCCAAAATAAAAACACATTACATTACTTTTTGTTTCTGCCAAATTGCAGAATTTATTAGAATGTTTTTTTAATGATAGCCTTGTTATTGAATATCTTCGGGGACATCGATACCAACAATGCCAGAATAAATCGCATAATTCGTGGAAAACACAAAAGGGATGGTAAAAAAAAGTCCAATACAACACCCCATAATACCTACCAATCCACCAATTACAGAAACTACCACCAATCCAAGAATAACGACAGGTTGTTTGGAAACGACCACTATGCTGTATTTTATAGCATCGGAGATATTTAAATCTCCAAAAATGATGAGAGGAACGGTAAGTATCGTGATGAACGAGATTAAATAACTGATAACAGTTCCTAGAAATTCAAAATGGATGAAAGTAAATAATACTGCCTGTGCCAAACTTATTAACGAAATCAATAATGTTGAAATAATGATTTTTGAGGCGTAGGGAAGTTTGTAATAGGTGAATAAATCCGAAACATGAAAAGCTTCGTCACGGTCTCCGCAAAGCGCCATTTTAAAAAAAGAAGCTTGAAAGGGACTGAGTAAACTGGATGTTATGATTGATATAATGCTAATGATTAAAAATTTAGAATCGGATAGGTTTTCTAATTTCAATTTTTCTGGGGATAACTCACCAGTCAAAGTTTCAGCACCTACTGAGGTTATTAAGATTCCGGTAACAAGAACTATAAATAAAATGATAAAAATAATGAGAACTAATCCCGCATAGAAAGCAATTTTTTTATAATTCTCGAATGCATTATTAAATATATTTCCAAAATCTATTTGGTATCCATTTTTTTCAATTTCCTGAAGTCTTTGTAATGTTTTGTTCATTTTGATTTGGTTGGTTTGATTTTGTTTTAATTTTTTTTCCCTGCAAATGTTATTTTTCTTTTTATAGAAAAGCCCAAAAAAACATTTAGGATATTTAAACCAATTAGCAAATTTACTGTTTTTTTTATTCTTTGAGGAGTCAAATACTTGTAAAGGATAAAGTTGAGTTTTGAGTTGTTGTTTCTCTCGAAGTAGCAGGAGTTGTAAAGCTTTGAATTGTTTTTTTTGGGTCTTTGTGACTTTACGAAATCTATTATTTAGAAAAAAAAGATTATCAAGAATCATTTAATAATCAGAAGGATGTGATTTATTAAAACCATTTTAATATATGCTTCAAAGTTTCTATTTTTTTTGCATAGGGTGCATATCGAAAATGTAAATCCAACCAATTACCTTTTTTGACGATTCCTTTTTTGTGAGAAAAAGTATCAAAACTCAGTTGGCCATGGTAGGCGCCCATACCGCTGTGACCCACTCCCCCAAAAGGAAGTCTTTTGTTGGCAAAATGAATGACGGTATCATTGACGCAACCGCCACCAAATGAGAAAGTGGTAACTGTTTTTCGGGCAAATTTCCTGTCGTCTGTGAATACGTATAGCGCGAGTGGTTTCTCGTATTTGGAAAGAGTTTGAGCAATTTCTTTTTCGTCTTTATAAGTTATTATCGGTAAGATTGGCCCAAATATTTCTTCAGACATAAGCGAACTGTCCAAGGAGTCTTCTTCAATTAGGGTAGGAGCGATGTAACAATTGTCCATATCAGCCTCGCCACCAAAAATTACTTTTCGGGGTTCAATCAGGCTCATAAGTCGGTAGCAATGTTTTTCGTTTATAATTCGGGCAAAATCAGGAGATTCTTTTGGGTTTTTGCCATAAGCTTTTGTGATTTCTTTTTTCAAATAATCAACAAAATGGCTTTTCATTCTTTCCTGAATCAAAATGTAATCAGGCGCAATGCAGGTTTGTCCAGCATTCAAAAATTTTCCCCAGACAATTCTTCTGGCTGCCAATTTTAAATTGGCTGTTTCGTCAATAATACAGGGGTTTTTTCCGCCCAATTCTAGGGTTACAGGAGTGAGATGTTCCGCAGCGGCTTTGGCAACAATTTTTCCAACAGCTACACTTCCCGTAAAAAAGATATAATCCCAGCGATGTTTCAGTAATTTTTGAGCAATACCAGCATCTCCTTCAATTACTCTTACGTGCTGGTGATGGAATGTTTTTTCGACTATTTTGAGTACTATCGCCGAAGTTTTCGGAGCCAATTCCGAGGGTTTTAAAACAATCTGATTACCCGCCGCAACAGCCGAAATCATTGGGCAAACCGCTAATTGGAACGGATAATTCCAGGGAGAAATTATCAAAACTTTGCCGTAAGGCTCTTTCACTACATAATCTGTTGATGGGAAGTTAAGCAAGGAAGGGAATACCTGTCTTATTTTAGCCCATTTGTTTATGTTTTTTATAGTGTATTTTAACTCGGATACCACATAGCTTATTTCTGTGGCAATCGTCTCAAAAGGTGGTTTTTTGAAATCGTATTGTAAGGCCTCAATTATTTCGTCTTCGTGCTTTATGATTACATCCAATAATTTAACTAAAGCTTCTTTTCTTTCATTAATATTTAATTTGTAATTCATTGCAAAACAGATTGATTATGGTTACTGCAAGTTAAAATTTAAAATTAATATATATAGTTTTCTGTATTAAAAAAAATAGAATAAAGGCATATTTCTTTTAAACATATAAGTCATTTAAGTTTTTATATGAATAAACAAAGCTTTTAAATTTTTTAGCCTATATAAAAGGGCATAAAAGATCAAAAATGAGTAAGAGAAACATATTTGTGTTTAACATATAAGTCATTTAAGTTTTTATATGAATAAAAAAAAGCTTTAAAATTTTTTAGCCTATATAAAAGGGCATAAAAGATCAAAAATGAGTAAAAGAAACATATTTGTGTTTAACAGATAAGTCATTTAAGTTTTTTATACTGATAAACAAAAACTTTGAAGCACCGAAAAAAATATTTAGTCTTAAATGAACTTAAATGACTTATATGTTTAAAAAAAATCAAATGGCATTCCAAATTACCTCGTCAGGTGTTGGAGCAACGATAATGATTTTTTCTTTCGAAACAGGATGGATAAATTCCAGTTTTCGGGCGTGTAGATGTATGCCTCCATCGGGATTACTTCTGTCAAAACCGTATTTTAAATCGCCCTTAATTGGTGAACCGATTGCAGATAATTGCGCTCGAATCTGATGGTGTCTTCCAGTATGCAATAGAATTTCGAGTCCGAAATAATTATCCAGTTCTTTGATGATTTTGTACTCCAAACTAGCCATTTTGCTATCGGGAACTTCTTTTGTATGCGCCTTGGAAGTGTTGTTTTTTTCGTTTCTTTTTATGTAGTGAACAAGGGTGTCTTCGTTTTTGGATGGTCTGTTTTTTACCACAGCCCAATACGTTTTTTGAGTATCTCTATTACTGAATAATTCATTCATACGTACCAAAGCTTTGCTAGTACGTGCAAAAACGACAATCCCTGTGGTTGGTCTGTCTAATCGATGAACAACTCCAAGAAATACCTCGCCAGGCTTGTTGTATTTTTCTTTAATGTATTCTTTTACAACTTCGCTTAATGGTTTGTCTCCTGTTTTGTCTCCTTGCACAATATCGCCTACGCGTTTATTTACGACAATTAGATGATTGTCTTCGTGCAGAATTTGGAGATTGGATTTATTGGAAATTACTTTCATTGGTTTTTAAAGTTACAAAGATGCTAATACGCTAAGGTTCTAAGATTAGAAAATGAATTGCTAAGATACAAAGATGCTAAGTTTCTAAGAGAAAAAACTTAGAAACTTAGCATCTTAGAAACCTAGTATCTTAAATTAATACTGCTCTTTTTCGTTTGGAAAATCCTGTGACTTCACATCAGTTACGTATTTACTAATTGCCGAAGTCATTCCTTCATACAGATTCATATAACGTCTCAAGAAGCGTGGGCTGAACTCATTATTCATTCCCAACATATCGTGAATAACCAAAACCTGTCCGTCAACTCCGCCACCGGCTCCAATTCCAATTACGGGAATTGAAATACTTTCGGCTACTTGTTTTGCTAATTGAGCAGGAATTTTTTCGAGAACCAAAGCAAAACAACCCAATTGCTCCAGTAATTTGGCGTCTTCGATTAATTTTTCGGCTTCTTGTTCTTCTTTGGCACGAACAGTATAAGTCCCGAATTTATAAATAGATTGTGGTGTCAATCCCAAATGTCCCATAACAGGGATTCCGGCATTTAGGATTTTTTTGATAGATTCTTTTATTTCGCTTCCGCCTTCCAGTTTTACGGCATGGCCACCACTTTCCTTCATGATTCTGATAGAGGAACGCAATGCAGCTTTAGGATCAGATTGGTAACTACCAAAAGGTAAGTCGATAACAACCAAAGCTCTGTCAACCGCCCTTACTACCGATGAGGCATGATATATCATTTGATCCAAAGTAATAGGAAGTGTAGTCTCGTGACCGGCCATAACGTTTGAAGCCGAGTCACCAACCAGTATTACATCAACTCCGGCGGTATCCACAATTTTGGCCATTGTATAGTCATAAGCCGTAAGCATGGAGATTTTTTCGCCATTGGATTTCATATCGATTAAAGACTTGGTGGTAACTTTTTTGTAATCTTTTTTTATTGCTGACATCTTGTTTTTATTTTAATTCCGAAACCTCGGGATTGATTCTGTTTAGAGAGTGCAAAAATAATAAATAGAATTCTTCTAAATTGAATTTTCGTGAAGAATATGAAATCTAGGACAGGTCAAATTGTGATATTGGTAATTTGATGTATTGTTTTGAAGTATTTTTATAATGAAGCACAGAATTGAATTTGGTTTCCTACTTTGGGTTTGTGTGAGTTCAACATAATTGTAATCTTTATAAAATCTTTATATCCTGCTTGGTTATATTATAAAATACTTACATGATATGCTTTAACTTTGTCTTATCAAATAAATGCAAGGATTATGAATAGTATTTTGAATCAAATAAAGATTAAAAATCAATATTTAATTAGCGTTTTATCAGTCGGTACAGTTGCTTCACTGTGTTTGTTTATCCGAGACTATTTAGATTATAAAATTGTTGGCTATCTGCTATTAGTGGTCGTTTCGGTTTTATCTATGTTTTTAAATATTTTGCCATTATTGCTCAGTGCCGTTTTGAGCGCGTTAATATTGAATTTTTTGTTTATAAAGCCTTATTACACACTGCATATCAGTAGTGCCGAAGATTCATTGTTATTGTTTTTGTTTTTCATTATTGCACTGGTAAATGCTGTTCTGACACACAAAATCCGTAGAGCCGAAAAGGTATTGCAAGTAAAAGAAGTGAGAATAAATACCATGAAGCTGTATAATGCTTTGCTCGATTCCTTGTCCCATGAATTGAGAACGCCAATTTCGACAATTATGGGGGCTATCGATACGATTCAAAGCAAAACGATTTCTATTTCTGAAAAAAATAAAGAAAATCTATATGCCGAAATAGAAAAAGCTTCGTTGCGATTGAACCATCAAGTCGAGAATTTACTGAATATGTCCCGACTCGAATCGGGTGTTATTGAACCAAAAATGGATTGGTGTGATTTAGAAGAATTGGTTTATAATGTTTTGGATCACTTAAAAGACGATTTGCAGTTTCACAAAATAGTCGTGAAGACTGATGAAAATTTACCGCTTTTTAAATTAGACTACGGCTTGATGCAGCAGATAATTTATAATTTGGTTTTTAATGCATCTCAATACACGCCAAAAGGTGCTAAAATTGAAATTAAGGTTTCTTATAATGCTGATGTCGATTTTGAATACAATCCCGATAAATTATGTCCCTGCGTGATTACAATTACCGATGATGGTATTGGTTTTCCGGAAGATGAAATTGATAAAGTTTTTGATAAATTTTACCGTCTTCAAAATTCTAAAACTGGTGGAACAGGATTAGGATTGTCTATTGTAAAAGGATTTGTAGAAGCGCAACACGGAAAAGTAACACTAGAAAACAGGGAAGAAGGAGGTTCGGTTTTTACACTAAGTTTTCAAACCTTAACAATGAATACTAAAGAAATTTCAAATGAATAATAGTGCCCAAATTTTAGTTATTGATGATGAAATTCAAATTAGGAAACTACTTGAAATCACATTGGACTCTAATAATTACAGAACCATTTTTGCTGCAAATGCAAAAGAAGGTTTGTCGATGGTGGCCAATCATCAGCCCGATTTGGTTATTCTTGATTTGGGTTTGCCCGATGAGGATGGACAAGTTGTTTTGAAACGACTACGAGAATGGTATAAAAACCCAATTATTATTTTGACGGTAAAAAATACCGAAGATGAAATTGTAAAAGCACTCGATAACGGAGCAAATGATTATTTGACTAAACCTTTCCGCACGCAGGAATTACTTGCTAGGATTCGAACTGCTTTGCGAAATTTGGTAGCAATAGAAAAAGAACCAATAATTGAATTTGGCTCGGTTTCAATAGATTTGGCTTCCAGAATTGTAAGATTGAATAAAGAGATTTTAAAACTCACAACGACAGAATACAATTTGCTTTCAATATTTGTAAAAAACGAAGGACGAGTATTAACCCATCAATATTTACTGAAACAAGTTTGGGGAAACAGTTATGCTGACCAAACGCAATATTTAAGAGTTTTTGTGGCACAACTTCGAAAAAAAATAGAAGAAGATCCCAATCGCCCTAAATTCATCATCACAGAATCGGGTGTGGGATACCGGTTTAATACCAGTTAAAACTCAATAAAAGTTTAAATAAAAAGAATGTATATGGAGTGTTCTATACACCTCATATAGGACTTGCTATGTCCAAAAATTATTGAATTTAAGAATATAAATTAGAATACAATGAATAAATCAACGGTTCAAAAAGTAACAGCTGCATCGCTTTTGGTTGCACTCGGAATTATTTACGGAGATATAGGAACCAGTCCGTTATATGTTATGAAAGCCATTATTGGGCAAAGAGAAATATCAAAACTACTGGTTTATGGAGGGATTTCGTGTATTTTTTGGACACTTACTTTTCAAACAACTTTCAAATATGTTTTAATGACGCTTTCGGCAGACAATCATGGTGAAGGTGGCGTGTTTTCTCTTTATGCATTGGTCAAACGTTTTGGAAAAGGAAAACTGGTAATTCCAACTATTTTGGGAGCTACGACTCTTTTGGCAGACGGAATTATCACGCCGCCTATTTCTGTGGCTTCGGCGGTTGAGGGATTGGGAGATGTAGTTCCCAATATTCCAATTTTGCCAATTGTAATAGTGATTTTGTCTGGACTTTTCTTTTTTCAGCGTTTTGGAACTCAAAAAGTGGGATTCTTTTTTGGTCCTGCCATGGTGGTTTGGTTTTCAATGCTTTTAATATTGGGATTTGTCCAAATCTTGGAGCATCCTGCAATATTGACAGCTTTGAATCCCATTTATGCTTATGAGTTGTTAGTCGAATATCCTCACGGATTTTGGTTGTTGGGAGCTGTTTTCCTTTGTACCACTGGTGCCGAAGCTTTGTATTCGGATTTGGGACATTGCGGAAAAAGCAATATCAGAATGACATGGATTTTTGTGAAAATTGCGTTGGTTGTTAATTATCTAGGACAGGCAGCTTGGTTGATGAATCAAAGCAATCATTTTCTGGAAGGTAAAAATCCTTTTTATACCATTATGCCACAATGGTTTTTATTTTCGGGAGTTGTTATTTCGACTTTTGCGGCAATTATTGCTTCTCAGGCATTGATAAGTGGTTCGTTTACATTGATTAACGAAGCAGTTTCGCTTAATTTTTGGCCTCGTGTGACCATGAAAAATCCAACAAATTTGAAAGGCCAAATTTATATTCCATCGGTGAATACTATTTTATGGGCTGGGTGTATTTTGATGGTTTTGTACTTTAGAACTTCTTCCAATATGGAGGCGGCTTATGGTTTTTCGATAACTATAGCGATGTTGATGACCACCGTTCTTTTAAATTATTATTTGATTTATATCAAAAAAATGAACAGGGTCCTTATCACACTGATTATAACTGTTTTTGTAATTATCGAAATTGCATTTTTTGTTGCCAATATTGTAAAAATCAAAGAACGTTGGATGTTCTTGTTTTTCGAGCTATTTATATTTATGACCATGTATGTTTGGTATTTTTCCCGAAAAATCAATAATAAGTTTGTGAAATTTACCAATTTGACTGAACATACAGCTAAGTTTCTGGAATTGAGTAATGATGTTACTATTCCGAAGTATGCTACTCATTTGATTTATTTGTCAAAAGCGGACAGAAATTACGAAATTGAAGAGAAAATACTGAGCTCTATTTTTTCCAAAAAGCCAAAAAGAGCTGATGTGTACTGGTTTTTTCATATCAATAGAACCAATTCTCCTTTTGATTTGAATTATGAAGTTATTGAGTTATTGGATGATAAAGTGATTAAGATTGTTTTGAATATTGGTTTTAGAATCCAACCAAAAGTAGAATTGTATTTTAAAAAAATTGTTCAAAATCTTATTGATAATAAAGAACTGAATTTGCACATCCGCTCTGATGGTTCGACAAAATACAATCCAGAACCCGATTTTAAATTCGTTATAATCGAAAAGTTTTTGTCTGTCGAAAATGAATTTTCCGTAAAGGATGGCATTTTACTGAATTCTTATTATATGTTGAAAAACATATCATTATCGGATACAAAAGCTTTTGGACTTGACAAAAGTGATGTAATTATTGAAGAAATACCTATCGTCTATAATCCTATCACAAAATTAGAATTGGACAGGAAAGTTGTAAATTAGATAATTAGATAATTAGATAATTGGATAATTGGATAATTGGATAATTGGATAATTGGATTTTAAGACTAAACTTCATTTTTTTGAAGAAACTTAAGGGACATAAATAATAATTAAACGCAGGTTTAAAAAAAAGATTTCAGATTAGAATTGATAAACTTCTAATTTGAAATCTTTTTTTTTTTTAAGATATCGGAATTAAATTATCTAATTATCTAATTTTCAAATTATCTAATTAACAATCCGCCATATTCACGGCAATTGCAAGTCCGCCTTCGGAGGTTTCTTTGTATTTTGAGTTCATGTCTTTGGCGGTTTGCCACATCGTGTCGATTACTTTATCCAGAGAAACTTTGGCATTTTTGGCATCGGTTTCTAGTGCGAGTTCTGCGGCATTAATAGCTTTTATGGCACCCATGGTATTCCTTTCAATGCAAGGGATTTGAACCAAACCGCCAATAGGATCGCAGGTTAAACCTAAGTGATGTTCCATGGCAATTTCGGCTGCCATTAAAACCTGTTCCGGACTTCCTCCCATCAATTCACACAAAGCACCAGCAGCCATAGCACTCGAAACACCTATCTCGGCTTGACAGCCTCCCATTGCGGCAGAGATTGTTGATCCTTTTTTGAAAATGCTTCCTATTTCGCCGGCAACCATCAGGAATTTTTTGATTTCGGTTTCGCCGCCCTGGTGATTTTCAATAACCAGATAATACATTAAAACTGCAGGAATTACGCCGGCGCTTCCGTTGGTAGGAGCGGTGACTACTCGTCCCAAAGCCGCATTTACTTCGTTTACGGCTAATGCAAAACAGCTAACCCATTTTAGGATTTGTCTGAATTTAACTTCGGTTTTTCTAATTTCTTCCAGCCATTCTTGGGGATTGGAATAATTGGACAGACCAATCAAATTTTGGTGCATGTCAAAAGCCCGTCTCCGAACATGCAATCCGCCGGGAAGAATACCTTCGGAATGACAGCCGATATACATACATTCCAGCATGGTATTCCAAATGCGCATTAATTCATGATGAATGGATGCTTCGGGGCGCATCGATTTTTCGTTGTCATAAACGATTTCCGAAATGGTTTTGTTTTCTTTTGTGCAATAGGCCAAAAGTTCACTGGCTTTGTCAATCGGGTGGGGGAAAGCGCATTTTATAGCTTCTTTTGCTTGCGCATTTTGGCTACCTTCTTTGACTACAAAACCGCCTCCTATGGAGTAAAATGTTGAACTGTATTGGGTTTCGTTATTGAAGTAAGCAGTAAATGTCAATCCATTGGCATGAAAAGGAAGAAAATTTTTGTTGAAAATAATATCCTGAAGAATGAAAAACGGAATAGGAATTTGGTTCCCCAAATAAATTTCGTTTTTGGTTTCAATCGATTTGATGATTTTGTCAATATTTTGAATCGGAATGTATTCGGGATCTTGTCCGCTTAATCCCAGCATAACAGCTAAATCGGTTGCGTGTCCTTTTCCTGTTAAGGAGAGAGAACCATATAGATTGACTTTTACTCTCTCAACAGAATTGATGTCATACTCATCTCTCAGTTCTTTTAAAAATCGTTCTGCAGCACGCCACGGGCCAAGAGTGTGGGAACTGGATGGTCCGACACCAATTTTTAGCATATCAAAAACGGAGATGCATTCTTCCATAAATTTATAGTATTTGATGAACAAATATAAATACAAATTAAATTATAATGAAAGTTTTTGTGTTTTAAAATGATAATTTGATAATATAGTCTTGAAAAAACTTTGTTTGATTGAGATATTAATAATCAGGTGTGAAGCTGTTTGGTTTTGATTTTCGGTGTTGATAAATCTTTTAACAAATAATTGATAGTTTTTAATGATTTTATTGGCTTGAAAAGATTTTAATCATACATTTGTCGCTACATTCAAAAATTCCGGAAAACATGTTTGAATTTCACCAGTATTTAGGCTTTTTACTTTTCTTAACCATCCTTACAATGGGATTTTGGTTAATGTTTTTCTTGGTTGGTTTCGTATCTTATTGGGTAGGAGGAGCAACTTGGGAGGCTTACAAAGAAAAGAAAGCAAAACAAAGAGAAGAAGAAGAAGCATAGTTTCTTTTTCCTTACAAAATAAAAAAGGACTCGTGTTGCGAGTCCTTTTTTTATTGGCTAGATTTCCCGCATTAGAATTGGAGAAATCTAATGCAGGTGTTATATTTATTTATCCTGGAAAATCACCATCGTTACCGCTGTCATTTTTAGGAGCTTGATTCTTTTCTTTTTCGTTTTTAGCCTTGTTGAAACGGTAGGTAAATGACAAATTGAATTGACGTTTACGGAATTGCATTTCGCTATATGATGTCTGGTTGTCAAGATAAGTATAAGATCTCATAATTCTTGAGTTTAAAATATCACTGATATTGAATGCAAGTGTTGCTTTATCCTTGAACAAATCTTTGCTGAAAGCCGTGTTCATACTAAACTGATCTAAGTTTTTGCCTTGAGCTGTTTTTTGTTCACCATTGTACATTGCGCTCAGTTGCCAGTCAATTTTGTACGGTAAAGTTAGTTTTGAATTAATTCTCGCAAACCAAGTGTTGGCTTGGTTGTCTAGATTTTGTACAATAAGATTGCCTTTTGTGTCTGTGTAGCTGTGTTCTCCAGTTGTTTTTACATTGTAGAGATTGAAGTTACTGTTTACTCTCCATATTTTGAATGGGGTGTAATTTAAAGTAAACTCAAAACCGTATTTCTGTTCTTTTCCTAAGTTAATTGGTTGGCTTTTAATTACCGGAACTCCGTTTACTTCATCACCCGTAGGAGATCGTACAAAGCTGAAAACGTCTTTGGTGTCTTCAAAATAAGCAGAAGTATTAAATGTTACTTTGTCCCAACGTTTGATATATCCAACGTCAAATTTATTTGTTAATGACGGATCTAAGTCTGGATTTCCCTGAAAAATATTAACGTTACTGGAATAGTTTACAGCAGGGTTCATAAAACGGCCTCTAGGTCTTGTTAGACGCTTGCTGTAGCTTGTTGTAATGTTGCTTTGATCAGACAGTTCATAACTGATAAAAGCACTTGGGAAAAAGTTGTTGTACTTTTTGGTATTAAAATCGTTATTGTCCAACAAGTTTACATGTATGTTGGTGTCTTCCCAACGTAGTCCAAATAAATAGGAGAATTTATTTTTCTTGAAACCGTACTGAGAATAAAGTGCATTGATGTTTTCTTTGTATTCCAAAGTGTTTGATAAATTAGGAATTCGTGTTCCTTGTTCGTCAAGAACATAATATTGGTTGTTTAAGTCGCCAAAACTTCCTTTATATCCAGCTTCAAATTGGCTTCCTTCTCCTATTGGAAGCACGTAATCGGCTTGAATTTGTGCTTGTTTTTGAACTTGATTATTCAACGTGTTGTTGTAATTCTGAGAACCTGTAATAATACTTTGACTATCATCATTATCTCTTGAAAGAGTAGCGTCAACGGTAAGTTTATGCCCTTTGTCGTTGAAGTTTTTAATTAAATTTGAAGTATACGAGATGTTCTCACTGTTTGTATCTCCATTGTTTAAACGGTAAGTTGTACCAGTAAAATTATGGGTAGCATCATAGTTTTGATAGTTGATTACATCATTCGTATTTCCTGTATTGTTTTCGTAATTTAGGGCATTTGTCCAATAAGTATTTGGTGCTACGGTCCATTCAACACCGGCTCTTCCGTTGAAACCATCTCTTGTTCTTTGGGTTTCACGATCTTCATCTAGAAAATTTTTGGTTGATTTGTCTGGGTTGAAATACTCAGAATTTGTTTTACCACCGCCTTCATTTGTTCTTGAATTGTATCCTACGGTAGAAAAGTAGTTTAGTTTTTCTGTTTTGTAATTTACATTAGCACTTAAACCATACGTTTCGGGAATACCGCCAGAAGCGATTAATGTTCCGTTAAAACCTTTGTTTTTTCCTTTTTTAAGGATAATGTTGAGTATTCCAGAACCACCTTCGGCATCATATCGGGCAGATGGATTGGTGATAACTTCAACTTTATCAATTGCATCTGCAGGAAGTTGTCTTAATGCTTCGGCGATATTTACCGCATAAGAAGGTCTTCCGTCAATTAAAATTCGGATATTGTCGCTTCCTCTTAAACTTACATTTCCTTCGGTATCAACAGAGACTGAAGGAATGTTGTCTAAAACATCACTTACCGTTCCGCCTTTTACCATCATGTCCTGACCAACGTTATAAACTTTTTTGTCCAGTTTGATTTCAACAGTTGATTTTTCTGAACGAATAACGACTTCGTTCAACTGAGAAGCATCATCTTCGAGAGCAATTGTACCAAGTGAAGTCTTTTCGGTTATGTTTTTTCCTGTGATGTTGATTGATTTGAACGAAATAAAATCGATAGTTATATCATAAACACCAGGAATTACATCTGCATCAAATTCTCCTTTGCTATTGGTTATTCCACCAGAAATAGCTTTGGGGTTTTTTTGATTTTTTAAAGTGATTGTAGCGTCTTCAAGGGGTTGATTGTTTTTCTTTGCTATAATTTTACCCGTAACTTTTATTTTGGTAAAAGTTGGAGGTCCATTTTGGGCAAAATTTGATAGTCCTAAAAATAAAAATAACAGAACTATAATGCGGTTTAGATTTTTCATTAAATTGTATATATGTTTTCCTTTTGGATAGTTTAAGGCAGATAAGGTTTAAAGTTGATTTATTAAAATAATGTTAATGTCTATATAAAAGGAATTACTTTTTCGAGATCACGGCCAATAATCGCTTTATTTCCGTTGACTACAATGGGGCGTTCGATGAGAATTGGATTCTCGGCCATTGCCTGAATAATTTCATTTTCTGTCAATGTTTTTCCTTTGAAATTATCAATCCAGATTTGTTCTTTTTGCCGAACAAGTTCAATTGGAGATAAATTCAGTTTTTGGAGTAATGCGGTCAATTCATCAACAGTTGGTGGGGTGTTGAGGTAATTGATAATTTCGATTTTTTTGTTGGATTCCTGCAAAACGAGTAAACAATTTCTTGATTTTCCGCATCTTTGATTATGGTATATTTGTATCATTTTGTTTGTGTTACTTATAATGTTAAATTTTTTTTGGGCAAAAGTAAGATTTGGAATAGTATTTGAAGTATAATTTTTTAGAAAAATGATAAATGTTTATAGAGCAAGGAATCAATACCGGTAATAAATTTTGGAAGTACATATTAGGCTCCATTTTTGTAATTGGAGCTTCTTTTTTGGGGCAAATGCCTATGTTGGTGTTGATGCTTTTTGAAACAGCACTAAAGGGAAAAAAATATCCAACAACAGATGCTGAATTATTGCATTTTTTTGAACCCAACTTAAATTTATTTTTATTGCTGATTCCATTTGTGTTTGCATTGGGAGGAATCTATTTTGCTGTTCGCTTTCTGCATAGGCAAAAGTTTATTTCCATAATCACATCCAGAGAAAAAATGGATTGGAAAAGAGTGTTTTTTTCTTTTGGTATATGGTCTGTATTTACAATAATTTCGACATTATTGATGTGTTATGTGAGTCCAGATGATTTTAAATTTAATTTTCAGCTCGTTCCTTTTTCGATTTTGGTAGTGATAGCCTCGCTTTTGGTGCCAATTCAAACGAGTGTCGAAGAATTGGTTTTTCGTGGTTATCTGATGCAGGGATTTGCTAATTTATTCAAGAATAAATGGTTTCCCTTACTTATGACTTCCTGTGTTTTTGGTCTGATGCATTTTTCCAATCCAGAAGTTGCCAAGATGGGGAATATAATTATGATATATTACATAGGAACAGGACTCTTGTTGGGGATAATGACTCTGATGGACGAAGGGATGGAATTGGCTTTGGGTTTCCATGCCGCAAACAACCTGATTGGGGCTTTATTGGTAACTTCAGATTGGTCTGCTTTTCAAACATATTCTATTTTCAAAGATGTGTCAGAACCCGTAGCAGGGCTTGATATTATCTTGCCGGTTATTGTGGTTTATCCCTTGCTTTTGACTATATTTGGTATGAAATACAAGTGGTCTGGCTGGAGGGATAAACTAACAGGGGCTGTTGTGTAAATAGGCTTTCAGTTAATACTTTAAAAAATAAAATTTATAATATATGGATACAGTTACACACAAGAATGTACACAACCGTTTTAGGTTAAATGGCTATCATTTGACAAAAGAAGATTTGTGTAGAATAGCTTACAGTTTTGTTAAAGAAGGAGAAGATTTTGAGCAGACGGTAGGTGATTTTTTATTGGATTGGTTTGATGATAAACCCTACATTGATATGAATACTTCTGGCACGACAGGAACTCCAAAATCAATCAGAATTGAGAAAAGTGCCATGGTTAAATCTGCTTTGGCAACAGGAGACTTTTTCGGGCTTCAGCCAGGAGATAGAGTTCTTCATTGTTTGCCGGCCAATTATGTTGCCGGAAAAATGATGTTTGTGCGCTCTTTTATTTTAGGATTAGACATGGATTTTGTTCCGCCAAGTTCTCATCCTTTGGATCACAATGACGAGAAATATGACTTTTCGGCAATGGTTCCGTTACAGGCTAAGAATTCAATCGATAAATTATCAAATATTAAAAAGGTAATTATAGGAGGTGTTAAAGTTCATAAATCATTGGAAGATGAATTGGTAAAACTGCCAATTGATATTTATGAAACTTACGGTATGACCGAAACAATTACTCATATTGCTGCTAAGAAAGTTGGTGTTGAAGTTTTTACTACTTTGCCAAATGTTACGGTTTCTGTGAATGAAGATCAATGTCTTGAGATTGTTGCAAAAAATATTGGAAACGAAAAAATCGTTACCAATGATATTGTGAAATTAGTTTCAGATACTCAATTTGTTTGGTTAGGACGTCACGATAATGTAATTAACAGCGGAGGTGTAAAAATTATGCCAGAGCTAGTAGAAAATAAATTATCGGCACTAATTCCGAGACGTTATTTTGTAATCGGTGTGCCAGATGATATTTTGGGAGAAAAAGTGGCTCTTTATGTAGAAGGTTCTCCATTGGATATTAACCATTCTTTATTTGATGTTTTGGACAAATATGAAAAACCAAAAGAGATAGTGTTTATCCCTAAATTTAAGGAAACCGCTACCGGTAAAATAATGAGGGAAGAAAGTAAAGAATTGGTAGCAGTTAAGTAAGACTGCCTGAGATAACAAAAAAGAGAGAAGTTTATGTTTCTCTCTTTTTTGTTTCTGGTATTTTGTATTTCGGAGTTGTGTTATGTTATACCTGCATTTTGAAAAAATAATCTGCTGAATTTTTTCCGCTTCCATAGAATAGAAAAAAGAAACATACAGTAAGACAAATTAATGCCAATAATAAGTTCTGGTGGTGCATTTGTCCCATAAAATTGATTATAATGGCACTAATAAGGATAGGTAATTGTGATATAATGGCCCAACGGGTTAATAAACCACAAAAAATTAAAATTCCTCCAATTAAATGCGCCGGGGCTATATAGTGAATCGCAAACATCTCAAGACTTCCAAATCTGTCCAATCCTTCAATAGGCGATAACAGATCAACTAAATTCTGCGAGTTTGAAAAAAAATAAACCCCCTTCATAAATAAAAAAACACCAAGAGCCATTCTGAGTAAATCTATTGGTAAATAAGTGTGTGCATTGGCCCACTTATTCAAGGTTTTTACATTGTTCATATCTTTTCCGGTTTAAATTAGTAACACTAAGTTATTAATAATTAATGAGATATTGATAATTTTCAGGAATAATAATTGAGAATTGTGTTTTTTTTAAGCATCGTTTTTTATTGATTTTATTTTTGTTTTTTGATGAAAGAAAAAAGTTGCAATATTTAAGGTATCGTTACATTTCAAAATCTTCATGCAGTATCAATGTGTTGTACTGCATTTTGGCGGAGTCATACTTTTGGTGTTTCTGTAACACTGAGATTATGAGGTTTTTAAAATTATTTTCACTAAAGTTTTGTAGATTCAAATTATCATTATAATTTTGCGTACCGAATGGTCGGTTTTTGTATTCTGATAAAAGACGAAAAGACAATTATTATTAAAAGAAGAAAATTAATACCCAAATTTACTATCTGCTATGAAAGACACAAAACAATACATACTTGACACTAGTTTTAAATTGTTCTTGAATAAAACTTTCAAGGAAGTTTCAATGAAAGAACTGGTTGATGCTACTGGTTTGTCTAAAGGAGCATTTTATCACTATTTTTCTAGTAAAGAACAATTGTTCAGGGAGGTTATTGAAAAATTTCTTCTTGATAAAATGATGTTTTATTATGATGGTCTGGATAAAAGTTCGCTAAAGAATTTTTACAGTGCTTTTTTAGATTTTATAAAGAGAGAACGAACAGATAATGATTCGGCTTCTAAGGATGTAAATTTTGTGACACTTATTCTCGAGGCTATCAAATTATTTCCGGAATTGAGGCAGAATTTTTCTCAGGTCAATGAACTTGAATTGAACATTTGGGTAGCTGTTATTGCTAATGCCAAACTCAGCGGAGAAATCAATTCGAAGATGAGTAATGAGAATATAGCCCAAATTTTCATCTTTACAAAAGTTGCTGTAGGAATCCGCAAGAATTTTGGAATCGAAATCACCAGCGATAAAATGATGGCTGAAAAATTGAATACGCTATGGAGTGATTTTTATAATGAATTAAAATGCGATTCTTTTTCTAAAAATAGAGACAATCAATCGGCAGTTACTTCACTTTAAAAGTTTTCAAAGTCAAATCAATATATTAAAAATTTAAACATATTTCAGCATACCAACTGGTCGGAATAAAATTAGTAATGATTAAATAATAAACAGAAATAAAACAGAAATGGAAAAGAAATCAAAGTCAAAAAAAGCTGCAAAAAAAATAAAGATTATTGGAGGAGTTATTGCGTTAATCCTTCTTGTCTCTGTTATAATTCATTTTACAGGCGCTCAATATGAGAGTACAGACAATGCACAATTGGATGGTAATCTTTACTCAATACGTTCTGGTGTTACTGGATTTGTAAAAGAATTGCGTTTTCAGGATAACCAAAATGTAAAAAAAGGAGACACTCTTGTAATTTTTGACATCGATGAATTGGAGGCAAAAGTGCAACAGGCTCAAGCTGCTCTACAAAACTCAAAGGCAAATTTATCTGTGTCCAGAAGTACTGCTTCTGCCGGAACTGACAATGCAACCGCATCGCTGAAAACTGCAGAATCAAATCGACAAGCTTCTGGTGCTGCCAAAGCAAAACTAAATAAAGCTCAGTTGGATCTTGACAGAGTAAATAAATTATTAGCTGTTAAAGGAGCCACACAAGCCCAACTTGATGATGCCAAAGCCAACTTGCAGATAGCACAGTCTGAATACAAAAAATCACTAGATCAGGAACAATCTTCATTGGCTTCTTCTCAAGGGGCAAAATCGCAAGCCAAAGCTTATGTTGGGCAAATTGGACTTTCGAATGCAACGATAAGTCAACGTGAAGCAGAATTAAAATTGGCTTTGAAACAATTGTCCTATGCGTATGTAATTGCGCCGTGCGACGGAATCGTGACCAAACGTGCCTTCAACCAAGGGCAATACGTATCAGTGGGACAATCTTTATGTGTGGTAGTCGATGTCGAAAAACATTGGATTAGCGCCAATTTCAAAGAAACTCAAATTGAGAAAATGAAAATCGGAGACAAAGTGAAAATTCATTTGGATTCTCACTCAGACATCGAATTAAGTGGAAAAGTAGAATCTTTTGGTGGAGCAACAGGTGCAAAATTTTCGTTGCTTCCTCCAGATAACGCAACTGGTAATTTTATAAAAATCACGCAACGTGTTCCGGTTCGAATAGCCATCGATAATTTTCCTGCTGATAAAAAGTATGAGCTGTTTCCTGGTTTAAGTGCTTTTGTTAAAGTTAAAGTGAACTAATCATGGAAGACAATTTTTCTGAAAAGAATGAAATAAGTCCTCACGAATCCCCAAAAAAGATACCGGAGATTAAATATCCGCAGGGAATTGAAAAATGGTTGCTTGTAATTACAGCTATTTCTTGTGCCATGCTGGAACTTATTGATACGACTATCGTGAATGTCGCTTTACGCGAAATTAGCGGTAATATTGGAGCCACAACAACAGAAATTGCTTGGGTGGTTACCTCTTATGGTATTGCAAATGTTATTATTATTCCGCTATCGAGTATGTTGTCCAACTTGTTTGGGCGCAAGATTTACTTTACGAGTTCTGTAATCATATTTACCTTTGCTTCGCTAATGTGTGGTTTGTCCGATAGTTTGTGGGTGTTGGTGTTTTGGCGATTTATACAAGGTATTGGTGGTGGTGGATTGTTATCTACAGCACAGTCAATTATTCTAGGTGCCTTTCCTCCAAAAGAACAAGCAACAGGACAAGCTATCTTTGGATTGGGAGTAATTCTTGGTCCTACTTTTGGTCCTGTGATGGGCGGTTTTATTACCGATAATTTTTCGTGGCACTGGATATTTTTTGTAAATGTACCCATTGGCGCAATTGCTGCAATCCTTGCCTCAAGATACGTAACGGATCTTCCGGGAGTACAAAAACTAAAAAAAATCGATTGGTGGGGAATTATATTTCTGGTTATTGGTATTGGATCGCTTCAGTTTATTTTGGAAGAAGGTTCGTCTGAGGACTGGTTTGAAAGTGCCGAAATCGTATTTTTCTTTACCACCGCAGTTTTGGGTATTGTCGCTTTTATTGTTCGCGAATTGTCTATTGATTACCCGGCAGTGAATCTCCGTTTGTACAAGAGTTTCAACTTGGCAATGGGGAATATTATGAATTTTGTCATCGGAATGGTAATCAATGGTTCGGTTTTCATTTTTCCATTATTTACGCAGGTTGCTCTGGGATGGACAGCGACCAAACAAGGGGCTTTTATGATCCCCGGAGCCATTGCAACTTCTGTAGGTATGATCGTTGTGAGCCGTTTCCTTAACAAAGGATACAATCCAAAAAACATAATGATTATAGGTCTTTTAATGAATTCATGTTTTTTGTTTATGCTTTCGTTTTCGGGTCCAGATTCCAATGAAACCCATTTCTTCTGGCCGTTTATTCTGAGAGGATTCGGAACCGCCTTGATGATGATGCCAATTCTTGGATTGGCTGTGGCAGGATTACATGGTAAAGACTTGGCACAGGCAACAGGACTTTCAAATATGTTAAGACAAATGGGAGGAGCTGTTGGAATCGCCATTATCAACATTTACCTTAATCGTTCAACTGCCGATATCCGCGGAAATCTGATTGGTAATGTTTCGAATTATAATGATGCAACCAGCGAACGTCTCGGTGCTTTTACACAAATGTTTTCACAGGCAGGTTACTCCAGTGATCAAGCTACACAAGCAGCCTACAGTATGTTGGACGGAATTGTGACCAAACAACAAATGCTCGTGAGTTACAATCAGGGATTTGGTATGCTGGGATTTGCAGTTCTATTTTGTATTCCTATAATATTGTTAATCAGGTATAATAAGAAAGATAAGATACAGGTTGTGAATGAACATTAGGATAGTTTTAGTAAATTTATCTAACAAAAATAATTAACCATGATAAAAAGAATTTTATTAGCCGTATTAATCCTGAATTCGTTTTTAGGATTTTCCCAGGAACCCACCCAGGGATCAGTAGAATTAGGTCTGCAACAGGCAGTGGATTTAGGATTGAAAAACAGGTACGATGTACAATCTCATAAATACAATGTGGATTTAAGTCAAAGCGAAATTGCGAAATCCAAAAAAGAATGGATTCCTGAAGTTTCATCCACCGGAAGTGTAATCTACAATACCCAAATTCAGCAAGCATATATACCGCCGGGATTTTCACCAACTGGTCAACCGGCATTGTTTCCTTTTTCGCCAGACAATCACACTTCTTTTAGTTTGGAATTGAACCAACCTATTTTTAAACCCGGAATTGGCACTGATGTAAAAATTGCAAAGAACAATGCGGCTATTTCACAGGAAAAAATCAGAGCCGACGAAGACATTATAAAAGAACAAATTACGCTCGCTTATTTTAATGTTACCCTAAAAGAACTACAACATAAGATTGCGACCAATGAGGAAATGCGTTTCAAGGAATATGCTGATTTGGCTGAAGGAAAATTTAAAGCCGGTTCTTTAATCGAAACGGATAATATGAAAGCCAAATTGGATTATGAAAATGCAAAAGTAGAAACCCAAAAGGCAAAACAAAATTATGGTTTGGCTCTGGCCAAATTGAAATACCAAATGAACGTTTCGGATAATACTGAGGTTAAGTTGTCAGAATCATTGGATTCGTCAAGTTTTGGAAAACTTAATGAAAAAGCTTTGGCAGATGCCAATATCGAAAAACGTACCGAAATCAAGCAATTGATGTTAAAACAAGAAGGGATAAAACTTGAATTAGATAAAACCAAACAAGCGGCAATTCCTACTGTTTCATTGGTTGCCAATTTTACGGAGCATTTCCAATATTCAAATTTTGATTATAGTTTAGGCCAATGGTGGACTCCTTATAGCTTTGTGGGTATGCAGTTTAAAATTCCGATTACTTCCAATTTCAAAAATCAAGACAATATTCACGAGAAAAATATACAACTCACCCAGAACGAATTGGATTTAAAACAAAAAAAGGCTGATGTGAGTTATGAGATTCTGAAATCAAGCACAGAGGTTTCCAATGCACAGCAAAATATGCAGGTAACCAAAAACAATTATGAACTTTCTCAGAAAATTTATGGTTATCAAAAACAACAATTCGGTCTAGGAGGTCGTCAGTACGGTGATGTTCTTGAAACTGAGAGATCACTCAGACAATCAGAACAAAGTTATCTTCAGGCAGTTTATGATTACTTGGTTGCCAGTGTGAATTATCAAAAAGCGATAGGAAATTTTTAGTTTCCAAGATTTTGTCTTTATGAATAAAAAAGCCTGATACGTTTCTGAAACGTATCAGGCTTTTGTCATAAATTATGTAGCAAGATTTTGTGCAATTTTTTTAAAAAATAATTTGAGTCTTACTATACCTGAATTACCCCCAAATTAAATTTCTTTTCAATAGGTGAGTGGTTAGCGGCTTCAATACCCATAGAAATCCAAGTTCTGGTTTCCAGCGGGTCGATAATGGCATCTGTCCATAAATGTGCCGCAGCATAATAGGGAGAAACCTGGTCGTCATAGCGGGCCTTAATTTTGGCAAATAATTCGGCTTCTTTGGCTTCATCGATAATTTCTCCTTTTCCTTTTAGGGATGAAGCTTCAATTTGTGCCAATACTTTTGCGGCTTGAGTTCCTCCCATAACGGCCAATTCGGCACTTGGCCATGCAACTATCAATCTAGGGTCGAATGCTTTTCCGCACATGGCGTAGTTTCCTGCTCCGTAAGAATTACCGACTACGACAGTGAATTTTGGCACCACCGAATTTGAAACGGCGTTTACCATTTTGGCTCCGTCTTTAATTATTCCTCCATGTTCGGATTTGGAACCCACCATAAATCCGGTAACGTCTTGTATAAAAACCAACGGAATTTTCTTTTGGTTGCAATTGGCAATAAAACGGGTCGCTTTGTCTGCCGAATCGGAGTAGATTACGCCACCAAATTGCATTTCGCCTTTTGTTGTTTTAGCTACTTTTCTTTGGTTGGCAACAATTCCCACAGCCCAGCCGTCAATTCTTGCATATCCCGTAATCAGTGATTGTCCGTAGCCTTCTTTGTAAGCTTCAAATTCAGAATTGTCTACCAATCGCTTGATGATTTCCATCATATCATATTGTTCTGTTCGGGCTGTTGGCAAAATACCGTAGATTTCGTTTTCGTCAAGAGCAGGTTTTATCGTTTTGATTCGACTGAATCCCGCTTTGTCAAAATCACCTATTTTATCGACAATGTTTTTTATTTTCTCTAAGGCATCTTTGTCGTCTTTGGCTTTATAATCCGTCACACCCGATATTTCACAATGGGTTGTCGCTCCGCCTAGGGTTTCGTTGTCTATGTTTTCTCCAATTGCGGCTTTGACTAAATAACTTCCGGCAAGGAAAATACTTCCTGTTTTGTCCACAATCAACGCTTCGTCACTCATGATGGGAAGATACGCACCTCCCGCAACGCAACTGCCCATTACGGCTGCAATTTGGGTAATTCCCATACTACTCATGATGGCGTTGTTTCTAAAGATGCGTCCAAAATGTTCTTTATCAGGGAAAATTTCGTCTTGCAATGGCAAATAAACACCGGCGCTATCAACCAAGTAGATAATGGGCAAACGATTTTCCATTGCAATTTCCTGTGCTCTTAGGTTTTTCTTTGCTGTAATCGGAAACCAGGCACCTGCTTTTACGGTGGCGTCATTGGCAACCACTATGCATTGTTTTCCTTTGATATAACCAATTTTGACAATCACACCACCAGATGGACATCCTCCATGTTCCTTATACATTTTATCACCTGCAAAAGCACCAATTTCTATCGGTTTTGGACTTTCATCCAAAAGATAATTAATTCGTTCCCGGGCGGTCATTTTGCCTTCGGCATGAAGTTTTTCAATTCTTTTTTCGCCACCTCCAAGTTTTATTTTGGCTAATTTTTGTCGGAGTTCGGAGAGCAAAAGTTTATTGTGGTCTTCGTTTTTATTGAAGTTTAAATCCATAAGTGAAAAGTCTGTTTTTTGTGACGAATGCTAATTTACAAAAATGCCCGAAATAATGTTTTTTATGGGTGATGTTTTAAATTTTCAGCAATTTAATGTTCTTTAAAATTATATAAAAATAAAAACCTCGTCATTTTTCAGATAACGAGGTTTTGTTGTGTATAATAAAATAAACAGCATGAAATTTTTAAACATATAAGTAATTTAAGCTAAGAAAGAAAGTTGTCTTGTCACATGATTAAAAGTGAATATAAGTTAATAATTTTTTCTCTGTAACTCGTTTCTTTGCTTAAATGAACTATTATTTTACTTCATTTTATTCAAATTTAAAACATACATGACTTATATGTTTTACATTGAAATTTAATTGTACATTTTTGAATAATATTCGTCTGCCATTCGAGAAGAATCAAAGAAAGGAACGATTTGTTTCATGCTTGTTTCTACCAAATCCCACCATTTTTTTGGTTTGTCATAATAAAGGGGCAATATTTCTTTCTCAAGCGTTTCATGTATGTTTTCTAAATCCATTCGATCTTGCTCATGAGTTGGTATAGTATGATCGACTATAGGAAGAACAAATGAGTTTTGGGTTTTATTTAATTCTTTGAATTCACGAACCCATCCGTCATTGGTAGAGAAATTAAGAGCTCCGTTCATGGCAGCTGTCACTCCAGATGTTCCCGAAGCTTCACGGGTTACTCGTGGATTATTTAACCAAATATCGGCACCTTTTTTTAATTGTCGCGATAATTTTAATTCGTGTCCAATAAGAACTGCCATGTTTTTGAAATCCTTACTGATGTGCATAAGATTGTCAAAGTTTTGAATGGCTCCGTAATCAGTAGGGTATGGCTTACCAGCAAATATAATTTGGATTGGCCTTTCACTATTATTCATTAAACTTTTAAATTTTTCAAAATCACGCGTGATTAAGTCGGGTCTTTTGTATTCGGCAAAACGTCTTGCCCATACTATGGTTAGAATGTTTGGGTCAAATAATTTCCCTGTTTGATCGGCGACCACTTCGAATAATTTTTCTTTTAATCTCTTTTTTCTAGCGATTAATTTCTCTCGGTCTTTGGCAGTATGAGCCTCATCGAGCCAAGGATCTACCCAGTATTTTTTGTTTTGAGCATTGGTGATATGCGTTATCGGACAAATTCCTGAAAAGGCTTTCCACATATCTCTCGAAACTTCTCCGTGTAATTTGGACACACCATTGGCTTTGTGGCTCAATCGTAATGCAACAAGGGAATGGTTGAATGTGTTGTCTTGAATGCCTGTTATTTCTCTAACCGTCTCTAACGGAATGCCATCAAAAAAACTTAGGTTTTCTAGAAAATGAATATCATGTTTTTCGTTTCCGGCTTCTTCGGGAGTATGGGTTGTAAAAACCATTTTTTCTTTGATTTTTTCCACACTTTTGTATTTATTGTACAAATGAAATACAGATGAAACCGCATGAGCTTCGTTTAAATGATAAATATCCGGTTCATAATCCAGAGCGTCCAGCAATTTGGCTCCGCCCAATCCCAAAACCATTGTTTGTGCGACTTTGGCACTTGGATTGGAATCATATAATCTGAATGTAGTTGATTTTGCCAAATAATCATTTTCGGGTAAATCAGTTGATAGGAAAAACATCGGGACAGTTCCAAAGGTTTCTGGTTTCAGGAAATAGGCTTTGACCCAAACGTCGTGATTGTCTATTTTTATGGTGAATCGTATGTTGGTGTCTTCAAGGAAACTGTAATTTTTCTCTCTAAAAAGCGCACCCATCGAATGGTCTTCTCTCAGAAATTGATCATAATATCCTTTTTTCCATAAAATTCCGATTCCGATTAAATTCTGCTTTAAATCATATGCGCTTCGCATGTGCGATCCCGCCAAAAAGCCCAATCCTCCAGAATAAATTTTTAGAGATTGATCAATCGCAAATTCCATTGAAAAATAAACGGCTGATTTTTTATATTTTTTATCAAATGTGTAGGGATGTCTGTATTGTTCAGGTAAATTCTTGCCCATTTTTTTTATTTTTTATAATGATACAAAAACAAATGTAAAAAAAAGGCTTTAGAATTGTTTTCGAAAGACGTTAATTGTTTCTTTTTAAAATGTTATTTATCAGATTTTTAAGCTACAACGTTGTAGCGATTAAGACTCAGTAGGTTTTATTTTTTTTATTAAAAAATATCATAATGAAAATTGCTTTTAGGACTATTTTTTCAAAACTAAATACTTGTAAAATGTAAAAACGAAATAGGAGGAAAAAGTCTTTTATTTTGAGTAAATTTGATGAATTTCGAACCAAAAATAAAGTATGAGAAATGTCATGTTCTGTTAGTCTGGATAGTTATAGTTTTGTATGTTTTTTAATAGTTAATTGTATTGATTTTCAATAATATAAGGTTTTTATGGAGAAGATGAGCGTTGAGCTAAATGAATCGAATAGACTTGCAAAAGAAGTTTTGGATTATAAGTATGCTCTAGATCAGTCTGCTATCGTTGCGATTACTGATCAAAAAGGAATTATTACTCACGTGAATGATAATTTCTGTAAAATTTCAAAATATTCAAAAGAAGAGCTGATTGGGCAGGATCATCGAATAGTAAATTCGGGTTATCATACCAAAGATTTTATGAAAGATCTTTGGAGAACCATCGCTAATGGGAAGGTTTGGAATGGAGAAGTTAAAAATAGGGCAAAAGACGGTACTTGCTATTGGGTTGATACAACAATTGTTCCTTTTTTGAACGAACAAGGTAAACCATATCAATATGTGTCTATTCGTTGCGATATTTCTGATCGAAAAAAAGGGGAGGAAGAATTTCAGGAAATCATGAGGCAAATTGAGGATTACAAATATGCTTTGGATGAATCGTCAATCGTTGCAGTTACAAATCAAAAAGGAATTATTACTCATGTGAACGACAATTTTTGTAAAATTTCTCAATATTCAAGAGAGGAACTAATAGGCCAGGATCATAGAATTGTAAATTCCGGTCATCATTCCAAAGAATTTATTCGTGCTTTATGGGTTGCTATTGCCAATGGAAAAGTCTGGAAAGGCGAGCTGAAAAACAAGGCAAAAGATGGAAGCTTTTATTGGGTTGACACTATAATTGTTCCTTTTTTGAATGCTGATGGAAAGCCTTATCAGTACGTTGTTATTCGTTTGGATGTTACTGATCGCAAAAACAGAGAACTAGAACGACTGAAGACTGCACAGGCACTGGAGATGAAAAACAGACAATTGGTTGATTTCTGTAATATTGTTTCCCATAACCTGAGAGCACCAATGAGTAATATTACAATGTTGATTGATTTGATCAAAAATACCGAGAATGATGATGAAAAAGCGGAGTATTTTAACGTTGTAGAAAAGGTTTCAGAACATCTGAATGAGATTTTTGAAGAATTAATTGAGACCGTTCAGGTGAAACAAGATGCTGAAATAGCATTGGATGAGATTAATCTGCAGGAAATTGTAAACAAAACGGTTTTGGGATTTGAAGCGCAAATTAAACTATATGATGCTGTAATTGAGACCGATTTTGAAGAGGTTCCTATCGTATATTTTCCGCAAACGTATATGGATAGTATGATTCAGAATTTTATCAGTAATGCCTTTAAATATAAATCGGAGGACAGAAAACCAATCATTAAAATTAAATCCGAAATTAAAGAAGACCGTGTTATTTTATCTGTTTCTGATAATGGTCAGGGAATTGACATGGAAAAACATGGTGAAAATATGTTTAAAATTCGTAAGACTTTCCATAATCATCCCGATGCCAAAGGTTTTGGGTTGTTTATGACAAAAACTCAAATTGAAACTATGGGTGGCGAAATTTGGGTTGAAAGTTTACCAAATGAAGGAACGACATTTTTTGTTTCGATTCAAAAATAATTATTGGTTTGATCAGAATCAAAAAAAAGGAGGAAAATAAGTTTTCCTCCTTTTTTATTTATCTATGAAAATGATAAGCTATTGCTCTTCTCTTTGTCCTCTACTACAACCACACGAAATGATTCGTGCGGGAGCGGAGGTACTTAAAAAAAAGTATATCAAGGACAAAAATAATACTTGAGTTTAGACTAAACTCAAAAACCTTTAACAAGTTGTGGCTTTTTATTTATATATTCGTAAATATATCTTGAACCTACCACAATGAAAAGAGCTACAATTATCATCATTTTAGTATTACTAAATTCAATAGCATTTGCTCAGCGGATCATAGAAAATCCAGAATTTGAAGTTACCAATAGCGGGATAACCCATATATCAAAAATTGAACTAAGCAAAGAAGCAACAAGAATACATATCCATAATAAATTTATACCTAAATGGTGGATGTCGTTTGAAAAAGATATTTTTATTCAATTGGACAACAATGTAAAACTAAATGTTCTAGATATTGAAGGTGCGAAGTTCGATGAAAAGATAACGATGCCAGAATCTGGAGAAAAAACTATCGTACTGATATTTCCTCCTATAAATGAAGGTGTAAAAAAGATTGACTACAATAACGTTGTCTTTGGAATATCATTGGTAGAAGGAGCCAAAAAGTCTAAAAAATCTTCTGAAATACCGGGGTATGTTTCAAAATGGATTGATAATGAACTCAAAAAAGAAGCTAACAAACCATTGGCAAATTTGAGTTCTAAAGAATTCTTTAATGAATCAACAGGTAGACTTATTGGATATATAAAAGGTTACGATGTTCGATTGGGTTTTAAAACGGGAATAATGTACACCCACAATGACATTACAAGAGAAGATTATCCTGTAGTTGTTGAAATCCATCCTGATGGACGTTTCGAAGCTAATATTCCGTTGACAAATCCCTCTTATTCTTATATGGTTTTTAAAAAAAGCCCCGTTAAGTTTTACTTAGAACCAAAACAAACCTTGGCCATGGTTTTAGATTGGGATGAATTTTTGTATGTGGATAGAATGCGCAACACATACAATTATTTAAAGAACATAACGTTTATAGGGCCTTTGGCAAAAACAAATGAAGACTTGAATAAGTTTGATGATAAACCATTTGATTACAAAATATTTAGTAAAAAAATGAAAACAATATCTCCTCAAGCTTTTAAAGAAGAGGAAACTGTAGAATATAAAAAGAACTTGAAAAATTTAGAAATCTATCTAAAAAACAATTCTATATCCGATAAAGCAAAGATTTTATTAAAAAACAAGATTGATTTAGAACATGCCAATCATTTGTTCGATTTTGTTAGTGCTCGTGATTATTATGCCAAAGAAGATCCTGCTAATCCAATTTTAAAAATACCCGTTGAAAACGATTATTTTAATTTTTTGCAAAATTTGGATTTAAACGACCAAAGCCTTTTAGCCTTAAATGAATTTTCGACTTTTGTCAATCGGTTTGAGTTTGCTAAACCTATTTTGGTTTATCCAAAACCAAATGAAAAAAATACATCCAGATTTATACCTGAGAAAACTTTTGAGCAGTATTTGGAACTTGAGAAAATTGAAATTACGGAGAATGACAAAGCATTAAGAGAAAGTAATAAAAATAAGGCTTTTAAATCAGCTGCCGAGGTTATGGAGTTTCAAAAACAATTTAGCGAGACCTACAAAAATGCATCGAAAGCCTATTCCAAAAAATATGTTGAACCATTTATTAGTATTCCAAAACCTGAAAAAGTGACTATGGAAAAGTGGCAATTAAGAGATTCTATTGTTAAAAATGTATTTCATTTAGAAAAAAATCTTGTTTACGAAGTAATAAAGATAAGGGCTCTTGATTTTGATATAAAAAGAACCAATACAGAAAATGCACATGCTTATTGGAACGAATTAAAAAAGGATATTACACATCCATTTTTAAAAAAAGAAGGTGAAAGAATGGTAAATAAACAGTTTCCAATTAACACCTTTCAAAATAATTCTTTGGCTGACAATTTAAATAGTAAAGTAAATATTAGTGCCACTACCTTACAGAATAAATTGCCAGAGGGTAAAGCAACAGACATTTTTAAAAATATTATAGCAACACATAAAGGAAAAATATTATTTATTGACTTTTGGGCAACGACCTGTGGACCTTGTGTAGCTAATATAAAACAAATGAAAGAAAAAAGAAAGGAACACAAAGACAATAAAGATTTTGAGTTTGTATTCATTACCGATGAAAGCTTGTCTCCACTTGAACCGTATGATAAATTTGTAAAAGAACAGGAATTAGAAAATATTTACCGATTGGCTTCAGATGATTATAATTATTTACGTCAACTTTTTAAATTCAATGGCATACCACGTTATGTAGTCATTGACAAAAAAGGAGAAGTCATAAATGATAATTTTCCGATGCATAATTTTAGTTATTTATTGAATGGAATTCTTGAAAAATACAATTAGTCAATAAAAAAGATCTTCACGGAAGATATTTAGATTAAAAAAATAATGATTTATAAAAACAAACCCGACAAGTTTTTTGAAACTTGTCGGGTTTACTATTTAAGCTTAGACTGTAAACTGTCTGCAAACTGAAAATTATTCTTCCTCGCGTTGTCCCATCATCATCAGGTACGCTTTTAGGAAGCCGTCAATATTTCCGTTCATTACGCTGTCTACATCGCTGGTTTCTTGTCCGGTTCTTACATCTTTTACCAGTTTATAAGGCTGCATTACGTAATTACGTATTTGAGATCCCCATTCGATTTTCATCTTATTGGCTTCAATATCACTGCGTTGCTCTTGTTGTTTTTTGAGCTCAATTTCATATAATTGAGAACGCAACATTTGCATGGCTCGGGTTCTGTTGTCGTGCTGCGAACGAGTTTCTGAACATTGAATCTGAATTCCGGTAGGTTTGTGAACCAATTGTACTTTGGTTTCTACCTTGTTCACATTCTGACCTCCCGCACCACTGGAACGAGCCGTTGTGATTTCGATATCAGCAGGATTGATTTCAATTTCGATGGTGTCGTCAACCAAAGGATATACGTAAACCGAGGCAAATGAAGTATGTCTTTTGGCATTACTGTCAAAAGGGGAAATACGCACCAATCGGTGAACGCCATTTTCGCCTTTTAGATATCCAAAAGAATAATCGCCTTCAATTTCAAGAGTTACCGTTTTGATTCCTGCAACATCGCCTTCCTGATAATTCAGTTCCCGAATTTTGTAGCCTTCTTTTTCGGCCCACATCATGTACATTCGCATAAGCATCGAAGCCCAATCACAACTTTCGGTACCACCGGCACCAGCTGTAATTTGAAGCACAGCACTCAAACTATCGCCTTCTTCTGAAAGCATATTTTTGAATTCAATTGCTTCAATGTGAGCTTGAGTTAAGTTGTACTGATCGTCTAGTTCTTCGACGGTTAGCTCTCCTTCTTTGTAAAAATCATAGGCAAGTTGCAACTCGTCTGTCATTTCGACAGCTTTGTTGTAGTCTTCAATCCATTTCTTTTTTCCTCGAAGGTTCTTTACAACAATTTCGGCTTCTTTTGCGTTATTCCAAAAGTTGGGAGCAAAGGTTTTTTCTTCTTCGTTGGCAATTTCGATAAGCTTGGCATCAACGTCAAAGATACCTCCTCAACGCACCAAGGCGTTCTACAATACCTTTTATTTGTTCGGTAGTTGTCATAAATTTATAGTAATTTTGCGTTTGAAATTATTGAATTGGCTGTTTTAGCCCTGATAGCAGTGGAAATCCTTTTTTTGAAAAGGGCTGTTTTTTGTTAAAGAAAAAAAGCGACCAGCGGAAGCTCTTTTTTCTTTTTTACAAAAAAAGACGTTTTGAAAAAAGATTATAACGAATAGCAGGATTAGCTTCTAATAATTTTCTAGTTTTAAGTGCAAAAATAGGATTTAGTTTTTAGATTATGGAAATAAATTTGATTAGCGATACGATTACCAAACCATCGGTGGAGATGTTGCAATACATGTTTAATGCCCAAGTGGGGGACGATGTGTATAAACAGGATCCGACTGTTATTGCGCTTGAGACGAGATTGGCATCGATGTTTGGTATGGGAGCGGGACTTTTTTTTCCGTCGGGGACTATGGCCAATCAAACGGCGATTAAACTGCATACACAGCCCGGAGAGCAACTGATTGCCGACAAATATGCCCATGTTTATAATTATGAAGGAGGGGGTGTTTCGTTCAACAGCGGAGTTTCTTGTTGTTTGCTCGATGGTGACCGCGGAATGATTACGGCTGAGCAGGTCGCCGGAGCTATAAATGACCCGGAGTTTTACCACAGTCCGTTAACGAGTTTGGTTTGTGTCGAAAACACTACAAATAAGGGTGGCGGGGCTTGTTATGATGTGGAAGAATTGAAGAAAATAAAGGCTGTTTGTGATGCCAATAATTTAAAATTCCATTTGGATGGTGCTAGAATTTGGAATGCTGTTGTGGCCAAAAAACAGCACCCGAGAGAATTTGGAGTTTTGTTTGATACAATTTCGGTTTGTTTGTCCAAAGGGTTGGGAGCGCCAATCGGGTCGGTACTTTTGGGGAATAAGGAAACTATTCACAGGGCATTGCGCGTTCGTAAAATATTGGGTGGCGGTATGCGTCAGGTGGGATATCTTGCGGCTGCGGGGAATTTTGCCTTAGATCATAATATTGCCAAATTAATTGATGACCACAGGAGAGCCAAAGAAATTGCCAGTTTATTGTCAAAATTGCCTTGGATTGGTAAAATAGAACCTGTTGAAACCAATATTTTGATTTTTTCGGTTCGAGAAGGTTTGAGTGAAAAATTGCTTATCGAAAAACTGAAAGAAAAAAATATTTTAATAAGCTCTTTGGGACACGGAAAACTAAGAATTGTAACGCATCTGGATTACAAAGAAGTAATGCATACTTATGTTCTTGAAACCTTGCAAAAAATAGTTATTTAGAGGATTTGTAAGTTTAAGGTTGTTTAAAGGTTTAAATTGTTTAAGAGTTTAAAGTGGTTTAAAAGTTTGAAATTTGTTTAAATGATCTAAGGTTTAGCTTTTAGATTTTTCAATTTTTTCAATTTTTCGCATAAAATACGAAAATTCATTTTCATCATATATTTCAAAGCCCAGATTCTGATACAGTGTTTGGGCTTTGTTTACTTTTAGGACATTCAGTTTTACTGGGATTTTCTTTTTTGAAGCTTCTTTGAGAATGGATTGTATGATTTGGGTTCCAATTCCTTTGTTTTGATGGCTCGGTGCTATTTGTATTTGAAAGACTTCAATTTCGTTGTCTTGTTCGGCAACTTTTAAGAGTCCGATTTTTTCGTTTTCTAGCAGAATTATTTTGGCGTGTTCAAAATGGTAATTTATTCGGCTTAAAAGATTTTCTTCATTTACTTCTCTTCCGGCATTTATATAATGTTCAACCATTGTCTCTTTGCGAAGCCAAAGTAGGAATTCAATATCTTCTTCGGTTGCTTTTTTGAAAGTTAACACTAGTTGGTTCATAAAAAGAAAAAGTTTCAAGTTTAAGGTTTCAAGTTGGTTACTATTAAAACTTTAAACCTGAAACAAAAATTATTTAAACAAATTATCCATTCCCGGAATCATTGGCATATCCATTTTGGCAACAGCGTCTAATTCGGCTTGGTTTATTTTTGAGGCTTTTTCTATAGCTTTGTTTAATACCAAAATCAAATAATCTTCAAGTTGTTCCTTGTCTTCCAGCAATGAATCATCGATTGCAATTGACTTGATTTTGGAATTGGCGGTCAAAGTAACTTTCAATAAATTGTCGTTGCTTTGTTCGTCTACAAGTACGGTGTCTAAACGTTTTTTAGTATCTTCGATTTTTTGTTGGGTTTCTCTAAGTTTACCCATCATTCCCATTAAATCCATTTTGGTGATTTTTAAATTATTGAAAAACAAAATTACTGAATTTGATTTTTAATTAAGTTAAATAAGATAAAAAAGGAATTCGATTTGAAATTGCTTTGTGTTATTTTTGCATTTTAAATTTAAAAAAGACCTACTCACGATGCCAGAAAAAAATACTGCCCCGGTAGCCAAAATAATTCCTAAAAAATTAAAGAAATTTGGCGAAGTCAGAATCGATAATTATTTTTGGTTAAATGACAGAGAAAACCCCGAGGTTATTGATTATCTGAATCAGGAAAACACCTATTACCAAGAAAAAACGGCACATACCAAAGATTTTCAAATTGCACTTTTTGAAGAAATGAAAGCTCGTATTAAGGAAGATGATCAATCAGTTCCTTATTTGTACAATGGCTATTATTATATTACCCGTTACGAAAAAGGGCAGGATTACCCAATTTATTCCCGAAAAAAAGAAAGTCTCTCGGCTCCCGAAGAAATCTTGTTTGACTGCAACGAGATGGCCAAGGGGAAACCTTATTTTCAATTGGGAGCTTTGAGTGTGAGTCCTGATAATAAATTGGCACTTTTCAGCTATGATATCGTTGGAAGAAGAATTTATACCATTCAGATAAAAAATCTGGAAACCAAAGAAGTTTTAGAAGATAAAATTGAAAACGTTACCGGAAGCGCTGTTTGGGCCAATGACAATAAAACCATTTTTTATTCGGATCAGGACGATGTTACCTTGCGTTCGCATAAAATTTTTAAGCATAAATTGGGGTCAAAACAAACTGATGACGTATTAGTTTATTTTGAAGAAGACGAAACTTTTAATGTCGAAATTGCAAAATCCAAGTCACAAAAATATTTGGCTATCGAATCAGACAGTACTTTGACTACAGAATACCAAATTCTGGATGCCGATAATCCAGATGGAGAATTTAAGATTTTCCAGAAAAGAGTTCGGGGCATGGAATATAGCATCAGTCATTATGGGGATAGTTTTTATATTATTACCAATAAAGACAAGGCTGAGAATTTTAAACTGATGAAAACGCCTGTAAATGCTACTTCTAAAAGTAATTGGACAGAGGTTATTGCGCACAGAAAGGATGTTTTGTTGGAGGATGTTGAGATTTTTAAAGACTTTTTGGTTGTTGAAGAACGCGAAAATGGCTTGAATAAAATCCGAATCATGCCGTGGAGTGGAGAAGGGGAGTATTATCTTCCTTTTGAAAGCGAGACCTACACTGCTTATACAACTTCAAATGTTGATTTTGATACCGAAATTTTGCGTTTTGCTTATCAATCCATGAGGACACCTTCATCGGTTGTAGACTTCAATATGAGAACCAAGACTAAGGAAGTTAAAAAAGAACAAGAGGTTTTGGGTGGAAAATTTGATAAAGATAATTACATCGAAGAAAGGGTTTGGGCTACCGCAGATGATGGTGTGAAAATCCCAATTTCTATGGTGTATAAAAAAGGTTTGAAAAAAAATGGAAAGAATCCTTTGCTTCAATATGCTTATGGTTCCTACGGTCATTCTATGGATGCGACTTTCTCGACTACAAGACTGACATTGTTGGATCGTGGGTTTATCTTTGCCATTGCCCACATACGAGGTGGAGAGGATTTGGGAAGACAATGGTATGAAGATGGCAAGCTTTTGAAAAAGAAAAACACATTTACCGATTTTATTGATTGTTCCAAATTTTTAATTTCCGAAAAATATACTTCGGCACAACATTTGTATGCAGAAGGAGGTTCTGCAGGCGGTTTGTTGATGGGAGTTGTTGTTAACACTGCACCAGAATTATACAATGGAGTCATCGCTCAAGTAGCTTTTGTAGATGTTATTACAACAATGCTAGACGATAGTATTCCGCTTACGACAGGTGAATATGATGAATGGGGCAATCCAAATGTGAGAAAATACTATGACTATATGTTGTCTTATTCTCCATACGATAATGTAGTTGCTCAGAAATATCCTAATATGTATGTTTCGACAGGACTGCATGATTCTCAGGTACAGTATTGGGAACCAGCTAAATGGGTGGCGAAATTAAGGGCTTTGAAAACAGATGACAATCTCTTGTTTCTCGATACCAATATGGATGCCGGTCATGGAGGAGCGTCTGGTCGCTTTGAAGCAGTTAAGGAATTGGCAAAAGAGTATAGTTTTTTGTTAGATTTGGAGAAAATTAAAATCTAATTAGATTTTTTTTGTTAGATTTGCATCATATCGGGGTGAATTAAAAAAATGCTCTCAGATAAACTATTTTTTTATGAAAGAAGAAATAAATGCTTATAATAATGTTTTAGAGTTGATAGGTAATACTCCACTTATTAAACTAAACAATATAACCGAGAATTTAAAAGGTAATTTTTACGCTAAAGTAGAGTCCTTTAATCCGGGTCATTCTTCGAAAGATAGAATTGCTTTATACATTATTGAAGAAGCAGAAAAGAAAGGAATTTTGTCGCCAGGAGACACCATAATCGAAACTACATCAGGAAATACCGGTTTTAGTTTGGCAATGGTTAGTATCATAAAAGGATATAATTGTATTCTGGCTGTAAGTTCAAAATCTTCAAAAGATAAGATTGATATGTTAAGAAGTTTGGGGGCAAAGGTTTATGTTTGTCCTGCTCACGTTTCTGCAGATGACGATCGATCTTATTATAATGTGGCAAAACGCCTTCATGAAGAAACAAAAGGATCGGTTTATATTAATCAGTATTTTAATCAGTTGAATATTGATGCTCATTATATGTCGACAGGACCCGAAATTTGGAAACAAACCAGTGGGAAAATTACTCATCTTGTCGCTTGTAGCGGAACCGGAGGGACTATTTCTGGGACAGCAAAATACTTAAAAGAGCAAAATCCTAACGTTAAAATTCTTGGAGTAGACGCTTTTGGTTCGGTTTTGAAAAAATATCATGAAACCAAAGAGTTTGATACTGATGAAATTTATCCATATAGAATTGAAGGTTTAGGGAAAAATCTGATTCCTTCGGCAACTGATTTTGATATTATTGACAAGTTCATGAAAGTTTCTGACGAAGAAAGTGCTCATTCTGCAAGAGAAGTAACCCGAAAAGAAGGTTTGTTTGTAGGATATACTTCTGGAGCTGTAATGCAGGCAATTAAACAATATGCAGAAGAAGGAGAATTTGACGAAAATAGTAATGTTGTTGCTATTTTCCCGGATCATGGTTCTCGATATATGAGTAAAGTGTTTAGTGATGATTGGATGAATGATCAAGGTTTCTTTGATAGTATTAATGAAGAAGAGGCTCAAAAGATTGAATTTATAAAATAAAAATACTTTTTGTCGAATACAAGTAAGGCTGTCTTTTTTAGACAGCTTTTTTATTTAGGTCTCAGTTTGTAAGTTGTTTGCTTTGAGTTGATTAAACGACTATTTGTGCGCTTCAACGAAATATGTTGGTTCTTATAATTAAGTAGTTGTAACTTTAATATAGCAATAAGATTTGTTGTTTTATTCTTTATTACGAAAAATTTAAAACCTACAGCTTATGAAAAAAATTTTCCTCTCTACATTGTTGTTTGCGTTTTTAATTTCTGCAAATGCCCAAACACCAATACAAGAATTTAATTTTAACGGTTCACTTAATAATGTAAAAAAAGACGTTGCCTTTTCGGGTACGGTTTATTATGTTAAAGATAGAGCAGGAGTTGCCAATGGTGCAATACACGTTTGTAGCACTGTTTTAGAGACAACTATTCCTAATCTCCCAGTTTCTAATGCTGCTAGGACAGTTTCTGTTTGGGTTAAATATAAAGATGTTACGAAGGCTAATTATATTTGGGGGTATGGGAATACACTTAACGCGCAATATTTTGGTTTGTTGCAACAAAGTACGACCAACTCAAAATCAGATTTGAATCTTGCTGGTTGGGGGCCTACAAACGACGTTATTGTGACGACAGCTATAGCCTCTGATGTTTGGTATAACTATATTGTTACTTATGACGGACTTGTCTCCAAAATTTACAAAAATGGGGAACTGATAAAATCATCATTAGGCCCTAAAAAAAATACTTTTTCGTCAGCATTTTGGATGGGTAAAATAGGTTCAAATGTTAGTATTGATGCAGATATAGATGATTTAAAAATATTTGATATTGCTCTGACTACTGATGAAGTTGCAAGATTATATGCAAATAGTTTAATGCAGAATAGTAACTATGATAGTATTGCTGTCGCAAATGCAACTGAAAAAAAGGTGGTTTTGACAACTACTGCCAAAACGACTAAAACAGGCATCGAAAAATCAGATGTTGTTTTGTCTGTTCCTGAGGAAACATTGCCGGTTAAAACATCTGAAATCTATTCAGAAAAAGGATTGAAGGTTTATAGAACTGACAAGAATAAAATTGATATTAGTAATTTGCCTGAAGGGACTTATATGCTGAAAGTTACCAATTCACAGAATGGTAGTATGAATCAAAAGCTAACAGCAAATTAGTAGATTAAATTGTAAAGAAAAAGGGATGAAAAATCATCCCTTTTTTGTGTTGTATATGTTTTTTAATCAATAGAATTACTCTTCCATTGTGTGATAAACGTTCATAACGTCATCATCTTCTTCAAGTTTTTCAATCAATTTTTCTACATCGGCCACTTCGGCTTCGGATAATTTTTTTGTGATTTGTGGGATTCTTTCAAAACCAGAAGATAATATCTCAATTTTTCTGCTTTCCAGTTCTTTTTGAATTGTTCCAAAACTACCAAAAGGAGCATAAATTAAAATTCCGTCTTCGTCTTCAAAAACTTCCTCGGCACCAAAATCAATTAGTTCCAATTCTAATTCTTCCGGGTCAATACCGCCTTTTGGAATTCTGAAATTGCAAGTGTGGTCAAACATGAATTCTACAGAACCCTGAGTTCCCATCGTTCCATTGCATTTGTTGAAATAACTTCTAACGTTTGCAACCGTTCTGTTGTTATTGTCTGTAGCAGTCTCAATCAAAAGGGCAATTCCGTGAGGAGCATAACCTTCAAATAATACTTCTTTATAGTTTGCGGTGTCTTTTTCTGTTGCTTTTTTTATGGCGCGTTCAACATTTTCTTTAGGCATATTGGCAGCCTTGGCATTCTGAATTACAGCTCTTAATCTTGAATTGGCATCAGGATTTGGCCCACCTTCTTTTACCGCCATAACAATATCTTTACCAATTCTGGTAAATGCTTTGGCCATTGCCGACCAACGTTTCATTTTTCTACCTTTTCGAAACTCAAATGCTCTTCCCATTTCTTATTGTTTTTAGTGCTGCAAAAATACAGCTATTCCTTATTTTTCCAAAAGTCTATGGAAAAAATCTTTTGCAAAAAATAGTTCGTAATTAATTTATTTTATTTTTGTTTCAATACTTTGTAATCTGCTATTATGGATATAGCTTCATTTAGATAATGATTAGATTTTAAGTTGTCAAGTTGTATTTTGTTGTACTCGATAAGCGAAGGAAACATTGTTAGCAAAGTTTTGTTGTACTCTGAATTGGAAACGTTTAAGTTTAAATCATCTTCTTTGAAATTATTGATTTCTTCTGATAAATCATTGATTTTGGTTTGATTCGCAAAAACGTCATCCAATGTCATTGGGATTTCGAATTTTGATTTCTTTAAGATGGTGTCAATTTTTGTATTGAGTGCAATAATGGAATTAAAAAAAGGACTTTGCGCCACTCTTTCTCTACTTTTTTGAGCAAGAGATTCAATAAATTCATTGCTTACATATGGTGTGAATCGAATTTGGGTATTTAGACTTTCATTTTTTAAAGCTGTAGGGAAATCACTTTCTTTTTGATTCACATCCTGATAAATGGTAGGAATCTGAACATCGGGAATAACCCCTGTCGATTGATGGCTTTTTCCTGTGATTCTGTAAAATTTACTTATTGTCAGTTTTACAAAATGCTCTTCATCATCTTTTTCAAGAGGTACAATAGTTTGCATTGTCGCTTTTCCCAGAGAAGTGCTACCTATCAAAAGTGCTCTATTGTAATCCTGCATGATTGAAGCGCAAAATTCACTTGCTGAGGCAGAATTTCCGTTGATTATAATGACAATTGGCCCTTTGTAAATAACGCCTCTGTACGGGTCGTTTATTACTGATAATTGTCTTTTATTATCGGCAACTATAGATATTGGGCCGCTATCAATAAATAAACCAGCCAATTTTACAGCTTCTTCCATAGAACCGCCACCGTTGTCTGTCAAATCCAAAACCAGTCCTTTTATGTTGTCTTTCATTAATTTGATGGTTTCTTTGGCAACATCCTGAGCACAGCCTTTGTTGTTTCCGTCTTCAAAATTGGAATAGAAACTGGGTATTTTGATATACCCAACTTTGATTTCTTTGTCAACTATAAAGCTATATACTGTGTTTTCTTCATCTTTTAAAACCTGCTTTTCGATACTAACATTGAAACTTTTTCCTGAGTTTCGTTTGATTGTCAGGGTTATGTTTGTATTTAATTCAGAAGACATTAAAATTGCTATCGATTCAAGTGAGGAACAGGAAACTTCCAAAGTCTCCTTTTGGTTGGATACCGCAATGATTTGATCTCCTTTTTTGATTTTTCCTGTTTTGAAAGCAGGACCGTTGGGGTCGATTTCTTCTACGATAATTTCGTTTTTTTCATTAAGACTTACGTCTAATCCCAATGATAGTTTTTCTTTGGATAAAGTCGAAACAAAACTCGATTTGGTATCGTTGCTGAAATAATTGGTATGTGGGTCAAAATACCCGCAAAAAATATTGAAAATATTATCCTCAAATGATTTTTCATCTGAAAGCAGAAAATTGATTTTACAGAGTTCATTATTGATAATGTTCTTTTTGGATTCCAGACTCATTGAATCAAAATTGAGTTTTAAAGAGTCTAAATTTTTACTTCTTTCAGCTATCTCACTCAATATTTCAAATCGCACTTTTTTATTCATTGCTTTCTCGACATTGTTTTCTTTCAGCGTGAATTCAGTGTCGTTTTGCTTGAATCGAATAGTGTCTTTTATCTTGAAATTGATTGTTTCGTGATTGAGTTTTTCAAATATAGATTTGTTTCTCAATAATGATTTTCGGTATTCACTTTTTATATCTGTGATAAAAAAACAATTTTTTCTTAAAATGAGATCGTCTAGGTTAAGACGGTATTTTTTAGAAAGCGTATCCACTTGTGATTTTAGGAAAATAATTCTAGAGGGATCTAGTTTATTCATTAGTTCATCGAAAAGATAAACCGATAAACTGTCGTTTATCGGTTTTGGACTAAAATGCTCTCTTTGAAGTAAATTGTTTATTTTGAGTAAAACATCACAGCTTGCATCGCTATTTTGTGCAAATAGTGGTAATGCTGAAAACAGAAACACAAGTGTAATTTTTTTCATATAAACTTCTTATTTTCTTAATTAGTTACTAAGACTCTGTTACTCTAAGTTAAAAAATATATTTCTTTCTAGGTTATTATTTCCTTAGAAAAATTAGTAGGTTTTATTCTTAGGGTTTTGGGAACTTTAATCTTAGAAACTTTTTTTGTAAAAAGGAAGTTTTACCACTTTGGCAGGAACATCATTTTTTCTGATTCGGATATAAATATCGCTATCTATTGTGCTGTTTGCAGTTGTTACATAGCCCAGCCCAATTCCTTTATTCATAGAAGGCGACATAGTTCCAGAGGTCACAATTCCAATTACTGCCCCCGAACCGTCAACAATTTCGTAGTCGTGTCTTGGTACAGCTCTTTCCTGCATTTCAAAAGCCACTAATTTTTTGCTTACTCCTTCTTCTTTTTGCTTTTTCAGGCTAGTCGAATTGGTAAATTCCTTGTTGAATTTGGTAATCCACCCTAATCCTGCTTCAAGAGGAGAAGTTGTATCATTAATGTCATTGCCGTATAAGCAGAATCCCATTTCGAGACGCAAAGTGTCTCTTGCTGCCAAACCTATAGGTTTTATTCCAAAAGAAGCTCCAGCTTCAAATACTTTATTCCAAATAGCTTCTGCGTCAGAATTTTTGCAGTAAATTTCAAATCCTCCAGAACCTGTGTAACCTGTTGCAGAGATTATTACATTAGGAAAACCGGCAAAATCTGCAACTTCAAAATGATAATATGCAATCGCTGATAAATCTATAGATGATAATGACTGCATTGCTTCAACAGCTTTTGGTCCTTGAATGGCAAGTAAAGAATAGTCATCAGACAGGTTTTTCATTTCAACACCTAAATCATTGTGTGCCGAAATCCAATTCCAGTCTTTTTCGATATTTGAAGCATTTACAACCAGTAAATATTCTTCTTCTTTCATTTTATAAATGATTAAATCATCTACAATTCCGCCTTCATTATTTGGTAAACAAGAATATTGGGCTCTCCCGATTGTCAAAGTTGAAGCATCGTTCGAAGTTATTTTTTGAATCAAAGCCAAAGCATTTGGACCAGAAAGAAAAAATTCACCCATGTGAGACACATCAAAAACACCTACTGCATTCCGAACCGTTTCGTGTTCTGCATTTACGCCTTCGTAAGTAATAGGCATATTGTATCCAGCAAACGGTAGCATTTTTGCTCCCAAACCCTCATGTAAGTGCGTTAAAGCAGTATTTTTCATTTGTTCTTAATTATAAATATTTAAGGTGCTAATTTATAGCTTTTATTTGGCTTGACAAACCTTATAAACGCTGAAATTCATTTCAAAAGAATACTTCTCTGCAAAGCATTATTATTAATCGATAATAGGTAAACTTGGCACTTTAGTTATATCATTCATAAGGTCTGTATCAATTAGTTTTTGATTAAAAAATGATAAAAATTTTATTTTATATTGTTTAAAACAAAATATTTAAATTATTTTATATAAAGTATTTATTTAATATTTGATTGTTAAGGAGTTATATTTGGGTTGTATTTGGGTTTTTATTTAAATTTATACTTTCGGTAAAGTATTTTAAAATAGTATAATAATGAATATTATATTCTATAATTTATTTTTTTATAACAACGATTATAGATAAATTTGATAAAACTTCAGAAAAATGTAACTGTTTAATAATCTGTTTTGTCTGAGTTGAATTTATTATAAAAAACAAAGACGCAAAAAAATCAATTTTTTGCGTCTTTACTTTTTTACAGATAGAATCTAGAAATGTTTGCTAAGTTTTACCCGAAAAGTTGAATTTGGTCTATAAGGTTTATTTGTTGAGATTTTAGAAACTTTTTTTAAGTAACAATTTTGGTATTGCTTTTATTCAATCGGAATTCGGGAGGCATTGGCAGAAAGCCACATATCAAAATTTTGTAGTTCGGGGTTTAATTCTTTTGCAAAAATTTCATTTCTCGCATTGTTAAAATCATCATTGAAATCCCTTTTAAACTGAAACATGTTGCCTAAATCATCGGCACCCGGGAAACCAAAATTTCGATACGCTTCTGGGGTTACGCGATTAAAAAGTACTTTTTTGTTTAAGGCTTTAGATAGTTTTTCGGCCATTTCATCTCCACTGAGTTTTTCTCCGGCGATACCCACAGTTTTTCCAATAAGTTCGTTGCCTTTTTTGAAAACACCATAAGCACATTTACCAATGTCTTCGGCTGCTATTGCTGGCAATTTTTTATCATCCATCGGGAATGCAATATAATAGTTGCCGTCTTCTCCTTTTTGAGGCCCCATACCAAAATGTATAAAATTGTCCCAGTAAAAAGAAGTTCTTAAAAATGTGGTAGGCAACTCTGCTTCTCTAAAGTAGTGATCGGCTTCTCCCTTACCGTCAAAGTGAGGAACTTTGTATTTGCCGTGTAAGGTGGGCATTCTGTCATCGTCCAATCGCATCCAGTTTCTGGTGTCCTCAAGTGTTGACCAAATAATGTGTTTCAAATGGGATTCTCTTGCAGCTTCAATAAAGTTGTTTACTTCCTGCAATTCTTTGTCAACTGAGAAATGATCCCAAAAAAAAGTAACAAAATAAGCACCATAGGCACCTGTAATTGCATTTTTGATACTCTTAATATCGTCAATATTTGCTTCGACAACTTCGGCACCCAATTGCAAGAATGCTTTGGATTTATCAGAATTGGCATCTCGGGTTACAACTCTTACTGTAAATTCACTGTTTTTGTCAGTTAAAATTGCTCTGGCAAGTCCTCCGCCTTGTGCTCCTGTTGCACCAAAAACGGTGATTATCTTTTTGTTTTCCATTTTATATTTCAAGTTAAATTAATATTAATTACAAAATAAAAGGACTCATAAAGATAATGAAAAAATATGTAATTTATTGGTTTTTAGAATGTTGAATTTTGTGATTGTATTTATTTTTTTGAAAATATATTATGAACAACCCATGCAGGACCAATCAGTAAGAATTGAATGTCTTTTAGGAAAGAAGGTTTTTTGCCCTCAATTTTATGTCCGTAAAATTGTCCAATCCAAGCTATAACAAAGACGCTAAGGGAAAAAAACCAAAGTGTCAGCAATTGCCCGATGTAATAATTGATTGTTAAACATAAAATTGAAAAAACAGTTATTTTGGCAGCCATTGCAACAGAGAGCCGGAGGTAAAACAGCAACACGAAAATTAAAATTACGGCCGCCCAATTTTCTATTATTGGTTGGTTAAACCCTAGTAAATTATTCAAAAATCCACTTGGAATGCTCATTAACAACCCTACAATCGAAAAGAAAATTGCAGGTACACAGATATAATGTATGGCTTTGTTTTGTGGATTTTGATGACTTACAGCATATTCGTCAAACCATTGATTTAGTGTTTTCATATTTTTTTTAATCTAAAATATGAAATTTTTGTAGAACTCATTGTTTTAAAACATATAAGTTATATAGGATCTATGCATAAATTATGCTTAATCCCCAACTTTTGCTCCTGATCCCAGAAAAATTGATTTCTTCTTATTTAGATTATCCAATATTTTTGCTTAATCCCCAACTTTTGCTCTTGATCCACAAAAAAGCAACTAAACTGGCAACCATAAACAAAAAAGCCTCATAATCAATAGATTACAAGGCTTTTGTGAACGCAGAAGTATTAAGGCTAGTTATCATTCATTTACTTGTTAATAAACAACTTATGATAACTTTACGTCTTCCCGTTGGGAATGTTTATATTTGTTTATATAATGATTTTATAACGAATTATAACAAAAATGGCACCTAAAATGGCACCCGTTTTTTGCAGTTAAATTCCACATCTATGAAGTACACCTTTAAACTAAAAGAACCCAATTCCCAAAAAGAAACATTAATCTACTTTACTTGTTTCTTCAAAGACGAAGATAAAAAATTTATCTATTCAACTGGCGAAAAAATCCACCCTAAAAACTGGGATGCACAAAACAAATTCCCTTTTCTGAATGGAAAGAACAAAGCCGAATTTGTGGAATCAATCAAAATCCAATTAAATAGGTATTCCGATTTGATGCAAAAAACGGAAACCGAACGCAAAAAGATAAATGAGCCTTTCACAGCAGACACCCTCAAAAAGGTATTTGATGAAGAATTTAAAAGAACCCCGAAAGGAAAGAACGTATTTTTTGAGGCCTATGATACTTTTTTCAATGAGAAAGCAGGCAAACTTGAATGGACTGCTGGAACCAAAACAAGGTACCAGAATATAAAAAATATTCTCGAAAGGTTTGAGATTGCTAAAAATTACCCTCTTACATTCAATCGCATTGACGAGAAGTTTCATGCTGAATTTACAGATTATTCCCTAAATACCTTAAAGCACGTAAATAACACCTATTTGAGAAATGTTGTTTTCTTCAAAACCTTCATGAATTGGGCTATTGATAGGAAATATACCTATAACGAAAAGTTTAAGAAATTCAATAAAAATGAAAGTGGAAAAGACATAATTAAGGAAACCGCTACCAGTCAAATTGCTTTGACTATTGATGACTTAAACAAAATAATGAACCACACTTTCAAGTCAAAAAGTTTGGAGCGTGTGCGGGATGTTTTTGTGTTTGCTTGCGTTACCGGAATGAGATTTGGCGAACTCTCACTTATTTCAAAAAGCAATGTGACTGATACGCATATTGTATTGAAAGAAGAAAAAGGCGTTTTCAAAGAGCCCCGTAATATCCCATTAACCACACTATCAAAATATATTTTAACCAAGTACGATTACGAATTACCGTTAATTGCCAATCAAAAACAAAATCAATATTTGAAAAAAGCATTTGAGGAAATGGAATTTTCAAACAAAATAGAAAAAACAACCAATCGAGGTCGAGAAATAGAACGTTCTGAGGACTTTATCTATAACAGAATCACAACGCACACCGCCAGGAGAACCTTCATCACAATGATGAAAAGGAAAGGAGTTTCTGACAAATTAATTGCAAGAGCCACAGGACATAAGGACATGGCCACCTTAAATAAATATTACCAAGTGGATGATGAACAAACCAAAGAGGCAATGGATGATGTTTTTAGTATCGAAATTCCTTTAAAGAAAATAAATTAAAATAAATAAATAATTGTCCACAAGAAAGGCAAGAATGATTTGGCGCGTAAACGGTTATCATCAAAACATAATTTAAGTATTATATAAAAAATATTTATGGAAAACAACCAACCAAAAACCAAAGATTTTGAATTAATTGATATTGACAATAGAGATGAAAATTATTCTAATGAAGATATTTTTTATGGTCTAGTATGGTGTCTTGGGGGGTTCAATGGTGGGATAAATTTTAAAGATGAAAAAAATTTTTATGATGGAGAGGAAGTTACTGTACTCCAAAGAATTCAATGTTTATGCTACATTATAAGTTATATAACGGATATAGATTTTTTGAAACAAGCTCTTAGTTTTTTAAAAATGATTGGTTTGATTCATGAAAAGGATATAGACTTAGAAAAATATTTAATTAGTGCATATTCTCAGGGTTTCTATTCTGAAACTGATACAGTAAAAATAATGGCAATTTTTTACTCTTTGACTTCAAGGCACAATTTAAATAGCAAAACTCTAAGATTTCCAAAATCTGAAGCTCCAAAAGCATTAGAAATAAAGATAAAAAATAGAGTAATTGAGCATAATTTAACTGAAGTAGAAAGCTCTATACGAAGAAATAACTTGCTACAATTTGAAGATGTTATTTCAAAAGAGTCGATAATTGAGCAGAAAAAATCAATTGATAAATGGCTTAGGGCTTTGTTAAAATTTACTTTATTTAAAAATACAAATTTTTTAGATCTTGAAATAAATTATTTAGAAAAAATTAGTAATCATTTGATAGAGCCTGAAAAACTTAATAATGATTCGGATCAAACGTTTAGCATAATGGAGTGGGCAACTATCTTTTATTATGCAGACGAAACAGAATCACTTTCGGATGGAAAAACAAAAAAGGAAAGAATGAATTCATTTTTAGAGGATAATAACATTAATACGACTGTTAAAAGCTTTAAAAATAAATACCATATTGCAACGAAGAGAATAAATAATGTAAATGATTACCCTATAAAAAAACTTAAATTAATTATTCCATTTATGAAATCCAAATATTCTAAATCAATTACTAAAATTGAAAATGATATAGATTTTTTAACAAACGAACTATCTGATTAAGCGCCTCTTATTAAATATTTATGAGGCGCAACCATTACGCAACCAGTTACTGTTTGATTTAATAAGTCCATTGTTTAACCAAAAAAGAAACTATGGACTTTCAAGAACAATCGTTATTTAATACGTTACTATCCAAATTTGAGCCTATTGCTAAAAGATGGATGAAAGAGGTACTAATAGAACTAACCCATGAAACAAAACCCGAAAACATAAGGCATTCCGTAAAGGTAACGGCCAAGAGGAATAGCCTTTCAGAAGGAACTATTAGGAATTACATAAAAAGGGGAATTATTGATGCCGAAAAAATTGGGCGGAGAATCCTTATTGACGAATCCCAATTCGAAAAAGGACTTTCAGAAGTGAAATCTTTAAAATATAAAAGATAAAAGGCCATGGAAATTATTACCCCCCACGGCCTTGAAATTAATTTGTCAATTCAAGAGGACAAAAATACAAAAAGTAAAGTCCAAAAGAAAACAATATTTCACTATTTAAAGGTTCACAGTGTCACTACTTCAATGGTGACTGATGCTACTGCAGTATCTATATGCAGATACAAAAAAGATTTAGTAAAGCAAGGTTTGCTTTTTGAAGTCGAAAAGAAGATTTGCAAGTTAACAGGCTTCAAAGCTTGGTATTTAACCACAAACTCCGATTTGTTTCCACAGTTTAATCATAAAAAATTAGGCAATGGATAAGAAAATCGAAAAAGGGAGTTCCGATGTAATGAGTGCCTGGCAATTGGAGTTTACAAATAGAATCCAATTAGAGAGCAAAAGCCGAAAAGAACAATTTACTTTTCGCGATGCGTGTAATAGACCATCATTTCACACCAAGCGGGATAAAACATTTTTATCTGCTGTTGATTTTTTGGATAGCAATCCGTTACGAAATAATGACTACGTAAAATATGTTTCTTACTACAATATCACTGGCAAAAAATTAAATGCAAAATATTTTCGAAACGACCTTATCAAATTAGAAAATTATTATATAAAGGTTGATGAGGCAAAAGCAAAAGGAGAAACTTATTGTCCATTTAGTGTGAAAGCGTACGAAAGATATGTTTTGTATATGGTTTTGAAGTTTAACGGGGAATATACCAGCGATTTAGACGAAGCGTTTGGTGTAAATATAGTGGGTCATAGAGAATATAACCCGCTAACAAATATACCGTCTGTATTACGTGGGGAATTGCCTTTTGAAATAAAGGAGTATGATATTTATCGGGCATTCTATACATTTCTTTGTTTAGAATTAAGAATTGAACCGGACTCAGACATTTACGCCATTATTTCTAAAAAAACTTTAGCTTATTTACTTAATGCAAACCATACAGGAACAGAAAGTAGGGAATCTATATTGAAAAAATTAAAGCCTATTTTTGGAGAAAACGCTGAAAAGGTTTGTACACTGGAACGATTTAATGAAAAAGGAAAGCTTTTTAATGACCTTATAAAGTACGAAAAGGAATATATTGAAAGATGTGCAATCGAAAATAAATTAGTTGATTACGTGCGCTTACATGATGCTATTGTAGTTCGTAAAGATGCCGTGTTTCATAATACAGAGTTTGATATTGTAAAATTTTCGATAAAAGAATGTGTTAAGCCAGCGATTGAAAATGAAATCAAAAAATTTTACACCATTGACCAAAACGGTAAGGTTTATACTTCTCCTTCGTTGTATGCCAATTTTTTTATTCAAGAAAAGTTTTTGAGAATTTCGACACCAGATGACATACCACTTTTGTTGAGAGATACTAATAATGTTGTTATTTTTTTCCATCATAATACCAATACGGTTTCGTTTTTGAAAGAAAATATCAACGAGTTTGGGGTTTTATATGATACAGTTGCAGACACTATAGCACGGGATTTTTTGTACAAGATTAAACAAGGTTTTTTATTAATTCCACCTGTAGAATTGATTTACTATCAAGATACGAAAAATTCTTTCGGACTACCTTTTAAAAATGGTTTTTTCTATTTTGATAGCTTCCTCGATATTGAACCGAAAAGAAAAAATTACACTGAAGTAAAAGGTTTTTTTTCGCCTCACGACATCCAGAGCCGCGAATTTCAGTATACCAATGAGGTCGGAATGTTTGAGCATTTTGTAACAAGGGTAGCGATAGGACAAAAAGAAGCGGTTATACAAGACCAAAAAAACATTGTGGAGAGTTTTTGTACCATGATTGGCTTTATGTGCCACAACTATAAGAATATGACCAAAAATCCTTGTCCCGTCCTTTCTGATATGTTTGCAGATGATGAAGCAAGAAATGGACGACGAGGAAAAACTTTGCTCTTAAAAGGCATACAAGAGGTTCAAATGGCTCTGATTAAGGGTGGCAAAGAGTTTGATAGCGGATATACTTTTGTATTTAATGACCTTGATAAAAAACACAATGTTTATATCATAGATGACGTACCACCCGGATTTAAGTATGATGATTTATACACCGCTATTTCAGGCGATATTTCAGCGCAAAAAAAAGGATTGAAAGCCGAATCAATCAAGTTTAAAGATACACCAAAATTTGCGGTTACAACAAATTGGATTGTATCTTATGATGAGAAAAACGCTTCCACCAATTGGAGATTTATTGAATATAAGTTTACGAATTACTATAACATTGATCACACACCGAACATAGAATTTAATTGTACTTTTTTTGAAGAATGGGATTCCGAAGAATGGAACCGGTTTTATTCTTTCGTGTTCCGATGCGTTAGACTTTATTTGCAAAAGGGGATTATAAAAACAGATTACAACAAGACAAATGATAATTACAAAGCAAAATTTAGTAGTGATGCTATATTAGAGGAATTTGAAAGAATTATGTCAATTTTAATAGAAAATGACAGTTTTAAAGTTTCTGATTTTTTAAAGCTGTATAACGATCCTTCAAATTCTATGCGACATGAAAAAATATTTACAATTAAGAACACCAAAAAATTTATTGATGTGTGGATGGATAAATTTAATAGCGAAAGACATGAATTTGGTTTTGAATACATTCAAAGGTCAAGAAACTGGATTAAAAAACAGTAATCGCTACAGTTGTTACGAATTCGTTACACTTTTCGTTACGGTTTAAACTCTAATGATTATTGGGTTGTTACGGTTGTTACACTTTTTTATAATTAGTACGCGGGAGCATTAAAGAAATGTACCTAAAAAAAATCAAATTATATTACTGCTTGGTTTTATCCGTAACAACCGTAACATCATTTTAATTCAATAGTTTATGTGTAACAACAAGCGTAACACATTTGTAACCGTTACACGTAGAATCAGCCAATTATTGAAAATATAGATTACTCAGGCAAAACATGATTTGACAGAAATCTATTAGCAGCAATTAACAAGATGTGATAACCAAAATTGTTAACATATAAGGATCAAGCTAGAGAAATAAAATGATAACTAATTAAGAACAACTAAGTTATCTATTATTTGTATTCTATTTTTACTAAATATTATAAATCATGAAAAAAGAAACTATTCAAGAAGCTATCGGTAAATTCATTTACAACGAGCGTAAAAAACAAAAGTTAAGCTTAACTGCATTATCTATAAAAGTGTATAAAAACAAATGCTCGGCAACACGTATAGGAAATATAGAAAAAGGAAAAACAAAAAATTATTCCATAAATACTGTATTCGAAATATTTTATGCATTAAATTATGACTTGAGAGAAATTTTCAAGGAATAATCTAATAAACATCCTAAATGAATTTAATCGTATTGAATTTAAGCTGGTTATTTTTAACACAATGAAAATTAAACAAAAGTTGTTGGATTTTAAATTGAACTGTATTCCTATTTGAGTGTAGTTTAATTTTGATACAGTACCGCTTGAAATTCGGAAAACTTTTTTAGAGGTGTAAAGATGTTTTCTTATTGCTAGTTCAGGATCTCAAAGGCTTTTGTTAAAAATAACATCAAAATTAAGCAGTCAAAGATATTCTGTAAGGCAAAATTGAAATATTTTTCCATTAGAAACCCTTATAAAAAATAGTAAACATAACAAGTAAATAACTTTACACCTCTAAACTTTTTTTATATTAACGAAAAAGCTTATCGTAATAATTGTAAACCAGATCAGAATGATATCTATAGAAAACACATTAAATCCCGTCCACTACAGCGGGTCTTCGACTATTTTGGATTAGCATAATTTTCCAAATACAAAACCAACTTTCCATTAAGCCTATTACCCAAATCCGTTCTAATATCTATGTTACAATCTGTGTTTCTTCAGTTTACAAGTTTGTTGTGTCAAAATATTTTTTAGCAAAGTCAGAAATTCGTTGATGTCTGTCAGCTATTTCTATTTCAGTCCAAACAGTTTTTTCTCTAATTTCTGTATAGCTCGATAGAGCAGTATCTTGGAAAAGTTCGCTTTTCTTTTCAAAAGATTTATTACCAAATTTACTGTTTTGACTTTGTGTTAATAAAGCTAAATTACCTGCAAGCTGTAGAAAATTCTTTTTAAAATCTTCACTATATACTTCGTCAGTTGGATTTTGCGGTTTAATGTGTTCAATTGTGTATTTGTTGTAAAGTTCTTTGTCTAACAACGCACCTGAACGGTTTATTTGTCTTAAATGATTTTCATATTGCCATAATACAAAGCGAATTGTATTACGATCATAATGCCATTTTTCATTGTCAAAATAATTGATAATTATATTTTTGAATCTGTCTCCATCATTCCAATACCACTTAAAACCTGTTTCTGTTACGTTCTTGATGTCTTGATATAAGCTGTCAAGATTGTAAATGTCAGTTGGGTTAAAATAACGATTAGCATAATGTGGTAAATAATCTGTTCGATAGTCGCCCAATTTTAATTTGAAACAAAGAATTTCAAGTAGTTTTAAAATTCGCTTGAACGTATCGCCTGAAACTTCTCCTTTGTTGAATAATGTAAGTAAAACCAATTTCCAATTTGCTTCGTTGCCAACAAAAAACAAGTTTGTAATTTCAGAAATGTTTTTATTACTAACAATGCTTTTCGCACTATGTGTTAATTCTACAAAATTTTCAAAGAATGATTTTATCCATTTGATTTTATTTCCTTCTTGGTTTAGTTTATCTTTAATTGCTTCAATGTTACCGTTCATGTTAAAGAACAAATTGCAATAGTTGTCTAAAAGTTCGCTTTCTGTGAAATAACTTTCAACAGCTTCAATGTGACGATACGTTTGAGAAATTTCTCTTTGAATGTCGGCAATATCATTATTTGCTTGTACGTCATTTGTACTATGTATATGAATTTGGTGCATCAAATAAGCTTTGATAACCTCAAATCTTGATAATTCTTTTCCTCGGTTGTTTTGGTATTCAAAAACTTGTATAGCTTCTATTTTGTTTGTTATGTAGAAAGTACTTATGACTGCATTTTCTAAAGTCTGTTGAACTAAATACAAGCTGTCGCTGTCAAGTTTTGTTAATTCGGTTTCAAAAAAATTAAAGGCATCAATAATTCTTTTTTGAGAAATTGTTTCAGTATCGTCAATTGCAGAAACTAAATGCTTTTGGCTTACTTTTTTGAAAATGATTTGGTCGTCTTCAATTGTTCTGAAAATATCAGTTAAATATGTTTCTTTTATTCCGTCAATATTTATTCCGTGTTTTTCTTGATTTTTTGCAATTGCAGAAAGAAATAAAATTGTTGTTGTTAAGCGTTGTTGCCCATCAATAATGAAAAGTGTTTCGCCATCTTTTTCAAATAGAAAATTACCTAAATAATATCGTTTACTTTTTTGTTCTAAAAGGTCTTCAAGAAATTGCGAACATTGTTTGCTTTCCCAACTATATGCTCTTTGATAAGCCGGAATTCTAATATTTTCAGACGCTTCAAAAAGTGATTTTATATTTTCTGCAGTTTTGTATTCAATTTGTGATTCGATTTCCATTCAATTTTGTTTTTAGTAATATTATGTTTTTTTACAATACAGTTGATCATTTTTTTGTTGGACTTTTTGAATAAGAATTTGAAGTTAAACTTGAAAACACTTGAATGTTTTATTCCACATCATTTGCAATAAAAATTAGCCGTATCTTTTTTGTTTATGCATACTGTTTTCGGTTTTCCCGTTTCTGCAAAGTTAAAATGTCAACAAGCCAAACTGTGTCGTTGTTTTTAACAGTTACGTCCTTTTAACATAGCAGGTAACGTCCCGCCTTTACAGCGGGTTTGGAACTAAATTAAGTCCTTTCTTTGGATTTACCAAATCATCTCAAACACAAACTAATTTTACATAAAGCCAATTCCAAAAATCCGTTGTAGTAGCTAAGTCCTGTTGTTATTTTGTTTTACAAAACTTCAAAACTATTCTGGTAAATAAGCAATGTTTCCTTTTTTCTAAATCGGAAATTTTTATTTTGATAACTTGGTTGTTGCAATAATAGTTTATCGTTGAATTGCAACAAATTGAATTGCAAATGCTCAATATCAAAGCTGTCCAATTTTATTTCATAGCTGGAAATAAATCCAATTGCTTTTTGTTCTACATATATTCCAGGACTGCAATCTTTAATAATCTCAGTTTTATGGATATTGTACAATGGAAAAAGCAAAAGTTCTTGTTGTAAATCTTTAATATATAGCTTTTTGATTTTTTTGCCATCTATTAATATTTCGATTTGGTTTTTTGGAGAGTTTAATAAGCCCGTAATTTTACTGCCCGGTAAATGCTCAACTGATGGAATGGAATTTATTTTAAGATTATAATAGAAAAATGGATCCAATAAGGCTTCTGCTAATGGAACTTTCATTCTAGTTGCTACTTTTAAGCACTCGTTTAAATCTGCCTCACTGCACTCAAATTTTTTCAGTGTCCAACTTTCCCCATGATGATTAATTTTAAGGTTATGCATAAAACTATAGGTTGAAATAAAAAAAGCTTCATAAAAATTAAATACAATAGTACTGCTGTTTTAATGATGGACAAATTCCACAATGTGTCTAAGATTTTTTTAATTATTTTATTTTTCTAAAAAACTGATAATCCACTTTGATCTCCATCCAAACTTCGTCGATATTATAAATATCAAACCAAGTTAATTCATGACAATGATCATATAAATTATGAAAAGAATAACAATGATTGATTTCTGGAAAAGGAGCTTTATCATGATGTTCATTATGAGGTTCTTGATTGTATTCTATCTCACCTCTTTGCATATCCATAAAGTTGTTTACAGTTTCAAAAAAAGGATTTCCTTCAATTGAAGGTTCATATTTTTTGTAATGTTTCTCGTTCCAATAACTCAAAACAACAGTAATATTAAAATCATCAATCTCTTTATTAACAACCATCAAATTACTTTGCTTTTCAATTAATCTATATTGATAAAAAACTCGCTTTTCTTCTTGTTTAAGCTTTTCATTTAGTAGTACTATTTTCTCATTTACTTTTGGAGTAAATCTAAACTGACTTTCTATATTTTTGCATCTTTTATGGATTCTTCCTCCTTCTCTATATGTCCTTTCACTATTTGATTTTTGAATGGCTCTAATAAAATCTATCTCAAGTTCTTTATCTATTTTCATGTTGTTATTGTTATTATTTTAATAAAAACAAAGATATTTTTTGATAACGCCAAAGGATGACGTGAATGAAATTTGTTTTATTATCGTTTTGGAAAATAAAAAAACCACAATCTTATTAGGGATTGCTGTTTGACTTTTCAATTTTCAATCTCACTTCGACATAGATTATTAGCCTCTTTTGTGCCAACTCATTCCATCGGTAGTAGAATAAAAAAGCCCTTTTGAAGTGTTTGCCAATAATTCCTTTCCATTATCTGTTAAATCATAAAAGTCCCCACAAGAAGAACTGGAATATCGGGTATGCCAAGATCTTCCTGCTGTTGTTGAGTATTCAATTTGGGTACTTTTTTTTAGGGTTAATTCGAATTAATTCATCCCCAGTGTTAATCATTTGTGACATAAATGTAAATTTAAATAATGCTTACTCTAGTTTGGTTTTCAGCTTCGCCAGATAACAAAATTACTCGACTGCTAAGACAAAATATGACAGACAAATATTTTATTAAAACAGATTTTTATTTGAATTTTCGCAATCCCAAATTAATTAGCCCAAAATAGAATACTCGATTTGTACTTCGGTATTGTTAACTGAATTATCAAATTGAATGTTTTTATTCTTTCTATTTGAAATTTTCAAAAGTTTTAGTTTTTTATTTATAACTATTTTTTCTATTTTATTATCAGATACATTTAGTTCTTCTAGTTTCTCATTTAAGGTTATTGTTTTTAAGTCATTAAATGCTACATCAAGGATTTTTAAATTTTCAGTTAATTCCATTTTACTTAAATTATTGCCAAAACAGATAAGTTTTTTTAAATTTTTATTGAGTTTTAAACTTGAAATATTATTATCAAAACAATTTAATTCCTCTAAATTCTCGTTGAGTTCTAGCTCTCTTAAATTGTTAACTCCACAATGGAGTCTTTTCAGATTTTTACTGAGTTTTAAATTTGAAATCGCATTAACAGAACAATCTAATTCCTTTAAATTTTCGTTCATATCAAGATCTCTTATTTTATTAAATCCACAATCAAGCTTTTTTAAATTATTATTGAGTCTTAAATTTGAAATATTATTATCAAAACAATTTAATTCCTCTAAATTCTCGTTGAGTTCTAGCTCTTTTATTTTGTTAATTTCACAATTGAGCTTTTTTAAATTATTATTGAGTTTTAAACTTGAAATCATATTATGAGAACAATCCAATTCCTCTAAATTTTCGTTTAACTCCAGTTTTCTTAATTTACTATCATGACATTTGAGTTTTTTTAGGTTTGTGTTGAGTTTTAAACTTGAAATTTTAGTAAAATCACATTCTAATTCTTCTAATTTTTCGTTTAACTCTAGTTTACGTAAATTGGTATCACTACAATTAAGTTTTTTAAGATTTTTATTAAGCTTTAAACCTGAAATTTTAGTATTATTAATTTTCAATTCTTCTAAATTTTCATTTAACTCCAGCTTGCTAAAATGACAACTAATACAGTTGAATTTCTTGATGTTTTCATTCAATTTCAAAGTAGAACCCTCAATAATATAACATTCTAATTCTTCTAATTTTTCGTTGAGATTTAAAGACTGAATATCAATTCTTAACAATGATAAAGACTTCAAATTTTCATTCAATTCAATATCAATATTACTTAATTGGTTCAAATGTCCATTACTCAGTTTTAATTTTTTTAAATTGCTATTGCATTTTATGGCCGTTATAATATTTGATTGGTCAATACTTAGATCTAATTTTTCTAAATTCGGAGCCAATATAATTTTCTTATTATTCGAAATAAAATATCCTTCTTCCATAATTATTAATCAAAGACATTTTGTATGACTCTTGAAATTGGGTTTATTTCTTGCTGAATGTATTTAATTATATATTCCGCTTCCGTTTTGATGGTTCCGTGTTCGCCATGGGTAACAATTCCATTTCCTGTAATTTTTAACTGAATGATTCCATTGTTCAATTTTTTCATTTCAATTTTTTCGGCTTCCAAAACATGCGTGTTTGTAGATGGTTCTAGAATTAATGTTTCTTTTTTCATGATTATTAAGTTTTAAGATTAAGTTTCAATGGTTAAAAGTCTAAAATACTGTTCTGCGGTTAATGGAATGATTTTTCCTTTGGGAATAATTTCTTGATTCAGTTCAACCAACATTATATCTCCTTGTCTTTTCAATTCTTTTATATGTGGAATCACATTTTCATGGAAACGAAAAGTACTGGCAATTGCCTCCAGAGGTTGATCTTTATAAGAGTCTTCAATCCAAATCCAATGTTCTTTATTGGTAGAAGTACACCAACATTTTACAGCGTATGCAAAGTTTTCTTGGTTATCAAACTCTGATCCTATAACTAGTCTTGAACAGTCAATTTGATAGGTCTCATAAACAGCATGGTAGTTTTTGTTAGGAAGTGTATTTCCTTGCTTGTCAAAACATTTTCGGTTTACTTCTATGCCATCTGTTTTGATTCTTGTGGCTCCCAAATTTTGAATCAAATCTGAAATATCAATAGCATTAAAGACCATTCTTCTGAAATTTTCATCTTCAATTTCAAAAGCTTCTTTATAAGTAAAAGGAACTGTTTTTTCATAATTTTCCAGAAAGTAATTGTAAATCGGTTTCAGTAATTCTATGTTATCATAAATGGAAAGATAGCGGTCTATAAATCTAGGTTTGTTGGTATAAATCCCTTTCAAAAGGCGCAAGGCATTTTTATTTCCAATGGATTTTATTTTATCTGAAGACACTTGATACGTTAGGTCATGTAAGATGCTAATTTCTATTTTCATTGTTTAATTTTTTATTTATCGCTAGATAAAACTATGGTAAGAGCAAGTGCTTCGCTAAGATTTTCATCTTCGGCTACATGTAAAATTATGTTAGTATTTCCCATTTTTTTCTGAATATAATCAACTATAATCGCAATTTCATCTATTGTGATTTCGTTAGTATGGGATGAAATAATTACCAAAATAGATTTGGTGTTTTGAATGAATTGAGAATTTTGTAAAAGAAGTGGCAAAAGTGTGAGTTTCGTAGCTTTTTTAGCTCTGTTATTACCAGATGCAATTGCAAAACCAACTAACAAAGGTTTGACTTTGTCTAAATCTGTTTTTGGTTCATTTTTTGCTAAAAGTTCTTTGTTTTTTACATATTCTTGAATGAAAGAAGAATTAATGTTTTTTAAATTTTCTTCATTGTCAGCTTCCATAATACTATTTATAGCCATTGAAGAAGTAAAATTTTCTTTGATCTTATTACTGGACAAATCTTTCTTTTGCTTGTGAAAGATTAAAGAAAATAAGTCATGGTTCCAAACTACTTTTTTAAGAATATACTCTTTTCTTAAATGAAGCACCGTTTGATGTGCATATAGATTTTTAAGATGTAAAAAATCTTTTATTGTCTCATCATTTGTTCTGCCTAAGGACATAAAGAACAAAGCCATATAATCGAGGTATTTTATGGGTATCGATTCAAATTCGTGCATTGTTTGCAGTATTTTATGAAAAGAAACGATATGATAATGCCTTTTGGTTTTTAAAACTTCATATTCTTCCCCTACAAAACCAACAAAAAAGATAACAGCGATACAAATGTCAGGATTGGAGATTTCGATTGAATATGGTTTCTGAACAGTTACAAGATTTTCGTGTTCTTTAAAATCAACCATATAAGCAAGTGTTTTTCTTATGACTTCATTTTTTAGATTTTCAAGCAAAATTTGATTTTCCTTTTGTAAATATTCAAATTCCATATATTCAGTTTTTTATGTTTCTGCCAAAATTAAAACGACACACTGCCAGAGTGTGTCGTTTTCAGAATTATAACCTATATTTTTCATAATGATTCACAGAATATAATCGATGTTTTTTGATTGTTGGATTTTAATTTCTAACAATTCTCTTTTTATTTCCATTATTTCATCATTAATGTTTTTGCCTAATTCATAGCTAAATGGTTTATAATTTCCACATGCTGGTTTTCTTCCTTTTAGTGCTTTTTCAAGCAGTTCTAAGCGAATTTCTAATTCAAGTCGTCTTTTATCCAAAACTTTTTTCTTTTCAACAAAGCCCCAATGATGCAACAATGCATTGAATTGCTGTTTCGTTTCTTTGTCGATGCTAGTAGGAAATTTATTATTTTTTTCAAAAAATTCGTAAAGTAAATCTTGGGATTGCATTTCGATCATTTGCAATTCATTTTCACATATTATGGATTCTCGATCTTTACCTATTCTTGAAAAGAAAGTCTTATCCTTTTTTATGATACTATGCTTTTCTTTAAGGATATTTAAACAAAATAAGTTTGCGTTCATAATTCTAGGCTGTAATTCAAATTTTTTCTCTAACACAATTAATATGTTAGCATATAACCGTGCTTCCAAATAATTGTTTTTTATTTTTTCTTTAAACTCTTGAATATGACATTCAATTTGTTTTTTAAGTACATTTTTCTTCTCCTCCAATCTTTTCAGCTCATCATAATTCTGATGAAAACAATCTTGTTTTATTTCATATTGCTTGATTTTTATTTCGCAATCATTAATCACATAAATTAATTCTACAATAGTATGGATCATAACATTAGTTTATACCAAAAATAAAACGACACACTGCCGGAGTGTGTCGTTTGAAATAAAATTTTGCTTTTTCAATATTATTATAAGATAATTAACTGCCCAATCTCATATTTGCAAAACAATTGGAGCATTGACCAATTGATAATTACTATTGACCGAAGAAGCATTAACAAAAATGGTTTTGTCTTTTTCAAGCATTCCATAAGCTTCATGAATATGACCAAAAACATGAACTTTAGGTTTGATTTGCTTTACTTTTTTCAATAACATTTCACAACCCGCATTGTAATTTCTATTGGTTTGGTCTAAAATACAAAATGGCGGACCATGTGTAATTAAAATATCGGTATTTTTAGGGATTAATTTCCAATGTTTGTTGATTTCAGCACCTTTTTTTCGGTTAAAAGCCCAATCACAAAATTCGGGCTGTATAGGAGAACCCCAAATTTTGAATCCATCAATTTCTATTCCTGAATCATTTAAGTAATAGATCGAAGGAGGTAGTATCTTATCAATATAAGTTTTGTCATATATCTCAAAAAACCAATCGTGATTGCCCGCAATAAATATTTTGTGAGTGTATGCCTGCTTTTCAAACCATTCTAAAAAAACAACAACCTCGTCTTCTGTGCCATATTTGCATAAATCACCGCTATGAATAAGCATATCACCACCTGGTAAATATAGTTTTTCGTGTTGAAAATGGGTATCGGAAATGAGGGTGAGATTCATTATTTTGAATTAAATGGAGTAAAATAAAACGACACTCGGCTGGAGTGTCGTTTTAAAATACACATATGATTATATTAGCTTTATGACAGAAATATGTTTTTTTTTGATTTTTATTTTACACAAAGCTATTTCAATTTTGTAAATAGATGGGAATGGCTATTGATGTACCAATTCTAAAGGGGGATCCAGTTTCATTTTTAAAGACACTAAATCACTTAAGTTTTCTATTGTAACAGAAGCTTCTCCATAGCGAACTTCATTTTCTTCACCCCTCCAATTCCAAATGTATTCTTTTTTCTTGTATGTAAAATATATATCCCACCCCCAGAAAATATCTATATCTCCTAATTTTTGTTCGCTACTACATTCATTGTTTTTATCGTTAATCATTTGAGATAAAACTTTATTCCTTTTAGAATCAAGGATATATACTTTATGAGCAGCACTAGCACCTTTTGGCGCCAAAATATGCCTGTTATATGCCCACCTTAATGAACATTTTTTAAATGCAACATTTAGTAATTTTGATTTGTATAAATTTTCATGAACTACTTTTTGGACTTCATTAATGTTTGTGATTTTGGAATCTTCTATGATCCATTTTTCATATTGCTGAGTATCTTCTTTTATGATTTTTGTTAACAAAGGTCTTAAATATTCATTTTTAAGTATTTTACTCCAAGTTTCTTTTTCTGAATCATAGGTAATTTTCCAAAGCTGCCCCCATTCATCCATTTGACTAATAAAAGCTCTCAGAAAAATCGAATTCTCTTTGTATTTCTTTGATATACCATCAATGGCAAAAATTTCCTTAGATCTTTCAAATAGACATTTAAAGTTTTCTAATTGATTATCGTTAATCTGGTCATTTAATAAAAAACCAACATTGCCTCTAAATAGGAGATGATTCTCAGCTTCTTTGAATTTAGTTTCCCATGCAAAATTCTCATCAATCAATCTAGCCTTAATTTGTTCTTCTTTGACTTGATTCCCGTTAAATCCAATTAATGAATTATCATTCACCATAAATGTCAAAATATCTGATGCCTCTGTCATTTTAGCAATAGATGTTAAAATATTTTTCAGAGTAGATGCATTAACCTCTGAATTCTCAATAAGATTTCTCAAAATCCTGAAAAATCTTTCAGCTTCAGTTCTATCCTCTGTTAAATCAGAATGTTTTAACACGTATTTAAATAATCCGAAAAACAAAGCTCTGTCTGAATACGTTGGATTTTGAATGAATTTACGAAATAGATTTTGGTTGTCATCACCCCAAAAATTAACTTCTTTCAAAAGCCCTAAAATTGTTTCTTCCTTTTGCGAGTAAGTATCCAAAAATTTACTTATATCTGAAAAAATATCCGTTTGTATTCCTACATTAAATAAAATATCCCCATACTCATTATTTGATAAATATACTTTGTCAATATCATTTAATTCTCCTATTCTTTTTTCAAAAATATTTTTATTTTCATCTGAAACTTCTATCTTTTGCACATAGTTACTCATCGCAATTCCTCTGAAGAAATTCATCATTTCATTATCTATAGAATAATCATCATTGTCGTTATTCCAAAATAAATCTGTCCAAGTCGTATCTAATTTAAGCGACCAATCAGAATTATCAAAACCGTTTAATTGAGTTAATTTTTCATCCAACCATGATTTAAAATTTTCGAAATCAGACAAAGGTTTCCCTCTCGAATTCATTTTGACGTACAATTCATCGGTTAATTTGAATTTGTCCAATGGGAGAAAATAGAATGTTATTTTTTGCTCTCCAATCAATTTTATCCATAATTCTTTTTCTCCTTTAAATTTATCATGGATTGCATTTAGCATCACTAACATTCCTTTTACTGTGGGGTCTTTCTTCCAAGAATTAAAGAACCAAGGCTGATTTTCAATGTCCGTAGCAAATTCATTTTCAATCAATGCATTGATGAATTTTTGGGTACTGGAACGAATCTCATATTTGAATTTTTTAAAGATGTCCTTATTTTTTTGATCATAATTTCCAGATATCTTTACCAAGTAGATATGTAGTAAAAATAGTGTTGTCAAACGCTGTTGCCCATCAAGTGGGATTATCGTATCATTCTCATTAGAGCCATACACAAAATCTAAATTCAATTGCTCTTTTTCACCTAGAAGTATTTTTTCAAAATCATCTAAAATGTTATTTCTAATAATTTCTACTTTTTTATCGTCACGACCTTGAGCATAGTCGCGCTGAATTTTAGGAATAATAATTTCATATTCTTCCAATAAACTCCAAAACGTATATAATTTATTTTCTTCTGACATAGTAGTTTTATGCTTTAATTTGAGATTCTTTAATATCCAATATTTTTTTAATGGCTTCAAGGTAATTTTCCCTATCATTTTTACTCCAAAAATAAAATTGCTTAGGGTCTTTGGTATAATATTTCAAAAACACATTTTTAGTACAAACTGGTATAAAGGTTTTATTTTTTTCTGCATCTAGAATCATTTGTCGCTTTGAAGCAAAAATTCCGTTGCTGATAGAACTGTTTGTACTGCCATCCAATAATGCTAGATTGCCAATGTCGTGGATTTCGTTTTCATGATCTTCGGAAGTATTTTTTATAACCTCGTCAAACAATTTTTGAAATTCTTCACGTTTTAAATCGTCTCTACTGTTGATTGTTTCGTTAATTTTTAGAATTAGATTTTCAATAGTACCATTAGCTTCAAATTTCTTCATTCCCAGAACAGCATCATTTAACCATGTTATCCATTGTTCTTTTGAAATCAATCCTTCTGAATTTTGGGCATGAATATGCTCAATCGACCATTTATTGATTTTATAAGACTTAAATGGGAATCGATTAAAATTATTTTCTGAGGAAGTTTTGATATGAGTTTTTATATTGAACAACAATAAAGCATTTGTAACCAAACCCGAACCATACCCATATTCACCAAATTTAGCTATGGTTTCAGATTCTTGTATTGTATTTTTTAGCCATTCTTTAAATGTAGTTTTTGATTTTTCTTTTTGTTCGTTGCATAAATCTTTTAATTTATTTTTCCCAGAAACTGAAATAAGATAACCTACTAAATGATATAATTCTAAATCATGATACCAATCTTGTAGAGTGTAAAACAATTCAGCTATCCTACTCCATTCCTGCTTTAAATCACTCTTTTTCGTAAAGTAATGAAATGAATAAAGTGAGTCTTGTTTTTTATTTTCAAAATCTCTATTTGAAACAATATCCAGTAACAAATCGATTCGGGTAAATCTGTTTTCCCTTTCATCTGAAATAAAATACCAAAATTCATCGTTCTGCAACTCTTTTTCGATAAAGTCCCATTCTAGAGCAATTTCATTTTTTAGATCGTTATTTAGCTTATTGATCTTATCAAATCCTGAAATACTTACCGCTGAACTTCCTGAATCCCATTTTACTTCAATTTGATTCTTTATTGTTTCTTCATTTTTATTGCTTGATAAAAACAATGCTTTAATCAATTCAGAATTGGTCAATGGAATTTTACCAATATTAATCCTTCCAAAAATCTCTTGTGATTTTACATTTTCATTAACCTGATACCAAATTATTTTTGTATCATTAACTAATTTATTATAAAATTTATCCGTGTCGATTTTCGAAGAGAACCATTTCTTTATTATATGATAAGCATTGAAAAAATGATAATTATCGATATTGTTAACCGTTCTCTCATTTTCAAAATCTATTTTTTTAAAATCATCCCATGAATCGGTTCTAATTTCATTTTTAGCTACAATACTTGACAAAAACCAAGCACTATCGTTTCTTGTTTGATAATCAATATTGTACTTTTCCTTTTTTAAAAATGATAAAATAATAAAGATGGTCGTCATACGCTGTTGTCCATCAATTAATTCTACTTTATCCTTTTCTTTTACTACGACGGGTTGTAAACAATAGAAATCCCCGTTTTTCCCCGGTTCAAATTCATTAATGTCATTCAATAAATCTTCTACTTGCTGTTTATCCCATTTATATCCTCTCTGGTAGGAATCAACAAAAAAAAATGTCCGTTCATTAATAATAGTTCCAATACTTTTTAATTCAATACTATTGCTCATATTATATTATTTTTAATTTCTTTAAATATCTAAAAAACAACTCTCCACATGCCCTAGCATCACTCAACGCATTGTGATGATTGAGAGAAATGTTATGTTCCCGACACAAGTTAGCTAAATTAGATCTGTAAATCTTATAGGTGCAAAACTTATTGTAATCAGGAATTGGTAAGTTATAATGGTTCAATGTTTTATCTAAAACAGGAAAATCAAAACCAAAACCATTGTGGGCGACTACATTCTGATTTTCGATATAAGGAACGATTTGATACCAAACTTGATCGAAAGCGGGAGCATTGGCAGTGTTGTTCGAAGAAATTCCGTGTATGTCCGTAAAACGGCTCCAATAATAATTATCGGGTGGCTGAACTAATATATTTGCTTCTTTGACAATGATTCCGTTTTCAATTCTTACCAATCCAATCTGACAAATGCTATTTCGATAACCTGTTGCCGTTTCGAAATCTATTGCCGTAAATGTATTTGTCATTAGCTGTATATTTTTTTTGTATTTTTTTTCAGTCAATGTCAGTATCTCTTACGACAGCTAAATGATTCTAAATTTTGAGGCTAAAATTCCTATTTACAGAATTAGCAAGGCACTACCTGTTAAACAGTTGATTATTCTCTTTTAATTCAATATCAAACATTGTAATATTTTTATCTTTAAGCATATCATCCATATCAGAGGTTCTATAGAAAATTTTACCATCTTCCTCTTCTCTGAATAATACTATTGTAATTTTAGTAAAATGCAATCGTTTCCCTTCACTTATAATTCGATTGACATCTTGATAGCTTAAACCCTCAATTTCTAACATTTTTAATATCGTATTCAATTCCAGAAAAACTCTAATCTCTTCATTATCCCATCTTATGAGGTACATCCCATCATAAACTAAATTAAAATTGGTTATTTCAAATTCTTTCATAATTGTTCTTATAAATTGTTCATACTCTTTTCAGTTTTCGACCACACTATTATTTTTATTTATTCAAATCCTATTGGATAGCTTTTCTAGATGTAAGGAGCGATTTGATAACTATTTGATCGAAAGTCGGAGCATTGGCAGTGTTGTTCGAAGAAATTCCGTGTATGTCCGTAAAACGGCTCCAATAATAATTATCGGGTGGCTGAATTAATATATTTGTTTCTTTGACAATGATTCCGTTTTAAATTCTTACCAATCCAATCTGACAAATACTATTTCGATAACCTGTTGCCGTTTCGAAATCTATTGCTGTAAAGGTATTTGTCATTAGCTGTATATTTTCATCATTTGGGATATTCGATTTTTTATTTCTTTTTTTAATTTTTGAGGTTCGATTACTTCAACCTCTGAACCGTATTTCAATAATTCCATAACTATATCGTTAGTGGTATGGATAAATAATTCAATCACAAGAGCATCTTCAGAATCTGATATTACTTTTTGCGAAGAATGTAATGGAAATGATTTGATATAATTACCTTGTTGCCACGAAAATTCCAATACTACTTTCTGTGCCGGATGATAGGTTTCTACACCAAAAGCATGTTGGTAGTTTTTTTGAACATTAAAAATAATTGGCTTGAATTTGAGGTCTGAAATTTTTAAATTGGTAATTCGGTCAAAGCCAAAATTTTTAATTTGACCATCTTTGTTATCCTCAGCTATAAGATACCAACGATGTTGGGACTCTTTTATAGCAATGGGCTTTACTGTTCTTTGAGTAATTTCCATCTCCCAAAATTTGGTGTGGGTAAATGATATCTGCCAATTGTTTTGAATAGCATACAATAAGCCATTAAGATGATGGATTCCAGTTGCTTTTCTGTTTTCTAAATAAATGCTAGGTGATATCTTGTTGCTTTCTTTGATTGCCTGATGGATAGAAAAAGCCTCGACCATGCGCGAAACTGATGTATCCTCTATCTCTTCGTCAATATAATACACCTTATCTTTGCGATTATACTGAATAAGTATGCCGAATAAATCGAAAATATCTTTTTTATCTCTGTCGAAAGTTCGCGCAGAGTAGTCGAAATTGTCGCCTAAATCATCGTTTTCAAGTTTTACCATGACATATTTTCGTAAGTCCTGAAAATTGCTTGGAACTGACTTCAATCTGTCAACGATGTATAAATAGCGTTTGTAAAATCCTACTTTAGCCATAATGAGTCATATATTTTTTGACTAAAGTAGCGGTTTATCCCGACAAAGTATGTCAGTTTGTTTTGTTTTTTTGTCAAATTTGAAAAAAAGCAAGAAGCAAAAAAAGAAATTCAGTAAAATTGATTTCTTCTTATTTCGATAGTCTAATCTTGATGTACTATCGTCAAAATTTTAAATTTGAATTGAAAATTATACCAATAAAACAAGAATAAAACTACATACAAGGAATATATAGGCATGGCAAGCCTCCTGTTTTGTGTTAAAAAAAACAGAAAACTCTTGAATATTGAGGAAGGAGGACTCTCTAATAAGTTTAATATTTTTACGTTTTTTTAATTTCCAATTTAAATTTACAAGAAGTAGATTGCATATGTCGGAATACAATTTTACTTTTTAATATCAAAATTTACTAACTCACTCATTGAAATTTCCAAAGCTTCACTTAATCTATAAAGGCTATAAACTGTTGGATTTGTCCTGCCTGCTTCAATGCGTGAAATGTTTGTAGTATCTATATTTCCTTGCATTTTTGCAACTAAATCAACTTGAGACATTCCTCTTTCTAATCGTAGTTCCTTTATCCTTTTTCCTAATAATTCCAATAAATCTGATTTTTCCATTCTTGACATATTTGACAAGCCAAGGAATTGTTTATATTCGCTTCTTGTAATGTCATATATGGCAACATTTGAAAATTTTTAAATAATTGAAATGAAATATTTTGAAATATACATTGACGAAGATTTAGATATTAAATCAAAAACAATACTTAATGATTACTGGATAATTGATGAGGGTAATTTCCTGAATAAACCCGCAAAAATTGTCCAAACATATGATATTACATTGGGAGAACTTACTAAACTTGTTAAAAAACATTCCTGTTGTGAAATTACCCATGGTAATTGTCGGGAATGCAAAGAAGTAATGATGGAAAAAGTCGCAGCACAAACTGTGTACATGTCCTCTATGAGAAATAAAATCCATACATGTTCAAAATGTCAAATTGAATTACGTAAAAAAGCTGAAAAGCAGTATCAAGATAGACTGGAAGAAATAAGAAAAATGCAGCGCCTGAATTTCGAAATTGCCTTAATTGACAAAAAATGGACTGAATTGCCGGCAAATGAATTATCTATGCTTTACAGTTTGATTCAAAATAAAACAAAAAAGAATATTTATGCGAATGTTTTTAAAGGGAATTGTTTTGATAAAACAATGTGGAACTATGTTAAAAAATTTGAAAATCTAGGTTTTTTAAATGTAATCAGAGATGGTAATTCAGTTGTTGAATTTGAATTTGACGAAAGAATAAATGAAGTGATTAAAAATTTATTCCTTAAAAAAACAGATGCAGATTTGTATAGTGATTCATCTGTATCGAATATATTAAGGTTTTCACTTACTAAAAAGGAATATAAAAAAACTGATAGAGATCCAGATTATGGAGGAATATTTACATTGCCGGGGGATATAATATTAAAAGCCAATACAAGGTATATTTTTGGTGGCTGGACTCTAACAGATGGTTCAATAAATTTAAGCTTTACACCATTAGCCGATTTGCAAAAAAGTAATGTAACTCAAGAAAATATAGAAAATGAGCCTCAATTAATCGGTGATATTGTGAAAAATATGTTTAATGAAATTCGTGATGATACTCGTGAACTTCCGACCTATGATCAAGCTTTTGGGTCATTGGACTCGAATTTTTATGAAAATGAAGATGAAGATGAGGATGACGATTGGGATGTTCCGTTCTAATTACCAAATGCTACCTCGCTTAATGATTTTTAAGCGAGTTTTTTTTATTTTTATAAAACATATTTGTTTATTAAGGAGGCTTCAAAAAACTTTTTCTACTCAATTAATAACTATTGCTGTTTTTTCATTGGTAATAAAAAAAGGGCCAACATTAATTAAAAAGTCACCCCCTGTTTTTTTACTACCACGTATTTTTTAAATTCTGTTAAAACCAAAATTTAAGAACAGTAAAATTATATAGTAGATACGCCTTACTTTCGCATAATATATTTTGTTTTCTTATACCCATTAGTAGTTTTAACTATCTGGTGAACCTCTGTAAGACTTATGTATCTAAAAATCGTTGAATTATCTTTATTGTGGCAAATTATGTCCCCATTTTTGACTGAATCCACGTCAAATTGTTCGGATAATACCAACACACTATCTCCATTAAGTGTGCTAACCAATACCTTTTTTTCAGCTCCTTTGTATTCAATAACATATACCGCATGCCAATCTTGTTGTTGAGCAGGTTCAATAAAATTTTCTATACCATCATCTGTGTTATCATATTCGAATCTTAAAACATTGCTTGAGTTCTTAAAATTTGCTAATTGATTAGTGTTTTCTGAGTCTTCGCTTTTAGAGCAAGAAATAAAAAACATACCGATTAATAATGCCAATAACAATTCTTTTTTCATAAGTGCTGATTTTTTTTTTAGATTATGTTTTAATAAATCAAATAAGTAGGTTACAAACACCATGCCATATATGACAACCTAATCATTTTAGAAGATTAAATGGTAATTATGTACTATTGAAAGTTTTAATCTTTAATTAAAGAGTAAAATTTTTTTTTTAGAATAGCACACTTGCAATAAAGTATAACTGACTTGCCAAATTGTATGCAATGTCATCGACCCATTTATAGTGAGAAATATTTAGATACAGTATTATACCCCCGCATGGGTAGCAAAAAACAAAAAAGAAAAGTTGATTTTATTTAGGGAGGGGGGCTTTTTAATGAGATTGTTTTTTCAAAACTTTTGACTTTTTTTGCTGGCCTGTTTTAACTGGAAAAAGACAACAAGATCACTACGTACTCTAGGCAGGAGTACGTTTTTAAAAACTAACTAATTGATAACATGGCCAATACCATTCTATCTATAGAATTTACCCGACTATTACCCGACTAGCCATAATGTCAGTTATTATGTGTAGCATTTTACTTATAAGTGTATTCATAGTAAGTTGTACTATTAGAAGCAAAAATACATTCAAAAGTGTTAACTCAACTTAAACGAATTGCAGTAGCTGATATGTAGCCCAATACTTCACAGCAGATAAAAAAAACAGATAGAAGTTTGGACTTAACATAACCCCATACAGCCCTTTTTTAAAGGTTTTTATATTTTGGACTTTATTGTATTTATTTAATTTACTTAAAGCATAACTTTAAGTGAATAACTATAAAACTATATTAATCAATAATTATCACACGTTTAAATTGTTTTAATTTATTTTTTTATTTATGAATTAACATTAAGATCATTATTTTGAATAATTTATTATCGTCTGTGTTGGAATTTAAATTTTGAGTTCCTCAAACGCTCTTTATTAAAACATAGTTTTTCTTGGGCATGCAATTCAAAATAAATTAAAGGAAAAATAAATTTTAATATAGGTATTATTATCTATTCTAACTTTCGGTTGTTTATATGACTTTTCATGTTTTTTTTGCTTAGATAGGCAATGATTGAATTAGTCTTTTATATAAAAAACACAAAAGCCAACAATTATAATGGACTATATTTTTTAAAAGCCTGTGCAATCAAAGCTAAAAAATGGTTTTTATCTTTAAAAAAAATTAAGTCAATTTTTCCCAATACAGCATTATGTCTGATGAAATGAAATCGGTGGTAAATATTACTGTATTTTGTTCTTAGTATATTTTTTTTTCAAACACAGATTGCCTTCTAATATACACTACAGCGCTATAAATAGAGCCTGTTTTATTTGTTGATAAAAAAGATATCAACAGTAAAAAAAAGCACCTAAAATGATACCTAAAAACAAAAAAGCCTCATAATCAGCTGATTACAAGGCTTTTTGTGAACGCAGAAGGATTCGAACCTTCGACCGCCTGCTTAGAAGGCAGGTGCTCTATCCAGCTGAGCTATGCGTCCATTATTTCAATTTGTCGGGGTGGCAGGATTCGAACCTGCGGCCTCCTGCTCCCAAAGCAGGCGCGATAACCGGGCTACGCTACACCCCGAAAAACATTCTTTTAATTTATTTGCTAAAATAATAAATAAATTGCGGAGAGACAGGGACTCGAACCCTGGCGACGATTGCTCGTCGACAGATTAGCAATCTGCTCCATTACCACTCTGGCACCTCTCCAAAACCAAGGAAACGTGTCCTGTTTTGCGGTTGCAAACTTAAGACATGTTTAAGTTTCTCACAACTATTTCAGCACTTTTTTTTCATATTTCTCAACTAAACTTTTAAATCACTTCACTATCAAATAAATAGCCATCACTCAAAAAAGCATTTTACAGCAATAAAAAAGGAAGATTTCTTTATCATCAACAAAAAGTCAAAATTAAACAGCAATTTCTAGATTAACATTCCTCTGACACCCAAAATAACTTCACGCTTTTCATTAACAATACAAACAAAAAACAAAGCCAAAACAAAGATTCGTTAAATATATCCCAATTCAAAACAATGAAAAATTTGAATTTTACAAAATAAGCTTAAATTTGCTATACAAACCAACATACATTAAACATGAGTAAAAGAGTTGTTATCGTTTCTGCCGTTAGAACCCCAATAGGTAGTTTTATGGGAGGATTATCTACAGTTAGTGCACCAAAATTAGGCGCAATAGCCATAAAAGGCGCTTTAGAAAAAATACAATTGGACCCAAACTTAGTCGACGAAGTTTTCATGGGAAATGTTGTTCAGGCCGGAATAGGACAGGCTCCTGCACGCCAAGCTGCAATTTATGCAGGTCTTTCAAACAATGTTGCCTGTACGACTGTTAATAAAGTTTGTGCTTCAGGAATGAAAGCGTTAATGTTGGGATCGCAAGCGATTCAATGTGGTGATGCCGAAATTGTAGTTGCCGGAGGAATGGAAAACATGAGTTTGATTCCGCATTATATGCATTTGAGAGCCGGAACAAAATTTGGCCCAAACACAATGGTTGACGGATTGCAAAAAGATGGATTGACAGACGCTTATGACAACAATGCCATGGGAGTTGCTGCCGATTTATGCGCTTCCGAATACAAGATATCAAGAGAAGAACAAGATAATTTTGCGATACAGTCGTATGAGCGTTCTGCCAAGGCTTGGAGCGAAGGAAAATTTGACAACGAAGTAGTGCCTGTAGCTGTTCCTCAAAGAAAAGGCGACCCAATTGTTATTTCTAAAGACGAAGAATACACCAATGTATCATTAGAAAAAATCCCTTCCTTAAACGCTGTTTTCACCAAAGACGGAACCGTTACCGCAGCAAACGCATCAACCATAAACGATGGTGCTGCAGCTGTTGTATTGATGAGCGAAGAAAAAGCAATTTCATTAGGAATAAAACCATTGGCTTACATAAAAGGATATGCCGATGCCGCGCAAGAACCAAAATGGTTTACAACAAGTCCCGCAAAAGCACTTCCGAAAGCATTGGCAAAAGCCAACTTAACATTGGACGAAATCGATTATTTCGAATTCAACGAAGCTTTTTCGGTGGTGGGACTAGCCAATTCTAAAATACTTGGATTGGATAATCAAAAAGTAAACGTCAATGGTGGAGCTGTTTCTTTAGGACACCCTCTTGGCTGTTCCGGTACTAGAATAATAGTTACCTTGCTAAATGTTTTGGAACAAAATAATGCAAAATACGGCGCAGCAGCAATCTGCAATGGTGGTGGTGGCGCATCAGCTTTTGTTATAGAAAGATATATTTCATAATTTCCCTACCAAATAAAAACATCTTTATTAAATAATACGAATCGAAAATTACTATTTTTACAGCTATTTTTTATTCGTATTATTTTTTTCTAATTTCTAATTGATATAAATGTTTGGAATTTGTAATCTAGCCATGATTCCACTTCGTGCTGAAGCCAGCGATAAAAGTGAAATTGTTTCCCAAGTATTATTTGGAGAACATTTTAAAGTTTTGGAACAACACAAACAATGGTCTCATATAAAATTGCAATATGATGACTATGAAGGCTGGATAGACACTAAACAATTTCAACCTATCACCGAATCATGCTACAACCAACTATCATCAGACGCCATTATTCTTAATGCCGATTTGATTGAATACATTGTAGCTCCTGCCAATTTATTAATTCCGATTCCGCTTGGATCTTCTTTGTCTTTTTTAAATAACCCCGAAATTAACACGGCAAATTTTAATTTTGAAGGAACAAAAACAAGTGGTGTAAAACCTCGAAAAAACATAATAAATTCGGCTTTCATGTATCTAAACGCTCCTTATTTGTGGGGCGGAAAAACACCTTTTGGAATCGACTGTTCCGGTTTCACACAAATGGTTTATAAACTTAACGGTTACAAATTATTGCGAGACGCCTCACAACAGGCAACGCAGGGTGAGGCATTAAGTTTTATTGAAGAAAGCGAGCCTGGCGATTTGGCTTTTTTTGACAATGATGAAGGAAATATAATCCACGTGGGAATTATAATGGAAAACAACTATATCATCCATGCCAGCGGAAAAGTACGAATTGACCGTCTGGACCATCTTGGAATTTATAACGCCGAAACCAATAAACATACCCACAAATTAAGGGTTATTAAAAAAATAATATCTTAATCAATTGTTTTTTTAGGAGCAGAAACATTTGTAATTTCTATCAACATTGTTCCTGCTATCCGTTTCAATCTTGTTTGCCGAACCCCGGCAAACAAGGATTTCCACTGCTATCAGGGCTAAAGAGAAAGATTTGCTACGCCTGTTCGCTATCGCTCGGGTTGCTTTTTTATAATCATTCTAAAAAAAAAAAAAAAACAGCAATAATCGAACTCCGGTTTTAAAATACTCTTTATTTACAATCTCTCCACCAATTCTCCGGCATTAATTTCACTGTGCGAGGCATCATAAACCGATTGTCCATTTTTAATCAGCAATAATTGTGGAGATTGGTGCATTACCTGAAAACGATTGGCAATTTCATTAGAAATATCTCTGTATTCCAATAAATCCAGAAAATATGCTGAGACGTTGCAATTCAACGTCTCTACGTCAAACTCGTTTTCAAACTGTTTCAAAGCAAATCGGCTTATACTGCAACGGGTACTATGCTTAAAAATCAGAGCCGGTTTTTGCTCCGAAAAAGCTATCATTTCATCCAGCTGTCCTAAATGTTGAAGCGGAATCCAATTGATTTTACTTTGCGTCTCTTTCTTTTCTTCTGAACTACCGAATAAGGAATTAAATAGGCTCATTTTGTCTTATTTTATGTCTTTTTGTCTTTATAAATTGACTAAAATCATCGGAAAAACGCCAAATTGTCCGTAAATTTAGGCTGGAATATCATTTGATGATTATTTTGCAAAGCTAGTGAATTTTAGTGATTAGTCCTTAGTGATTAGTCCTTAGTGATTAGTCGTTTATGATTATTACATTTTGATCATAACAAATCAAAAGTGAAGTAGATTCTCGGTTTTTTATAGAGACTGATTTCGAAACAGTAAAAACTAAAGTCTTTGGACTAAGGACTAATGATTAACCACTAACAACTAATCACCAAACCATAAACTAAAAACAACAAACGTAAAAACAATTAAGCCATGAACATAAACAAATTTACGATCAAATCGCAGGAAGCCATACAGCTTTCACAACAATTGGTTCAGAGTTTAGGGCAGCAGCAAATAGAAAACGAACATATTTTCAAAGCAATTTTTGAAGTCGATGAAAATGTGGCTCCGTTTATTTTGAAAAAACTAAACGTCAATGTTCCATTGTTTAAACAAATTTTAGACAGTACCATTCAGAGTTTTCCAAAAGTTTCTGGAGGCGAAATACAGCTTTCCAGAAGCGCCAACACAACCCTGAATGAAGCCGAAATCATCGCACAAAAAATGAATGACGAATACGTTTCCGTCGAGCATTTGATTCTGGCAATATTTGATTCCAAAAGCAAAGTTTCTCAAATCCTAAAAGATCAAGGCGTAACCGGAAAAGGACTCAAAGCCGCTATTGAAGAATTGCGCAAAGGTGAACGTGTAACTTCAGCCTCTGCCGAAGAGAATTACAATTCATTGAACAAATACGCCAAAAATCTCAACGAAATGGCAAGAACCGGAAAACTAGACCCCGTAATTGGCCGCGATGAGGAAATACGACGCGTACTGCAAATCCTTACCCGAAGAACCAAAAACAACCCAATGCTGGTTGGGGAACCCGGAGTAGGTAAAACCGCCATTGCTGAAGGTCTAGCACACCGTATTGTAGCCGGCGACGTCCCCGAAAACCTGAAAGAAAAAATCGTATTCTCACTCGATATGGGAGCCTTGATTGCTGGTGCCAAATACAAAGGGGAATTTGAGGAACGATTAAAATCGGTTGTCAAAGAAGTGATCGCTGCCGAAGGAGATATTGTTCTTTTTATTGACGAAATCCACACGCTTGTTGGTGCTGGTGGTGGCGAAGGCGCTATGGATGCCGCCAATATCCTGAAACCAGCTTTGGCTCGTGGTGAATTGCGCGCCATCGGTGCTACGACTTTGGACGAATACCAAAAATATTTTGAAAAAGACAAAGCTCTCGAACGCCGTTTCCAAAAAATCACAATTGAGGAACCGGATACCGAAAGCGCCATTTCGATCTTGAGAGGTATCAAAGAAAAATACGAAACACATCATAAAGTACAAATTAAGGACGATGCAATTATTGCGGCCGTAACGCTTTCGCAACGCTATATCACCAATCGTTTCCTTCCAGACAAAGCCATCGACTTAATGGACGAAGCGGCTTCGAAACTGCGTATGGAAATCAACTCCAAACCAGAGGAACTCGATGTTTTGGATCGAAAAATCATGCAGTTGGAAATCGAGATTGAAGCTATCAAACGTGAAAAAGACGAAGCTAAACTCAAAACCTTAGGATTGGAATTGGGTAATCTCAAAGAAGAACGAAACGTGATTTTTGCCAAATGGAAATCCGAGAAAGAAGTCGCTGACAACATTCAGGAAGTAAAAACCGAAATCGAAAATTTCAAATACGAAGCCGAACGTGCCGAACGTGATGGCGATTATGGTAAAGTAGCCGAAATTCGTTACGGAAAAATCAAGGAAGCTCAAGACCGATTGGCTGATTTTCAGAAACAATTGATCGAAAATAAATCAGGAAGTTCTTTAATAAAAGAAGAAGTAACGAGAGAAGACATAGCTGAAGTAGTAGCCAAATGGACTGGGATTCCTGTAATGAAAATGCTTCAGGGAGATCGAGAAAAACTATTGCATCTAGAAGAAGAACTACACCATCGTGTTGTGGGCCAGGAAGAAGCTATACTAGCCGTGAGTGATGCCGTAAGACGAAGCCGTGCGGGACTTCAGGACGTAAAAAAACCGGTGGGAACTTTCCTTTTCCTTGGAACAACAGGAGTTGGGAAAACCGAATTGGCAAAAGCGCTGGCCGAATATCTTTTTGACGACGAAAGCGCCATGACCCGAATCGACATGAGCGAGTATCAGGAACGCCACAGTGTGAGCCGATTGGTAGGTGCGCCTCCCGGTTACGTGGGTTATGACGAGGGCGGACAATTGACCGAAGCCGTGCGTAGAAAACCGTATTCGGTGATTCTATTGGACGAAATCGAAAAAGCCCATCCAGACACTTTCAACATCTTGTTGCAGGTACTCGACGAAGGACGCTTAACCGACAACAAAGGGCGTTTGGCCGATTTTAAAAATACCATTATCATCATGACTTCCAATATGGGAAGCGAAATTATACAGGAAAAATTCGAGAATCTGAAAGGAAGTGTTGAAGCGGCAACTGAAATTGCCAAAATCGAAGTCCTCGGATTATTGAAACAAACCGTGCGCCCCGAGTTCATCAATCGTATTGACGAAATTATAATGTTTACACCGCTAACCGCCAAAAACATTGCAAAAATCGTAGGATTACAGTTAAAAAATGTTACCGAAATGCTTGCACAACAAGGGATCACAATGAACGCAACCCCTGAAGCAGTTGAGTATTTGTCGGAGAAAGGTTTTGATCCACAATTTGGTGCCCGCCCCGTAAAACGTGTTATCCAAAAAGAAGTTCTCAATAAACTTTCCAGAGAAATTCTTGCTGGCAAAATACATCCGGACAGCATCATTCTGCTTGATGCTTTCGACAACGAACTCGTTTTTAGAAATCAAACAGAATTAGTACACGAATAAAAAAATAGAATTATATTTTAAACTGCATTGTGGTGACACTTTGCAGTTTTTTTGTTTTTAGGAGCAGAAATTTTGTGCTTTTCATCAACTTTACTCCCGCTGTCCACAATATCTTTTATGCCGAACCCCGGCATAAAAGGATATTTGCTACCATCGGGGCTAGGCGACATATTTTGTTTTTCAGTACATGTGATATCTTTAGGCTTTATTTTAAACAGATTTGCAATAGCTCAGGCTTGCAAATCATAAGTGTACCCCAACTTTGTTACTGTTGCTTTGCCTCCAGCTTTAGCTGGAGGATTAGGATATTGGTAAAATAATTGGCTTTAGCCAAATAAAATTGTTGATTTTTTTTGGCTAAAGCCAATTTGTTTTTGAACTTAACTTAACTAACTCCAGCTAAAGCTGGAGGCAATTGAATTTTATGTTTCAAACACTTATGATTATAAATCCACCCTACCTAGTCATAATCGAATCACTGGATATTTTTGAATCTTGATTAACAAAACACCTATTCAAAACCCATTCTTTTTAAATATTTTTCATAACTTTATAAAGCATTTACAAACAACGCATTACTCTTGTAAATCAGTGCTTTTCCTCCCCAATTTCCACCAATAATATACTAACTAATTTTGGTTGATTTTATTTTTTTGACTTCATTTAATTGACTAATTAGACAGAATAAATACAAAACAGAAGAGTACATTTTACTCTCTTAAAATCCTTTAGTTGTGTCCAGTTAAAAACTAATTATAATTTTAAAACTTAATCAAAATGGAAAACGATGCAAAACAAACAAGTCTTTATGAACGTCTTGGCGGTACAGATGGAATAACTACCATTGCTGAAGAAGTTATAGATGCACATATGGTGAACCCCTCCATTAAAGCAAGATTTCTTCCTTTGAAAGACAACCCTGAACACTTAGCGGAAGTTAGGAAGCATGTGATTGAATTTTTTATCATGGGCAGTGGAGGTCCTCAACAATATTCGGGTAAAGATATGCATTCAGCTCATATTGGAATGAATATCAACCAAGGAGAATACATGAGTGTGATAGACGATGTCATGTCTGTTCTTGATAAAAATAACATTGATGAGCAATCCAAAAAAGATGTACTTGCTATTCTATATTCATTAAAAGACCAAATGATAGGAGTATAAGTCTTCACTCTACTAGATCACTTGATTTTTTATCGCAAACAGTATCAAATCTAACGTTTCAGCAGAATCTTTTATGCCACTTTTATAATGAGGTGGCATGAAGGAATATTGCTATGATTGCGGCACATTTACACCTTTTTAGTCATAATATAGATTTATTTTCATTACCTCATTTGCAAGTCCTCCAAAAAATTTCTAAATTGTAGAAATTTTATTGCCTATGAAAATCTCCAGAATAAATTTTGTGTGTATCTTCCTAATTTTTGGATTTGCTTATCTTTTAGGAAGCATTTTGATTTTGGATCAAATGCCCGAAGCTTTATTTGCTTCTGAACTACAAGAAAGCTGGCAGGCAACAGTTTCTACAATTTTGTGCCCTATCAAAATAATTTTGATTGGTCCATTGATACCTGTCATCAATTTTTTGCACAAAGATCCAGATACACCACCTCTTTTTTTTATTGTCTGTTTTATTGTTTACTGGACAATTCTTGCCTTAGCGATTTATTATTTTTTCAATAAAGAAAAACGCACAAAACAAACTTGATTGTTACGATAAAGCAGGAAAACTTTCGGCTATGAACAAACAGAAACTCAATTGTATTAATCTAATATTGATTTACCTTTGTATCTTCAATAAAGACAATTAAAAAATTAAATCATGAATATTTTAGAGTTAATACAAAAAAGATATACAGCAAAAAAATACAATCCACACAAAGAAATTCCACAGGAAAAAGTTGAGGCTCTTAAAGAGATTCTACGACTCACACCATCCTCAATAAATATTCAACCTTGGAAATTTACATTTGTCCAAAATCCAGAAATTAAGGAAAAATTGGCTGCTGTTTCCATGCACAATAAGGAAAAAATAAATCAAGCAAAATTATTGGTTATCTTTAGTGCTGCAGATGATTTGGATGCTTTTCAAAAAGTTGTCGATACCGAATTACCACAAGCAAGAAGAGATTGGTACAATCAAATCAAAGCCAGTATGCCAGAAGCTGATTTAAAAATATGGCTTTCCAAGCAAGTCTATATTGCCCTGGGAGTAGGTTTGACAGCCAGTGCATCGATGGGGCTGGATTCGACCGCAATGGAGGGTATCGAATCAGATAAGTATATGGAAATTCTTGACATGTCTGCCTACAGGCCTTTATTTGCAATGGCTGTTGGTTACGGCTCCGAAGATGATGTTAATCAAATTCATTTTACACCAAAATCAAGAAGGTCAATCGAAAATATAATTGAAACTATATAACCATCTCATTTTTAAAACTAAAAAAAAAGCAACTCTTACGAAGCTATCGTGTGGACACCAATATACTACACAATAAAATGGGACACAGATGACACAGATTTAACGGATCAATCCTAAAACCCGTGGAGGAGTAAAATTTATGCATAGATATTGGTTAGTCTGAAAAATAAGAATCCAATGTTTCTAACCCCTCTAAATTGTATTCTAAACGCTTTTATTTTTGCAATAAAAGATTCAGTAGAAGCATTATCCTCATAGACATCCGCAAAATTCTTTCCGAAAAGATCAGAATTTTGCGGATTTTTAAAGTATATTATTTGAAAGAGTACGCTTCCTTTTTCTGTTATTTTCTCATTTAATTTCGAGAAGTATTCCCTTTTAAAAGACATTATAGAAGATTCTCTAAGCTTATTCTAAATTTAAATTCTCCCAGCAAAGGAAAAAAAATCAGCTAAGGTATTGGATATCGGCAACTACATGCATATAATACTAGACTAGTTCTCAGTCTAAATGGTAATAAATTTTGCTGAAATTATGACTGTTCCTATTGGTTAAACTATTAGTTAATTCTGAAAAAATCGTATTCTTAAGTTGTTGAGATTTTTAGGGGCTGTTTCATAATTATCTTGAAAATCAATTTGTATTAAGAATTTTGAATTCGTTGTTAGTTTGTAGCTGAGCTTAGATTTTATTTGAATATCCAAGCAATAAATTCTAGTACTACTTTTTTTGAGGATATTGTACTACATTTTGTAAAATGTAAAAAACTTACTTTTGATTGTGATTTTCCTAAATTAATGAATTTCGAGTTCACACTTCCGAAAAAGTTAATTGTAATTTTAATGATGGAAGAGGCCTTGTAATGGTGTTGAAAGGTTTATGGTAAGATTTTTATCAAAAAAGTTTGTCAACAATTAACCGAGTATAAGATAGATGAAATTGGTATCAATAAATTTCCAAGCATAATAATAAAACTAGCAAATATCAATATCACAACTGTTAGTTTGGGTTCGAATAGATTTCAGGCAATTGAAGTTTAGGAGTTGCAATGCCTCTAAATAAAGGCAAAAAATAAATATTTTTTATGAAGCAAATTGTTTTATCAATACTAATTGTGATGTCATGTATAGGATGTAGTAGCAAGAAGTATATTTCTCAGATTCCTTTTAAATATGACTTTTCTTTAGCTCTATTAAAAAAGCAATCTGAAATGGAAGAAAAAGCATTAAAGAACAAAACAGTTGTAAATGATAATTCAGAAAATTTAAGTGATGCCATTTTGTCTTTAAAGGAAAAATATTCGATTGTACTGGCTGTTATGCCCAATAAAATTACGAATTACAAATTGTATTCTTATATAGATCCTTGGATTAATACACCCTATAAAGAAAAAAGTTTTTCTAAAAATGGAATTGATTGCTCCTATTTTTTGCAGTCTTTGTATAGCGATGTGTATAAGGTGACCCTTCCTAAAGACCCTGCGGGGATGTGGAAATCGAAATCGATCCAGGTTTTCACGGGACGAAGTTTTTTGGCAGAAGGCGATTTGGTTTTTTTTAGATACGATAAAGATCATCCTATCTCCGATGTTGGCTTATATCTGCATAATGACAGAATACTTGCTTGTACGGATAAAGGATTGGCAATTTATAATTTCAATGACGAATATTTTCAGTTACGATACATAGGAGCAGGACGAATTAATGAAGATGCAAAGAAAAAATAAGAAGAACCTTGAAGACTTGGTAAAAGAAATAGAAAATATTTCATATGATATCAGAGCTGAGATTATTGCCAATGAACTCATTGAGAGCAATTCTATTATTTCGGATGAAATCGTAATTTCTAACCAAGGACAATTCACAAGAGCGTATAGGAGTGATGTTTTAGGAGCCTCAATTGAGGATAATAATTATGATAATCGGGAATATCTTAAAATATTGTTGTCCAGAGACAGTATCTATGATGCGTTACCTGAAGGGGTTGTTCATAGCCTAAATGAGAATAATGCTGATAAGTCAGTTCATCAGATGATTAAAGAGCATAAGCATCAGAAAAGGCAAGAGACAGAGTCACGTAAATTTTTTATGCCGTTCGAGAATGAGATTTTTCATTATCGGACAAAAATAGAAAGTGTTGAGAGGGATTTTTTATATAAACTAAATGGACATAAGCCATTAGATTTTTTTTATGATTTCTGGGGTTTATCACAAGATTATCCGGCAGTTTTGGTATCAAAGTTTATTCAACTTTTGCCTTATGCGTATAAAATTGTTGGAGATATAGATTTGGCATGTCGTTGTTTATCAAGTATTATAGAGGAAAAAATAGACTATAAAACAACTACTTATAAAGAATGCAGTGATGAAAGTGAGCAAATTAATTTAGGAGAAAACAGATTGGGAGTCGATTTTATCTGCGGAAATAATTATATGGACTATTCCATGAATGTAACTTTAGAGATAGGCCCAATAATCAATAACCCTTTTGAAAATTATATTCATAAAGGAAGAATAAAAAAGTTTATAGATTGTTTTTACGAGCATTTTTTCCCGATGGAAGTCGAGCTCAAAACAGTCTTATTAATGAATAGAGAAATTGAAGAGTTTAATTTCAGCAAACAGCCTGTATTGGGTTATACAACAAGAATTTAGTAATGGCAAAAAAGTATTTAGGAGCACTTATAGATATCAAGTTAATTGTGCTTCTGGTGATAATTATAGCAGTTAGTGCTATACTTACTATGGTATTTAGCGACAAGGTAAAAGAATTTTCGGTGATACATAAAAAGAAATTTTTTATTTATCTTTTTTCCTTTGTCGTTATTTATGCCTTGGTCGCTTTCTTGGGATACAATAAATTATTTACTGAGCTGTCAAATGAGTTTCTTTTTTATCAGATAGCTTCTTTGTTATTCGGAATTCTGAACGTTTATTTGGAAAAAACGGTCAAATTGACCACCTCTTTCCAGTATAAATTGACCACCAGTTCCAGAGCAAACTGACCACCCCATTCCAGTTCAAATTGACCACCTAATTTTGGGGTAAATTAATTATTAAAAACTACAGACTTTTTCATGTCGTTAGAACCATACATTCGCAAAAAAAAAGCGGATTATGGCAAACAAAATAACAGACATGAGTAAAATTAGAAAAGTAATTAAATTCTATTGTGATGGAAAAAGTAAGTTATTTATAAGTAGCTACTTATCCCTTTCTAGGAATACGGTAAAGAAGTATATTTCTTTATTTGAAGTTCTCGGATTAAACTTTGAATTTATTGATAAAAAAACAGATGCTGAACTAGAACTTTTGTTTTCACAGACTACTGTGGAATCAATTAGTCCCAAATTACAAACACTCCATAATTATTTTCCTAAAATGGAGCGTGAGCTAAAAAAAGTTGGCGTTACCATACAACATATGTGGGAACAATATGCTGCCATAAACCCTGATGGTTACAGGAGTTCTCAATTTGCTCATTATTACAAAGTATGGAGTAAACAAGTCAATCCAGTGATGCATATGAATCATAAATCCGGTGATAAAATGTATGTTGATTATGCTGGAAAAACACTATCCATTATTGATAGCGACACTGGAGAAATCAAAGAAGTACAATTCTTTGTGGCTATATTAGGGGCTAGTCAATACACCTATGCTGAAGCTTCTATGAGCCAGCAAAAGGAAGATTTTGTTACTTCTGTAGAAAATGCCATGCGCTTTTTTGAAGGCACTCCTGCAGCAATTGTTCCAGATAATTTAAAATCTGCAGTAATAAAAAGCAGTCGTTTTGAGCCAACAATTAATGAAACTTTAGCCGACTTAGCGGAACATTACGAAACTACAATCTTGCCAACTAGAGCTTATAAACCTAGAGATAAGTCATTAGTTGAAGGGGCTGTAAAGATATTATACAGAAGAATTTATGTAACACTAAAAGAAACCAAATTCTTTTCTCTAGAAGAATTAAACCAACAGATATGGGATTTATTAGACATTCATAATAATCGAAAACTAACAGGTCGTCCTTACTCACGAAAAGAATTGTTTGTAGAAGATGAGAAACAAAAACTGCGTCCACTACCACAAGAACGCTTTGAAATCAAATATCAATCCTTTGCAACGGTAATGCAAAATGGTCATGTCCAATTAAGTCAAGACAAAAATTATTACAGCGTTCCGTATCAATATGTAAAGAAAAAAACGAAACTCTTGTACACAAGATCAACCGTAGAGATCTATTATAAATACAATCGAATAGCGGTTCATCAGCGAAATTACAAACCTTATGTCTATACCACAACTCCAGAACATTTAGCCAGTTCACATCAGTTTGTAGCTCAGTGGAGTGCTGCTCGATTCATTGATTGGGCAGGTAGTATTGATGAGTCAGTAGGAGAATATATTATGCAGATAATCGAAAGCAGAAACCATCCTGAACAGGCTTATAAAAGTTGTTTAGGAATACTAAACTTTGAAAAAAAGGTTGGTAAGCAGCGATTAATAAATGCCTGTAAACGAGCGCTTGACTTTAGAATTTACAATTTTAAGACCATCCAAAATATTTTAGAAAACAACTTAGATCGTATTGATTTAGAACAGGAACCTGAGCATGAACTTCCGAACCACGGAAACATAAGAGGCAAACAGTATTATAATTAAATTAAATCTTAAAAACATGAATGAATCCACAGTAACAAAAATGAGACAAATGAAACTTTACGGAATGTTTAATGCTTTTAAAACAGCGATTGAAAGCGGAAGAACAGGCCACTACACACTCGATCAATTTGTATCGATGATTATTGATGCTGAATGGGACGAAAGGCACAATCGTCGTATAGAACGCAGTATAAAGAATGCTAAATTCCATTACAAATCAAATATTGAAAATGTCAATTTTGATGTATCCCGCAATCTTGACCGGAATACAGTTCTTCGTCTGGCAGAATGCGAATTTGTTGAAAAAAATGAAAACATCTTAATCACAGGAAGTACAGGTGTAGGCAAAAGTTATTTAGGTACCGCATTGGGTTACCAAGCCTGTATTCATGGCTATAAAGTAAGCTATTTTAATACTTCGAAGCTGTTTGCTAAATTAAAAATGGCCAAAGCAGATGGTTCTTACCTAAGAGAACTTGCCAAAATTGAAAGGCAAGACGTTATCATACTTGACGATTTTGGACTCCAGGCATTAGATAGTCAAAACCGAATTACACTTTTGGAGATTATTGAAGACAGGCATAATAACGGTTCTATAATTGTTACATCGCAAATTCCTGTACAAGGTTGGTATGATATAATTGGCGAAAAAACTATAGCTGACGCAATTTTGGATAGACTTATACATCAAGCCCACAGACTCGAATTGCATGGGGAATCTATGAGAAAGAAAAGAGGAATAAACAAGGAATAATATTTTAAGTATATTTGAGTACTAATTAGCGCATGAAAAAAAGTAGTTTTTTATGAAAACGGGGTGGTCACTTTGCTCCGGAATTAGGTGGTCATTTTGAATTGGAATCAGGTGGTCACTTTAAATTGGAATTGGGTGGTCAATATCACTGGAATTTACAGTTATGCAGGAAGTTAACGAATTTTATTTTGATAACTTTTACACACTAAATGGGGTATTGAAACATAAACCTATTAAGGAATACAATGCCGAGTATAAATATTTTGAAGAAATAACCGAAAATAGCGGGAAGAGTATTATTTGGGTAAAATTGGTTTTTCCGGAATCACTTATTCCTCAAATAATTGACAATGTTTCTTTTACTGCTAACTGTTTTCCAGTAATCAATAAAAAAAAGCATGTCCTAAATAAAACAATCGGAAACTTTTTGTCATATGTAGCACTTGAAACTGACAATGATATTTATCTAGATTTAGATTCTGTTGTTGATGGATTCAATAATCATTATGAAATAAAGGAATTTAAGGATGGTGTTGTAGAAGAAGGAAATGCGGTTTTAAGGACGGGAGGGGTTTCTAGATTTGATTCAAGAAGTGCTTCTGAATTGCTCCAAAACGTATTGGATTTATTAAAAGATGAAAGTTCTTCATTTGCCGGTTTAGGAAAAGATTTTATGAGTAGTTCTCTAATCGAAATCAACCAGTTATTGGCTTCTGTAGAACAACAGGCTAAAGAGAGTAGTTTTTCTAAAAATAACGCCCCTTATCTTATGATTAAACCTAAAATCGATGAATCGACGGGAAAATCATTTTCCATAAAATACTGGTCTACATGTGCCGAGGAAGGAAATGATATTAAAGCAGGTACAGCTTTGGAGTCTAAAGATGATTTATATTTTGTGAGTCAGGAAGCAATATTAGTTACAAATACAGTTGGAGGTACCAATAAACAAAATAACAAAGACCGCATTTTGGCTTATCGAAATGCTTTATTAACACGTGGTCGAATTGTGACTTTTGCGGACATTAAAGCTTTTGCATGTAATCATTTTAAGAATTGCATTACAGACGTTAAAATTGAAAAAGGGACGCGAAAAGAAATTTCTGCAAAAGCAGGATTTAGCCGAACAGTAGATATTTATTTAAAAATTAATGCAATCGAAAAAGAATATTTATCAGCAACAGAATGGGATTATCTGTGCGAGAGTTTTATGAAACATTTAAAAAGCAGGTCGTCAAACGTTTTTCCTTACAGATTATTTATTGAGAATTAGGTCATAAATGAAATTTCCGATTGACCTGAAACTGCAACAGCTATTGCGCTAAGACTATGCCTTACTTAATACTTTAATAATTAAAAATGAATAAAAAAAATATCGATATCAGGGTTGTATTCTTCTTTGCAATCTTATTATTAATTGGAATTATTGCATCTATAGTTCAGTTTTTCAACCATGTTGATTGCGAAGATGTGAAGTTCTATATTTTCTCGGATCACTCGCAAAGCGATGAATCTATTGAGTTTTATGACCGAACACAAAATGCAAAATCATGGAAGTGGGATTTTGGAGATGGATCGGTACCTGATGTAAGAAGACATACATTTCATGTGTATAAAAAACCTGGAAAATTTATGGTAACACTAACTATAAATGGAGACTGCACCCATACACAAGAACTTATTCTTAATGATAAATATGCCGCTGATAAATTGGGAACTCCTAAAATTATTGCTCCAAAAGTTATTACAGTAGGACAGCCCGCTTACTTTAAATCGATATCCAATAAGGCCAAAACATGGGAATGGGCATTTGGAGAAAACAGAGGTATCGATGAAACTTCTGCTAATCCGGTGTACACTTTTTCAACACCGGGAGAAAAAACAATCACACTGGTTATAAATGGGGATTTTAGCACTGTTGCAAAAAAAATCATCTACGTTCATCCAAAAGTTATAAAAAAAACAAACCCACTGGATGTTACTTCTTATGAATATGAAAAAAAGGCAGAAGCGTTTTCATTGCCAAGAGGTTCTGTAAAAAAAGACCCTTTAGAAGATATGCTACAATATGTACCTGTTGCTCCAAAAACTAAAACCGTAAAGGATAGTATAAACATAGCTAAAAAAGCTCCAAAAATATCTGAAGATCAATTTGAAATCCTATTAAATAAAGTTGCCGAAGGCAGTAAAATCAAAGACGATTTCTCCGAGTATTTGTGCGATGATTTGGATATTCCGGTTGTGAAAAATGATACAGATTTATTGACTTTTTCTCAATTGTGTGCAGCTATTAAAGGGAAAAAAATAAAAATTGAATCAATACGATTAAACAAAGACAAGCAAAATAACTATGTTAAAGGGTTGAATATTAGCTATAAAGTAAAAAAATACCTGATCTGGTCTAAAGATTAAAATAGTATTATGGAAGAAGAAAAAAATATTTTCAGCTCAGAATTGATCAGTGCATTAGAAATAGCTAAAAAAATTGCAAAAACCAATTTTAATAAACATTATTCTGCGTCACATTTATTAAAGGCTATCTTAAACAGGGATTTATCACTTTTGAAACGTCTTGAAACAATGGGTAAGGACGTTTATTATCTTGATGAGTGGGCAGAGGTTCGTATGGAAGATGAACCCAAAACAACTCAGGTTCTTGACGCAGAACCTAGTGATATAATTGATGAAATTATCAAAGAAGCTGAATCAGTACGCATAGCTTTAAATGAAGATGAAATTAGCCTTTACGCCATTATAGTAGCCATTAGTTCACCTGGTGTAGGTTTTAATTTCGACCAAATGAAAACTTACCCAATTTCAAGAAATGAATTACTGGAAAATCAAACTATTATCGAACAACCGATTAATGGTGCGAAGCAAGAGGTTAAAAAAGGGTTTTTATCGAAATATGCTATTCACAAAAATCTTGAAAAAAAGAATAAAAATATTGCTGCAGTTGGTCGTGAGATTGAATTGAATACTATAAAAGAAATTCTTTGCCGATTCTCCAAACCTAATGTTTTACTTATTGGCGATCGTGGAATTGGTAAGTCAATATTAATTGATACGCTTGTTCAGAATGTAATCGCTAATCAGGTTCCGGATGTTTTAAACAAAGTACAACTTTTCGAACTGGATTTATCATCGTTAATTGCCGGCGCATCATACAAAGGAGAAATTGAAGATCGATTAAAAAACTGTATTCAGGAATTAAAACAATATCCAAAAGCAATTCTTATTATTGAAGAAATACATACATTATTGGATAAAAATGGTGGAGATTCTGGTGTTTCTAATGTTTTAAAAGGCGAATTAGCTAAAGGATTAAACATTATTGCCACTTCTACAATCGACGAATACACCAAAAGGATTGAAAAAGAACAGGGCCTATCAGGTATGTTTGAAATCATAAAATTAAAAGAGTCTGATGATGATACTTTGTTTCGAATGATTAGGGAATCAATTAAAAAGTATCAGGAACATCATAAAATACAAATCGATGATCAAACAATTACAGAGTCTATCCGATTATCCAGAAGATACTTAAAAGAAAAAAGCTTACCGGAGTCTGCCATTAATCTTATAGATCACACGATGTCGGTTTTAAAGACATCCGGGGAAACCTTTCTAAAAGAGAAACATGTCATTCTTGATAAATTGGCACTTTTAAAACAGAATGAAAGCAACTTATCTGAAGAGCAATTAATAAAAGAATGTAACTGGTTTTTGACTGATTTAATCAATAAGACAACATTTTTAATGCTTGTTGAAGAACAAAATGACCGCAAAACATTTGAAACTTCGGAAGCTATTATTAAATATATTGAAAACCTTGTAAGCACACTTGAAGAAAGGGCACTAGACAAACGTGTTCATATTGAAGCTTTTGATCTTTCGCTTATAATTGCTCAAAAAACAGGTATTCCCGCCGGAAAATTAAAAGAGGAAGAAAAACAAAAACTAAACAATATCGAAGAGGTTTTAGGCCGAAGAGTAATTGGTCAGGATCATTGTATTGGAACAGTTGCAGGTTCTATTCTGGAATCAAGATCGGGATTAAGTAAAGCGGGACAGCCTATTGCTTCATTCTTTTTTTTAGGACCAACCGGAACTGGAAAAACAGAATTGGCAAAGAGTTTGGCCGAATTTCTTTTTCAGGATGAAAACGCTATAATCCGATTTGATATGTCCGAATTTAAAGAAGAGCATTCGGCAGCATTACTTTATGGAGCACCTCCAGGATATGTTGGTTATGAAGAAGGTGGATTATTGGTTAACAAAATAAGACAAAAACCGTATTCAATCGTATTATTTGATGAAATTGAAAAAGCACATGCTTCGGTTTATGATGTATTCCTCCAAATTATGGACGAAGGAAAATTACACGATCGATTAGGTAAAGAAGGAGATTTTTCGAATGCAATCATCCTTTTTACCTCGAATATTGGAGCAGACCATATTGTAGAAACATTCAATAAAAATCAAATTCCTACTTCTTCATCTTTAATGGAAATTATGGGGAATCATTTTAGACCTGAATTCTTAGGAAGATTAACGGAAATTGTTCCTTTTGCTCCGATTAGTAAAGAAAATGCATTAAAAATATTTGAAATACATCTTAAAAAAGAGTTCATGGATTTGCTAAAAAATAGTAATATAACGGTTGACATTCCGATGGAAGCCAAACTCTATCTTGCCGAAAATGGATATAATGCCAAATATGGTGCAAGACCTATAAAAAGTATTATCCGAAGTCATTTAAGAAGACCATTGGCTAAGAAAATAATTTCCGGTGAAGTAAAAGATGGTGATAAAATGATTGTTGTTATTGAAAATGAAGAAGTAAAATGGATAAAGGAAGAGACTAGTCGATATTTAGTTTAAAATGAATACTGAGGGAAAAGAGTATTTATCAGTAGCCGAATGGGATTATTTGTGAGATAGTTTTTTGAAGCATTAAAAAAAAGCAGATCATCGAATGTGTTTCCCTATAGGCTTTTTCAAGAGAAATAATTAAAAAAGATAAAAAAAATAAATACAAAAAACAGTTTATTCAGTTTCAATCTTAATGAGTATTTATCCTTATACTCTTTCTTCGTCCATGGATGGTAAATTAATTGCACTTGAAGGATTTTATTCTGATAAAAAGGTAAAATTTATAAAGACTGTAACTATGATGAAATTAGGTTAAATCCTATTTCTTCAAACTCAAATATGCTTTTCCAATATTGGCAATAATATCCGAAGCGATGAAAGACTGATAACCCGTTTCAGGCAAAGCAATGTCTGCTGTCAAACCATGAAGATAAACGCCCAATATTGCCGCATCAATCGTTTTGTAGGACTGCGCCAAAAGACTAGTAATCATGCCTGTAAGAACATCTCCGCTTCCGGCTGTTGCCAAGGCTGCGTTTCCTGTTGTATTTACATAAATTGTTTGCCCGTCGACAATGTAAGTTGGCGCTCCTTTCATAACTACAACAACCTGATTAACAAGAGAGAAAACTATGGTTTTACCCAATTTATCCTCATCAGAATGCCATTTTCCTATTAAGCGCTCCAATTCTTTGTAGTGTGGTGTCAAAATTGTTTTTGGAGGAAGTAAGGCAATCCAGGAAGGATTATGCGAGAGGATATTCAATGCATCGGCATCGATAACTAAAGGCAAACTATTATTCGATAAGAAATCATGAAGTGCTTTTTGAGTTGCCATTTTCTGTCCCATTCCGGGGCCAATTCCTATTGCATCTACATCTAGATTCAACGCAATCTCCGAGATGTATTTTTCATGGTCATCTGTCACAACCATCACTTCGGGAACCGATATTTGGAGAATTTCATACCCGCATTGGGGAACAAAAACGGTTGTCAATCCACAACCTGTTCTTAATGCTGCTTTGGCCGAAAGACTAACAGCTCCAACCTTACCATAGCTCCCGCCTATAATTAACGCATGCCCTTGTATGCCTTTGTGGGTATATTTATCAATCGTTTTGTAACGTTTTAAAATCTCATTTCTATCAATAGCAATAGGACTATTCATGAGTTTAAATTTTCTGTTAAATGTACGAAATTCTGAAAAGAAAATTCTCAAATAAAAATCAAATTCAGATAACACAACAGAGTCGGAAAACTCAAATAATAATTTTACTCTTTTATGATTATTATACTCGCTTTATATCCCGTTCCCACATTCCACTGATCATTCATAACAGCGACACCTTTATCATCATAAACCTCAAACTGAGCAGTATTTGGCGAAGCAAAACCTTCATTCAAAGCCTCAATATCAACCCTGTTTATGCCTTTCTCCAATTTAATTTCAAATCCTTTGAAATCTCCTTCTAGGACAACTTCTGGTACAATTACTTTATCATTTAGATAAACCTTTACTTTATCACCATCCAAAAAAGCTGCATCGCGATAACGTATTTTGGCAGTCAAAGCCTGTGTTTTAAAACTGCCTAAAAACTGATTTTGTCTATAATAAATTCCTTCCGTATTTGCAGGTTTCTTATACAAATATGGATTGTCAAAAAGTTTCTTAGGATCAAATGGTAAAGAATCTTTCTTTTTAATGACATCGGGCGGAGTAACTTTTGGAGAAATTTCTTTTGGCGGAATATCTTTTTCTTCTTCAGGATGCTTCGGCGGAATTGGCTTGAATGTATTATTAAACTCATCCTGGGCGTAACCACTCAATGACACTCCAAGCAAAAAAACAAAAAACAATATCCTTTTCATATCAATTACTTTTTTTAAAATATATCTTTTTAAAAATCAAACTCGTAAAAACAAAAAACGTCCTATTACATAACATTCGATAATTAAATTTATTGTATTTTTTTGTAAAAAAGCACTCCTAAAAAAATAAATTCAGTTTTCAAAACCTTACTTTTCAGGCTCTAATTCAAAAAAAATCATTTTGAGTTAGAAATCTCGGATTATTTATAAGAACTTTGCACGTTTTTTGCGCAAGCAAACAGCTTTTTAGAAATTATAAATCGATCATCCCCTGATGAAAAAGAAAATAGAAATTTTAGCGCCAGCAAAAGATTTAATTGGAGGTATTGCCGCAATAAATAGTGGTGCAGATGCCGTATACGTTGGAGCTCCACAATTTGGTGCCCGTTCCAACGCCACCAACTCTATCGAAGATGTTGCTGCCTTGGTACAATATGCACATTTATACAACGTTCCCGTTTTTGTGGTTATCAATACCATTCTTTACGATAACGAATTGGAAACTTGTCGCCAGATGATTTGGCAATTGTATGATATTGGTGTTGATGCGTTAATCATTCAGGATATGGCGATTATGGAAATGGATTTGCCGCCTATCGTATTGCATGCTAGTACACAAGCTAACAATAGAGATGCTGATAAAATAAAGTTTTTGGCCGATGCAGGAATCAAACGTGTCGTTTTGGCTCGTGAATTGAATTTACATCAAATAAAAGAAATTAGTACAACTACCGATGTTGAGTTGGAATTCTTTGTTACCGGAGCTTTGTGCGTTTCTTTCAGTGGGAATTGTTATATGAGCGTTGCCAATGGAGAACGCTCTGCCAATCGTGGTTCGTGTGCCCAAAACTGCCGCTTGCCTTACAATCTGATTGACGGTCACGGAGAAACATTAATTAAAAGCACGCACTTACTTTCTATCAAGGATTTTGATGTTTCCAATGAAATACCAAATTTGGTCGAAGCCGGTGTTTGTTCTTTCAAAATCGAAGGTCGTTTAAAAGACATTGTTTATGTAAAAAACAACGTTTCTTACCTTAGAAAAAAACTGGATTCGTTCCTTGAAAACAACGATAAATATACCAAAGCTTCTTCCGGAAAATGCACCTACACATTTGATTCAGAATTGAGTCGTACTTTCAACCGAGGTTATACCGATTATTTTGTAAATGAACGCCACGCCACAATTGGTTCCTGGGAAAGTCCAAAATCAAAAGGACAATACATTGGTAAATTAATCAAAACTGTTGGAAATGCTTATGAAATTGAAAACGGTCATTTACTGAACAACGGCGACGGTTTGTGCTACATCAATGAAAACAATGAAGCCGACGGTATTTATGTGAATAAAGTCGAAAATGGACTGGCGTATCCAAATGTACTGAAAGAACTGAAAGATGGTACTTTCATTTACAGAAACAATGATGCCGCTTTTATCAAAATTGTAGAACGTGAAGACAGTGCGGTTCGTAAAATAAGCACTTCATTATTATTATTCGAAAACGAAACTGGTTTTGAATTGCTTGCCACAGATGAAGATGGGAACACAAGTTCTGTTCAATTGGCACATCCAAAAGAACAAACCAAAAACAATCAATCCATCGAGGAAAACATCAAAACGCAATTGGCTAAAACTGGATTTACGCCTTACACGGCCGATGAAATAACGATTCAGTTTACCGATAATTGGTTTTTGCCTATTTCAAAAATCAACGAAATGCGAAGAACTGTTTATGAGCAATTGACAAAAATTCGTTTGAAAAATTACAAACGCATAGAACGCAAAATAGAAAAAACAAGTCATCCTTATCCGGAAACCAAATTGGATTTTATGTATAATGTTTCCAATAAAATGGCTCGAAAATTCTATGAGCGACACGGAGTAACCGAAATCGAAAAAGCATTTGAATTGCAATGGGATCCAGGAAAATCACGCGTGATGACCACCAAATATTGCATTAAATATGAGTTGGCCAAATGTCCAAAATACCATAAAGACACAATGGAAGGCAAACTTAAAGAGCCTTTGGTACTAAAACAGGGTGAATTGGAATACAAACTGAAATTCAATTGCAAGCCTTGCGAAATGGAAATTTGGGAAAAAGACGCCGAATTTGAAATTGAAGAAGATTAAATAATGCTTGTCCGCTATGTCGCATAAAAGCTGAAGATGGACCACGGATTGAACAGATAAAAACTGATTGGCACAGATTTCTTTGACTGTTTAAATTTCACCATATAAGTCATTTAAGGTCATATAAGCTGATATTATGTATGTAAAAATTTGTGAGAATTTGTGTAGTTTGTGGCTAAAAACTCAATTAGGTTAAATTACGGATAAGCATAGATTAAATAAAATCAAACACGAATTTCAAAAATTTTCGCAATTTTTTTTAACAATTATATAAATTCAAAAAACACAAAGTGATGTATTTTTTACTTTGTGTTTTTTTTATCTTTGAAAAAAAGTACCAAATTTCCATTTCATGATTACAACTGCAGTGCTGGACGATGTTTCGGCTTTAGAAAAACTAGTCAATTCTGCTTACCGGGGCGAAACGTCAAAACAAGGATGGACTACAGAGGCCAACTTATTACAAGGCAAAAGAATAGATACACACGAACTGTCTGCACTTTTTCAAAATAAAGAAAATACCATCCTGAAATTCACAAAAGACAATACAATTGTTGGCTGTGTTTTGCTTGTCAATAAAGGAGATAAAATCTATTTGGGAATGCTTACTGTTTCTCCAAATTTACAAAACAGCGGCATTGGCAAACAACTTTTGAAAGCAGCTGAAACTCATGCCTTGGAACTGAATATCAACAAAATAGTTATGACTGTGATTTCTATTCGGGAAGAACTGATTGCTTGGTACAATCGCCACGGTTTTGCTGACACCGGAGATAGAGAACCTTTCCCCTTGAATGACACAGATGCTATTATTGCTGAAAAACCATTGGAATTTGTCGTTTTAGAAAAAATAGTTTAGAACCTGTTTTTTAAATATAAAAGTCATTTAAGTTTATTACTTTACACAATAACATAAAGCAAAAAGAATCCAAAAAAAGTTTTCTTCGAAAATGTTGAGATTTTGCTCAAATGAACTTTTGCTTTTTAAACCTAATTAATTAGTCTAATTTCAATAAAAAAGAACCTGAACTAAATCAGTCTGTTTTATAAGATCAAATGGTATTATTAATTTTTTAAGCTTTTTATTAAAAACATTTTTTTCTTACATATAAATAAATTTTATGTGTTTTGTCGATTTTTTAATGAAATTCAGCTATTTTTATAACAGATTTAAAATCTTAAATCTTGCTAAGAAGGAATAAAAATTAACCCCCATTACCATGAAACTGAAAACCAACACATTAGCTACAATCAACTTCTTAATTGATTTTTTTGCAACTGTTTATGACTTGGCAGATGATTTTATTAAATTTTTAATTGCCTTTTTTGCTTATCAGTATGACTTGGCTTACAATTTCATAATTTTTTTAGGAGAATATTTAAAATGGATTACCGATATCCGATCAATCGAACCTACAAATTTTAGCAAACCCGCTGAGGAACCAATCAAAATAAACAACCAGAATCCTTTCGATTTGAGGTAATTACTCTATAAATAAAATCACATAATTCTATTATTGAAAAAGCCAAAATCAGTAAAAAACACCCGAATGAAGTGAACGGAGCGTAGCTAATATCCTTATCTTTGCAGACATTCTAAAACAACAATTGAAAAAAATATATTCTTTCAATTGATTTAAAAAACAGAAAATGAAGTTCAAAGGTGTTATTTTTGATTTAGACGGAACATTGGTTAATTCACTCGAAGATATTTCAGATGCGATGAATATCGTACTAAAAAATCTCGACTATCCTATTCACAGTTACGAAACCTATCAATATTTTATTGGCAGTGGTCTGCGAAATTTGGTAAGTAAAGCATTGCCGTCAACTCATAATGACGACGAACATATCGATTATTGTTACCAATTGATGATTGAAGAATATAGCGGTAATTGCACCCGTAAAACAAAAGCATACAACGGGATTGCCGAATTATTGGAATTCTTAGTTTCACAAAACATTAAAATGAGTGTATTCTCCAATAAATCAGATGCTTTGACCAAAAAAATCGCAGCCGATTTATTTCCCGGATATTTTGAACCTGTCGTTGGTTTGACTACCGAAGCATTAAAAAAACCAAATCCATCCGAAGCCATTGAAATAAGTAAAAAACTTGGATTAAAAACAAATGAAATCATTTTTGTAGGAGATTCTGGTATCGATATGCAAACAGCTACCAATGCCGAAATGTTTGCTGTAGGTGTAACATGGGGATACCGTCCGGAAGAAGAATTAATTGTAAACGGAGCCAAAAAAACACTGAATACTCCTTTGGATTTAATCCCTCTTTTTCAATCTGATGAAGTAAATGTTTTGATATAAACACAATCAGAACAGCTGTTTATAAACCAAATTCTGCCCAAAATTAGTTTTTAAAACGAAAAATTTCCTATCTAATTTTCGTAAATTTGATATAGTAATCCAAAAACTATAATCATGACTGGAAATATTTTCAAAAACGGAATTTTGGGAGGGCTGATTGCTGCAACTGTAATGTCTTCGATGGTTTTCTACATGAAAGCCAATCCGGGAGTGCAGCTCAATGCGGCTATTGGTTTTATCAGTATGCTTTTGGCATTCACTTTTCTAGTATTTGGTATCAAACAAAACCGTGAAAATAATAATGATAAAATCTCATTTGGAAAGGCATTCCTGATTGGATTGGGAATTTCTTTTATCATTTCGACCATTTACGTTTTGGCTTGGCTAGTTATTTTCTATAATTTTTTCCCTGATTTCATAGAAAAATACAGCGATATGGTCTTAAAAAATACCAATCCCGAAGACCTTGCCGCCAAAACCACCGAAATGAACCAAATGAAAGAATGGTACAAAAGTCCGCTGATGGTAATATTGCTCACTTTTATGGAAATTTTTCCTTTAGGAATTCTAGTTTCCTTGATTGCGGGATTCTTTTTAAAGAAAAAATAATCGATTAGTTCTTCTCAAAATTTAGGTAATCGATTTGTGTATCACCCTTACTATCGTCTTTTAGTTTTAAGGAAGTTCCGGTATTTTCAATCACTTTCCAATCACCTGTCAACTGCGCAAAAATATCAGGAGAAGCAAATGTAATTTTAAAAATAGTACTGTAAATATCAGCATCATTGGTGCTTTTTGCTACAGACCAAATTCCCGTATTAATAATAATTCCTTTTATAGCTGTCAATGTTGTATTTTCGCCAAAAGTAAAATTATATCCTTCATAACTTTTAGTTTTCTCCACACCGGAATCGTAAAAATAACCAACCCGCCATGTTCCGTCTTTAACAGTATCTGCCACATCTTTGGCTCCAGTTTTGTAATCATCAGAACCACAGGAAACAAAGGTTGTGATTACAATCATTATCAAAAAGACTAATCGGGAAAAATTTCTTAATTTCATACTATCATTTTTTGTAAAAATAGGAATTAAAAATCCTACTCCAAATAAATTAATAAAAGTTTAATTGTTTAAAATCTTTAATCGTTCAAATAGTTTTCAATACTAAATCATATTTCATAAATATCAAAAGGCAAACTCATAATTTATAATTCATTAACTCATAACTCATTTTTTAACTCCATTTTAAATATTGCTTAGTTTTTAAAACCATAAATTTGCAGGTAACCACATTTTAAGCATCATGAGAATAGAAACAGAACTTAAATTAGGATTTAAGGATGTAATGATTAGACCCAAACGCTCCACATTGAAGAGCCGGTCGCAAGTTTCGTTAGAACGAGAATACAAGTTTTTACACAGTACCGCCACTTGGTCGGGAATACCAATAATGGGTGCCAATATGGATACCGTAGGAACTTTTGAAATGGCATTAGAATTGTCCAAAGAAAAACTTTTTACCGCCATACACAAACATTATTCCTTGGAAGAATGGGCAGAATTCATGAAAACAGCTCCCGAAAATATTCAGGATTATATCGCTGTGAGTTCTGGAACAGGAAAAGAAGATTTCAAGAAAATAGGCGAGATATTTGAACAAAGTCCTCAATTAAAATTCATCTGCATCGATGTCGCCAATGGCTATTCGGAGCATTTTGTGAGTTTTGTAAAAAAAGCGCGCAATCAATATCCTGACAAAGTAATTATGGCAGGTAACGTGGTGACTGGGGAAATGGTCGAAGAATTACTTCTCGCAGGTGCCGATATCATCAAAGTAGGAATCGGTCCCGGATCTGTTTGTACAACGAGGGTAAAAACAGGCGTGGGGTATCCTCAACTTTCGGCCATAATAGAATGTGCCGATGCCGCACACGGTTTGGGCGGACATATCATTAGCGACGGCGGTTGTGCCATTCCTGGTGATGTAGCCAAAGCCTTTGGTGCAGGTGCCGACTTTGTAATGCTCGGCGGAATGCTTGCTGGACACAACGAAAGCGGTGGCGAAATGGTCGAAATAGGCGGCGAAAAATACAAGAAATTCTACGGAATGAGTTCAGAAACTGCCATGAATAAACACGTTGGCGGTGTTGCAGAATACAGAGCAAGCGAGGGAAAAACCGTTCAGGTTCCTTTCAAAGGCGCCGTAGCTGATACCTTAAAGGATATTCTCGGCGGAATACGGAGCACTTGTACCTATGTAGGTGCTTCCAAATTAAAAGAACTCACCAAAAGAACCACCTTTATTAGGGTTCTGGAACAGGAAAATGTTATTTTCAACAAATAATCAATGAAAGATACCGGTTGTAAAGCCGGTATTTTTTTTTAGGAGCACAGCAAAAGTTTTTCAGTTCAAGTGTACTCCCGCTGTCCGCTACAATCTTTTTATTTACCCTGACGGGATAAATAAAAAGGATTTTCACTTCCATCGGGGCTAGCTTAGAAATTCAGTTTTTCAGAAAAAAATCATCCAAAAAAGTAGTAGCTTAGCCTAAAGAAACAATCAAAACAAATCGATTGATTTTTTCCTGATAATACCAAAATCAAAACAACTTTAAAAGCAAAAAAACAATGACATCAGGCTTCTTCGCACTATTGGATGATATCGCAGCCATCATGGACGATGTTGCTGCAATGAGTAAAATAGCAACAAAAAAAACGGCCGGTATTCTAGGCGACGATTTAGCCGTAAATGCCGAAAAAGCTTCTGGTTTTGCTTCTTCGAGAGAACTTCCTGTTTTGTGGGCAATCAGCAAAGGTTCCTTTGTCAATAAATTAATCATTTTGCCTATTGCTTTCGTACTGAGTGCATTTTTTCCTTTGGCAATAATTATTATCCTAGTTCTTGGCGGACTATATCTGGCCTACGAAGGCGCCGAAAAAATATACGAATACTTTTTTCCGCATCATCATCCCAAAAAAGTAGATATACACCAAACGGTGTCCGAAGCCGAAATTTTATCCCTCGAAAAAGAAAAAATAAAATCAGCCATATTCACCGATTTTATTTTGTCTGTCGAAATTGTAATAATAGCACTCGGAACCGTAATAGGTAAACCCATTCAAAGTCAAATCATAGTTGTTTCATTAGTCGCAATAATTGCAACAATAGGCGTTTATGGCATCGTGGCTCTTATTGTAAGGATGGACGAAATGGGGCTCAAACTTATCGAACTGAGTAAAAACGAAAAGAGTTTTTCAAGAACAATCGGAAACATTCTCGTTCAGGCCTTACCAAAAGTCATCAAAAGTTTGGCTGTAATCGGAACAATCGCTTTACTCTTGGTTGCTGGTGGAATATTTGTTCATAATATTGATTTTTTACATCATCTTTTTCCTCAATTACCTTCCTTTCTGAAAGATTTTCTCATCGGACTTACAATTGGATTTATTGTTTTGGGAATTGTAACTTTTATCAAAAAAATGATAAAAAAATAGATTTAAATCGAGATGAAAACCAATAAAGATTGGCATTTAGAAAACAGAATGCCCAAAAATCCAACTTTCGAACAAAGAGTCAAATGGCATTTGGAACACCAAAAAAATTGCCAATGCAGACCCATTCCGGAGAAACTCTTGGAGGAAATGGCGAAAAGGAAAAATTCGTGATTTTTTATCATTCCGAGGCATGCGGAATCACATAAACTTAAGCTATCTCGAACGCAATATCTTTGAAATAAAATTTTTAATAAGTTTTTCAATAATTTACTTCTATTAGCGTTCTCGCAGTATGTGATTCCTCCTCCGTCGGAATGGCAAAAAGCGAGAATTAATTAAGTATGCGTGTCATTCCGACGGAGGAGGAATCACATAAAGTTTATCCCATAATATGTGATTATAAGTACTAGAACACCTTTCAAGAAAAACCCTAAATTATGATTGAATTTACTGAAGGCTATCACAGCTATTATGTTTATATCATCACGAATAAATATAGAACAAGCTATTACATTGGTATGACAAATAATTTAGGAATAAGGTTGCAACAGCATAAAGAAAACATCGAAAAAGGGATTAAAACTTTTGCTTCAAAATATAATATCGAGTTTTTGGTTTATTACGAAAAGTATACTTGGGTACAGCAGGCCATAGCTAGAGAAAAAGAAATTAAAGGTTGGAGAAGAGACAAAAAAAAAGAATTAATTCGTTCATTTAATGATAATTTTGAATTTTTAAACCATCATTTTGTCAATAGCAATGTGATTCCTCCTCCGTCGGAATGACAAAACTGGACGATTTATATCACCTAAATTTGTCATTCCGACGGAGGAGGAATCACATAAAGTTGTTTCTATCTATTCTTGAACGAATAATCTACACCAACTTCCGTTCCCCAATCTGCTGTCTCCACATGGCGTAATACAACCCTTTTTCATCAAGTAAATCATGATGTCTTCCTTGCTCGATAATAGCACCTTGCTCCAAAACATAGATTCGGTCAGCATGCATAATAGTAGACAAACGATGTGCGATTAACACAGTGATCTGGTCTTGCTTGGAAGAAATACTCTTGATTGTTTTGGTAATTTCCTCTTCGGTAATAGAATCCAAAGCAGATGTTGCTTCATCAAACAATAATAATCTTGGATTTCTCAACAAAGCTCTTGCTATGGATAATCGCTGTTTTTCACCTCCAGATACTTTGATACCGCCTTCACCAATAGTGGTATCCAAACCTTTTTCGGCGCGAGCCAATAAATTTTGACAGGCTGATTTTTGCAAAACATCATTTATTTCTTCATCAGTCGCATTGGGTTTTACAAACAACAAATTGTCTTTTATCGTTCCAGAAAACAGTTGTGCATCCTGAGTCACAAAACCCAATTGTTGTCGAAGTTCGGTCAAATCGATGTCTTTGGCATTTTTGCCATTATAAAAAATATCACCTTCTTCGGGCGTGTACAGACCCACCAACATTTTGACCAAAGTAGTTTTGCCACTTCCCGAAGGCCCAACAAAAGCAATGGTTTCCCCAGCTTTTGCTTCAAATGAAATATCTTTGACGGCATGCGAAGTGGCTGTTTGATGCTTGAACGAAATATTCGAAAATTTTAAATTATCAATAAAACCGATTGTTTTTGGGTGCAGCGGTTTTTCTTCACTTTTGGCATTCATCAAATTACCAAAATTATCCATCGAAGCTTTCGTTTCATTATAAGTGGCAATCACGTTTCCAAGCTCCTGCAACGGATTAAACAAGAAGAAAGAGAAAAACATTAGCGTTATCATATCTCCCGGCTTAATAATTCCTTGGAAAATGAACATATATAATGCAAAAACCAAAGTCGTTCTCATGAAATGAACCGTTGTCCCCTGAATAAAACTCAACGAACGGATAAAGCGCACTTTTTTTAACTCCAATCCTAATATTTTTATCGTGGTACTATTGAGACGATTCACTTCCTGATCTGTTAATCCCAAACTTTTTACCAATTCAATATTGCGTAAAGACTCGGTTGTAGCTCCAGCCAATGCTGTGGTTTCGCCTAGAATTTCTCTTGAAACTTTTTTTATTTTTTTGCCCAAAAAGGAACTGACAAATGCAACTACCGGAACTGTTGCCAAAAAAATAGGTCCGAGCATCCAATGGATGTTTATCGCATAAGCCATCACAAACACAATCCCGATAAGTGTTTGAAAAACCAATGAAATAGCCAAAGTGATAAACTTTTCGCAATCAATTTTTACCTTTTGAAGTTTACCCAATGTTTCACCGCTTCGCTGATCCTCAAAATCCTGAAAGGGTAGTTCCAATGCCTTTTGAATTCCATCGGTGTACATTTTGGCACCGGTCCGCTGAATAATAATATTGGTGAAATAATCCTGAAAATTCTTGGCGATTCTAGACATCATTGCAGCACCCAGAGAAAGTGCCAACCAGCCCAAAACTGCTTTTGTGAAAAGTCCAAAATTATGATTGAAACCGGCAACACCAACACCACATTGATTGAGTAGTTTACCAATAATAATTGAATCGCATAATGAAAAACACTGATTAATAGCAGCCAAAAATAATGCTAAAAACAATAATGGCTTATGTTCTTTGATGTAGGTATATAATATTTTCATTTTTTTTCTATAGTTGAAATGCAAAACTACAACTATTGAATGCAGTTTTGTAGAATTTTATACCGTTTCCGGCTCATTTATGGCATCAATAACCGACTTGGTTATCTGTAAACTCTTTAATTTATCATGATGATTAAAAATTGGACAGGCAATCATTAGTTCATCCACACGGGAATATTCTATGAACTCTTTTAGATCGTTAATCAGTTTTTCTTTGCTTCCCGCAAAAGTGCAGGCGGTCATTTGATTCACATGATAACGCTCAGCCTCATTCATAATTACATTCAAAGATTCTATAGGCGGTTGCAAAGGCTTACGGTCATTCCGAACCAAATTCAGAAACATTAGGTACAAACTGGTGGATAAAACCCGGGCTTCATTGTCTGTATCGGCAGCAATTACATTTACGCAAGCCAGCGTTTTTGGCTTATCCAAATATGCCGAAGGTTTAAAGTTTTCCCGATAATATTCAAAAGCCTGAATCATTTGCCTTGGCGCAAAATGTCCAGCAAAAGCATACGGGAGTCCATAAGCCGCTGCCAATGTTGCGCTGTCCATGCTCGAACCTAAAATCCAAACGGGGACATTTACTCCTTCTGCTGGAAAAGCCCGCACTTTGGACACGGCATTTTCTTCCGAAAAATAATCTTGTAAGGTCTTTACATTCATAGGAAACCGCTGAGATTCTTCTAAAAAATCGGGTCTGATGGCTTGTGCGGTCAGCGAATCGGTTCCGGGAGCTCTTCCTAAACCAAGATCGATTCTTTCTGGATACAGAATTCCTAATGTTCCAAATTGTTCGGCAATAATCAAAGGCGAATGATTGGGCAGCATGATTCCGCCCGAACCAACTCTTATTTTTTTGGTTTGACTCGCAACATAGCCAATTAAAACAACTGTTGCCGTACTCGCAACATGAGCCATATTGTGGTGTTCAGCTAACCAAATTCGTTTATAGCCCAAATCATCGGCCAATTGCGCCAGTTCTTTGGTTTTTTGCATTGTTTCTGCAGCATCACTTTCCTGTGTGATTATGGCTAACTCTAATAAGGATATCGGGATTGGGGGTTTTTGCATCATGATACTTTTGCACAAAATTAATCATTAACCCTCAGTTATTTATTCTGATATGTTAATTCAATTATAAAATTTAAACCGAATTCTTTTATATTTATAAAAAGAATAATCAAAAGTTAACTTAAAAAATATTAAATTAACTTGGAAAATATTAATTTTAACTATCTAAAAAACAACAATATGGCAAATAATAAGGTTACCCTTCATAGAGTTTTTTCGGCACCTCCCGAAAAAGTCTACAGAGCATTTACAGATGCAGACGCAATGGCTTCCTGGTTACCTCCTTATGGTTTTGTTTGTAAAGTTCATAGTATGGACGTACAAATTGGCGGAAAATACAAAATGTCGTTTACCAATTTTACCACGGGTAATAGTCATTCATTTGGTGGTGAATATTTGGAAATTATACCAAATGAAAGATTAAAATACACCGACCATTTTGATGACCCAAATTTACCGGGACAAATGATTACGACCATAGAATTACGAAAAGTACTATGTGGTACCGAACTTTTTGCTACACAGGAAGGAATCCCCGATGCCATACCAACAGAAATGTGTTATCTGGGTTGGCAGGAATCATTAGACAAATTAAAACGTTTGGTAGAACCAAATATCCCAGATGCTTAATTTGGTATTAAAACAAACATAGAAATAAATCACCCTATGTTTGTCATTCCGACGTAGGAGGAATCCCAACAGTTGCTCAAGCTATGTGATTTCTCCTTCGTCGAAATGACAAAACCACTGAACTTTGTTCATAAAACATAGCTTACTACAAATAACAAACAGTCTTTTTAAAAAACTAAAAAATGGCGAAACAAATTTTTATCAATTTAGCAGTAACCGATTTGCAAAAATCGTTGGACTTTTATACTGCATTGGGCTTTACAAACAATCCTCAATTTTCGGATGACAGCGGAAAGTGTATGGTTTGGAGTGATAGTATTTTTGTAATGTTGCTGACACACGAAAAATTTTCTGGCTTTGCAACCAAACCTATCGCAGACACCAAATCAAAAGTAGCGGGTCTTTTTTCGTTATCGACAGAAAGCGTTGATGAAGTAAACAGCATTGTGGCAAATGGACTAAAAGCTGGCGGAATAGAACCGAGCGAAATGAAAGATTATGGTTTTATGCAGCAACGTACTATTGAAGATTTTGACGGACATACGTGGGAAATTTTCTATATGGATATGTCTAAATTCCCAGCAACGTAGTAGGGCAGAAAAAAATGAGCCCGATGCAATATCGAGCTCATTATTATTTATAGACCTTTCTTATAAGCCTGTGTTAATTTGTACATCCTTGTAAGGAATAGGCAACCAATATTTAATTGGGCCTACTGGTTTTAGATCATCTGGTGCTTTATTAGCATTAGCCTGTTCTACCTTTTGTAGGCGTTGTAAATCGAACCAACGGGTATATTCACCAGCCAATTCCCAAGCTCTTTCCTGAACAACAGCATCGGCAAATGCAGCCGAAGACAATCCTGCCGCTAAATTTGGCAATCCTGCACGTGTTCTTATACGGTTAACAGCGGCATAGGCATCTGTAGATGGCGCTGCACTAGATCTTGCCTGAGCCTCGGCGTAAGTAAGCAATACTTGAGCATAACGCAATAATTTAACCGATTGATCGGTACTGGATGTAGCAAAGTTAGGAGTTGGAGTATTCACTCTAAATTTTTTAAAGAACGGGTGTCTGATAGTACTATTCTGCCAAGTAACAGTCGTACCATTAGGCTTGGTGAATACAGATTGAAAAGTCAAGTCTTTACGTATGCCATCCGGGAAATTATTATAGAACGTTACTTCTGCACAATAATCGGCCCAACCTGATTCTTCTGGATCAGCCATAGATGATTTTCCGTTTAAAGTACTTGGATTACCACAGCTTGAACAAAATTGCAACGTAAATACATCTTCAACCGTGTTGTTGCTGGTAGTAGTGCCCGACCAGAGCGTAGCCAAATTTGGAACAAGGTCAAAACCGTACTTTGCACTATTATCAATCACCTCTTTTGCTTTAGCAGCAGCCAATTGATATTTGGATGCATCTTTAAGAGGCCATCCCGCTTCAGTTAAATAAACTTCGGCAAGCACTGCTTTTGCTGCTCCAGCATTTACTCTCCCTGCAGCAGGTTTAGTGTTCCCCATCAAGGTTTCAGCATTTTTTAAATCAGATTCAATTAATTTATATATCGTTGCAGGGTCGGATTTCGAAACGCTTAACAAACTGCTTGTATAAGTTGAACTTGAAATAATAGGAACGTTACCCCAAAGTCTGGTAAGCCAAAAATAAGAATACGCTCTTATGAAATAAGCTTCGCCTCCAATTTGCTTAATTTCGGCAGTATTACCTACCTTTTCATAATTATCAATAATCGCATTGGCGTTTTGTATGGCTTTATAGCAACCGAGCCAGATAACATAAATTCTACTATTGGTTGAATTTACAGCAAATTGATCCATTTCTCTCAGTTCTTGTTTATTACTGGAAGGATGGGTGGTAAGATCATCAGACCCCATTACTACTGCATCTAATGCTGCACTACCAAAACCAGAATTATAACCATCTTTTAAAGGTTTATAGGCTCCAACAATAGCGGTTTGCAAGCCAGGCAATGTATTAAGTGCTGTATTACTTGCTAACAACCCTTTAGGGTCTTCGGTAAGCTCTTTAGTGCAGCTCACTGCAGCGAAACCGAGCAAAAGTGAATAAATAAGTTTTTTCATTTCGATTTATTTTAAACCAGTATTGCTATTGGTTGTAATGAATAATATTTTTATTGATTTTAATTAAATCCCTATTAGTTAAAGTTCCAACTTAACACCAAGTGTAACTAATTTTGCGTTTGGATATGAAGCATTATCAAGACTTTGGTTCACATCACTTCCTGCACCTGTTGTTAAGCTATTGGTTTCTGGATCAAATCCTTTATACTTTGTTATGGTAATTAAATTGGTTCCACGCAAGAATACCGTTGCACCAAAACCTTTAAAGTATTCTTTAGGAATTTGGTAGCTAAGGCTTATATTTTTTAATCTGATATAAGTTGCATCTTCCAAAAATCTTGTTGATGGTGAGTAATTTTTATCGGTTAAGCTAAAAGCTGGAATATCAGATGTCTCGTTTACCCCTGGAATGTATCGGTCTGCAATACCGGCTGCAGTTGCCTGACGAAGCCCCGCGTAAATTGTTCCAATTGAACCATCCAGTTTATCAAATCCACCAGCACTTTGTATAAATACATTCAATGTTAATCCTTTCCATACAAAATCGTTGTTCCAACCCCAAGTGTATTTTGGCAAGCCGTGACCAATTGCGTGGTAATCACTTCCGTCTATGATATGATCACCATTTAAATCTAAATATTTAGAATCACCTGGTTTATTGTTATAGGCTGCAGCTGCAGCTGCTTCGCTCGGTTTCCATGTTCCTAGATAAGTCAATCCCCAAAAAGTACCCATAGGTTGGCCGGGTATTAACATAAATTCTGCTGTACTACTTGGAATATTGCTTGGAGAATACAATGATTCAATTTTGTTTCTCAAGAAAGAAAGATTAGCACTACTTGACCAATGAACCTGTGCATCTTTTGAATTACGATACGTTAATGAAAATTCGAGTCCTTTGTTACTAACCGCTCCCACATTAGATAACACACTTCCACCACCCATGTATGCTGGCACTGGAACATTAAGCAATAGATTATCCGTAAGTTTGTCATAATAATCAGCAGTAAAAGAAACTCTGTTGTCGAACATATCGGCATCAAGACCCAAATCCCACTGTCTTGTAGTTTCCCATTTAAGATCAGGATTTCCTGGATTACCTAGAACAATACCTGGATTTGCTTTACCTGGATCAATCGTAGTTGTTGCTGTATTATAAAGACTTAAGGTTTGGTATGGATTGATAGCTTGATTACCTGTAAGGCCATAACCACCTCTAAATTTTAACGAATTGAAAAAGGTTTTGTTTTTCATAAAATCCATTTCCGAAATTTTCCATGCTGCACCAGCAGAAGGGAAAGTACTGTATTGGTTGTCCTTTTGGAATTTCGATGAACCATCACGTCTCACAGAAGCACTTACATAATAAATACCTTTGTAGTCATAAGTAGCTCTTCCTAAGTAGGATAATAATGTAGATTCAGTATAACCTGAGCCTATACCATACGTCCCCGATAAGCCAATATTGTAATACTTTGTCTCTGGATACGTTAAGTTGTTTCCGCTTGCATTAAAGTAATTAGATGTATAGGATTGATATTCAATAACTCCAGTAAGTACTAAATTATGTGCATTGTTAAAAGTATGTGCATAAGTTAAATTGTTAGTACTCTGTACACCTATATTCTCAGTAGAAGATCGTCCAGCATTCGCCTGAAACAAAGAATTGATTGTTGCATCAGAGAAGTTTAAGTTTTGAATATTATTATAATTCAAACCACCCGTTGCATCAAAAGTAAGACCAGGAATGAATTCATATTTCAAACCGACAACAGAGGTAAACAAAGAATTATTAGAAACATTGCTTTGATCAGTTGCATAGGCTACTGGATTAAAATCGATTGAATTGTAAGGGTCAACTCGGGTATATTTGCCATTAGCATCTCTTACAGGTTCTGTTGGAGACCATGTGATAGCCTGATTAATAGATGAAAAGCGACCACCTGACCCAGCAGCACCATTGAGAACTTCATTTCTTGTTGCAGAAGAATTTAAATGAAGCGACAATTTATCGGTTAGTTTTGAATTTAAACCAATTCTTAGTGCATACCTTTTCAGACCAGTATTAAGAAGAATACCTGATTGATTTAAATAGTTTCCGCTGGTGAAATAATTGGTTTTTTCATTACCTCCCGAAATATTTAATTGATATTCCTGAGACAACATTGATCTAAAAATTTCATTCTGCCAGTCGGTACCACCGTTAGCCGCATAATTATTAATTTGCTGCTGCGTAAATACTGGAGGAAGACCTGTAGCAGCTGCACGTTCGTTTAGTGTTCTTGCATAATCAGCTGCACCTAAAAGATCTAATTTTTTAACTACATTTCCTCCGCCTAACTGAGTCATAAAGCTAATATTGCTTTTCCCAGCCTTTCCTTTTTTTGTAGTAATAACAATTACACCATTTGCTCCCCTGCTTCCGTAAATAGCAGTTGATGGAGCGTCTTTCAATATGTCCATGGTCTCAATGTCATTCGGGTTTATAGACGAGGGGTCTGTACCCACAAAGCCATCAACAACATATAATGGGCTATTATCTCCTACAATGGAATTGTTTCCACGAATACGTACCGAAACGGCTCCTCCTGGCGCCCCAGAATTTGATATAACTTGCACACCCGAAGCACGTCCCTGCAATATTTGTGATATATTGGTAACCGCTTGCTCTTTGAAATCTTTTGATGAAACAGATGCTACCGATCCAACTAAATCCTTTTTCTTTTGAGTACCATAACCTACCACAACTACTTCATCCAGTTTTTGGCCTGTTTCTTTCAAAACAATGGTAAGTGTAGAGTTTCCGATAGCAACTTCTTGAGAATCAAACCCAATGAAAGAGACTATAAGTTTTGCTCCGTTTTCAGGAACACTGATAGAGAATTTACCATCGGCATCTGCCTGAGTACCAATATTGGTACCTTTAACCGTTATATTGGCTCCAGGGATGGGAATTCCTTTTTCATCAACAACTTTTCCTTTAATTTGCTTTTGGACTGATGTCAAATTAATAGACTCCTTCTTTCGTGATAAAGTAACTGTTTTTGAAGATACTGCTGCCGATACTTGTAATGTAAGAGCAATAACCAATGTGGATGCTAATTTCATGGTTTTCCATGGTTTTAACGTAAGCCTGTGTGTTTTTGGCTTCATTTTTGGTAATAGTTTCATAGATTCGTAATGGTTTTGTTAATTGCAGCAAATATTAATATTAACTCATGGGGGAAGGGATAAAAATTTCCTTATTAAGGTGAAAAATCTCCTTTTGTAAGTGCCAAATATTTGTTATTCTCAAAATAGTAAAGGGAAAAAGGGAATATGATTATTTTTAGATTAATAAAATTGCTATTATTCTTGGGTCATATTGATTAGGAAAACGGTTTTGAATTAAGTGGAGATTTGTAAAAGTGATGATTTTGATCGAAAATCGTCATTTTATTTTTTTGTTCCAAATGATTTAAGAGGCTAATTTTCAGTCTTTTTTAAACCATCAAAAAAGATTCTTGTGTTTACCTGTAAGCCTTATGATTTTATGGGTTTTGTGTTTTATACTTTTCGTATTTTTTATTTTTCTACATTTACTTCAATAAAAAATGATTTTTCACACATGGCTTTTCCTATCAAATCTTTGTTGGTTTTTCTTTTTCTTCTTAATCAGTTGAATTGTTTTTCACAAATAAATCAAAATGATTTGACCCAGAATGTAAATGATACCACTTTTGTAAACTTAAAAGAGTACAGTCAGGATTTTGTTTATGATATGAAATATGCCACTGCTGACAATTTTTTGAAATCCAAAGTATATGATTGTGCCGAATGTTATTTGCGCTATAAAACCGTAAAAGCACTTATTTTGGCCAATGAAAGATTTATGAAAAAAGGGCTCAAAATAAAGATTTTTGATTGTTACCGGCCTTTGGATATTCAGAAAAAAATGTGGGCAATTGTTCCAAATCCAGAATATGTTGCCAATCCGAGTAAAGGTTCAATCCATAATAGAGGAGGGGCGGTCGATATTACGTTGGTAGATTTTGATGGAAAAGAATTGGATATGGGCACTTCTTTTGATTTTTTTGGAAAAGAAGCCAGCCACGATTTTCCAGATTTTTCTAAAGAAATTAAAAATAATCGAAATTTATTGAGAAAGATTATGGCGAAGGAGCATTTTAATTCCTTTGATTCCGAGTGGTGGCATTATAATTTGAAAGCCGGTTTGAAAGATACTGTTTCCAATTTTAAATGGGAATGTAAATAGCTTAAAAATAGAAAACCATTTTCAATTAAGTTAAAGTCTAATTGAAAATGGCTTTTTTTTTATTCTGAAAACAAAAAGAATTACTCCACGCAACGTAAGTTTTCAATGAAATAAGTCTCTGGATAATACATTTTTCCGTCCAGTTCGGCTGTAAATTCTTTTCTGATTATTACGTCTTCAACATCAGTCAGGTATTTGATTCGCATTAAGGAGACTGGAGATTTTTTCAGGTCTTCGTAGTTTTCTTTTAAAAATACAAAAACTCCAGATTTTACTCTATTATCAAATCCTTTGTCGTCTCGTACCATACTGCCACAATTTTCTTGATCAATATGGTTAAGCGTAACAATTTTTCCGTTTTGCAGCTGTAAATAAATTTTGGAATCTTTATCAAAGCAGTTGGCTTTCATGAAATCTTTGCTTTTTTGAATTAATTGCACTGTCAGTGTAGGTATTCCGTCTGTTAAAGCCAAAGAATAAAAAATGTAACTGGAATTTCCCCCAAAGACCTTTTCGCTTACCAGATATTCTTTGGTGATTTTATAGGTTCCAAGAGAATCTGTGACATTGGTCGCGTATTCACAAGGTTTTTGGGCAAAAAGAGAAAAATTAATAAGGCACAAAGCCGTAACAAGTAAGTATTTCATTTATGTAAAAATTATTTTTTATTTCATTTTGGTGCAAATTAAAACAATTTTGGTGTTATTTTCATCAGTTGTAAAAAAACAATACAAATCGCCCCCTTCTTTGATTTTCCATTTTTTTCGGATGCTTTCGACCGAATCAGGAAAATTTCTTGTAGTGACGTTGGCTTTCATGTTTTCTAGATAGCTTTTCATCTCACTTTTGTTATAAGCAAAACTGTTTTTTATTTCAAAAACTCTTCCCGGAAAATTTTTATTTTCGTTTGATGTATACAAATGCGAGTGTTTGTGAAGCTTGTTTAATCCGTAACATAAACCAACTTGATCAAAGCCTCCAGATTTCATTATAGAACTATTGGGCTCATACAAATATTTTTGTGGTAAACTAAAGATGGGCTGACCATTAATTTTATTGAATGTAAAATCAAATATTTCTGTTTTCTCTTTTAAAAGATTTACGGTTTTGATACTAATATCACCTTGATAATTTTTGCTTAATTCCCACAACAGCTCTTTTACTTCATTATCGACGGCAACGATATGGATGGATTTGATATTATTTAATTCACTGATTCCAGCTGTGATATCCAATATTGGAGCTGTTTTTATTAAGATTGAATTGGATTTTTCAAAATAAAAATCAAGATTTTCCGGGACATTGGGTAAGCAGTCTTTTAGCATGAAGACTTTGCCTTTACTGTCGTTTCTTCTGGAAGGATCAATGTAGATCCAATCCCATTGTGTTTTTAATTTTGATAAAGTTTCAAAGCTATCTTCTGCATAACAAGTAATGTTGTCTTGACCCAATTGTTTGCAATTGTGTTGTACAATTTGAGACAATTCGGAATTGATTTCGCAATGGGTTACGTTTTTTATTTTTTTTGAAAAATAATAATCATCGATGCCAAATCCACCCGTTAAGTCGATTAAATTTTCACCCGAAATAAGTGTGCTTTTGTATAAAGCCGTTTTTTCCGAAGATGTTTGTTCTACTGAAATTTTGCTTGGATAAATGATGTTTTTGGTCGAAAACCATGTCGGCAGTTTTTCTTTTGCTTTAGATTTTGCCGCAATTTGATTTAAAACAGAAATCCATTCTACAATAGGAAACGGATTTTTTTGAAGTGCCAATTTTGAAACGGAGACTCCAATATTTGAATCAATAAAATCTTGTATTTTGGAATCTAAGATGTCTAGGTTCAATTTAATTTTTTTTTATTACGTATTGACTAATTTTTAGACCACGAAAACCCGTGGTTGTATTTTGATATAAATATAAAAAAACTCGCTAACAAGAGCGAGTTTTAAAAATATAAATTTTAGAAGCACTATTGACTAAAGCCTGCTCTCACACCCCCGGAAACAAATAATGCCAACATTCTCGATTTCTGACCAGTGGTAAACATAAACATTCCTCTGTCATCTGTGTAATCCATATAGTTCATCGTCATTTCGTTGTGAGTGGGCAAACATAAACTTACATGAGGATAAGTTGGAACACCAAAATTGGCAGTTTTTGCAACAGGAGTGTCTGTTACCAAATCATTTCCGCAAGAAGTATCACCCCAAATATGTCTTAGGTTCATCCAGTGTCCAATTTCATGTGTTGCTGTTCGTCCAAGGTTGTAGGGATAATTGGCATTACCTGAAAGTCCAAAATATTTAGAATCTATAACTACACCATCGGTCGCAGATGAACCACCTGGAAATTGGGCATAACCTAAAATTCCTCCACCAATAGTACAAACCCACAGGTTTAAGTTTGTTGCGGGTGATGTTGGATCCAATCCGCCTTGTTTTGTTTTTTTCATGGCATCTTTGGTGCCCCATGAAGTTTTTGTTGTTGCTTTTCTATTGGTTTTGACCAATTCAAAAGTGATTCCAACATTTCCTGCTACAGTTGCAAATTCAGACGGAGTTGTTTTAAAATCAGGATTTGAAGCAGTAAAATCTTTGTTTAGTACATCTATTTGGGTTTGTATTTGACTATCAGAGATATTTTCTGCGGCAGTCCTATAGAGTAGATTGACAACCACAGGAATCACGATTTTACTGTCTGCGATGCGTTTGGATAGTACCGCGTTTTGGGTAAAAGCTTCAATTTGATTCATTCTAATGGCCAAAGTGGGATCAGCTTTTAATTGTTCTTCTAGAACTTCCTGTGTTGCACACTTGCGTTGAATAACCGATTCTGTCGATGAAATTGCTGAATTTTGATCATCATTTTGACATGAAAAAAGCATTATCAGTGCTGCGAAGGGTAAAAATATTTTTTTCATAATGTATTTGATTATCAGTTAATTGTATGCAATTTACGATTTATTACTATTGAAAATCTAAATATGTAATTGTTTTTTATCTGATTGCCCACGGATATGCTTAGCTTGTTCACTATTGTCTTAAGAATTTCTTGAAAATTTTTTCAAAATATAGCTCTCGCAAAGTCGCAAAGAATTCGCTGACGAACTTTGTGTCTTCTCATCTTTCCGAGAAAACACAAAGCTTAACTTAATGACATTTCTATCGCTGGAGTCATAGATAAACGGATTAATACGGATTTTTAATTGTTTTTAAAGTATAGAATCTGCGATAGTCCGCGTAGTTCGCGTGAAAAAAGATAATAGAATAGTAGATTTTAGCTTATAAATAAACACTAAAGCTTAGTGACCATTGTGGAATGTGCACAAAGAAATGAAAATATTTGCGCTCTCTTGCGGTAAATTTATGAGTTCAGATACAAATTAATTGGTGAAGATGTAAGTCATAATATTAGCACCCATTTTTAATGCTTTTTCGCGAATTTCCCAAGGGTCATTGTGAACTTCGGCATCTTCCCATCCGTCGCCAAGGTCGCATTCGTAGGTGTAGAGCAAAACCAATTTATTGTCGATAAATATTCCGAAAGCTTGAGGTCTTTTTCCGTCGTGTTCATGGATTTTTGGCAATCCATTTGGAAAAGCGAATGGTTTTTGAAATATAGGATGGCTTGAAGGAATTTCGACTAAATCATTATTTGGAAATAATTTTTTGATTTCTTTACGAATGTATTGATCCATACCATAATTATCATCAATATGCAGAAAACCGCCTCCCAAAAGATATTTCCTTAAGTTTATGGCATCGCTTTCGCTAAAAACCACATTTCCGTGACCGGTCATATGGACAAACGGATAGGAAAAAAGATCTGGACTGCTGGGTTCAACAGTTCTGGTTTTTGTTTTTATTCTTGTGTTTGTATTGGCATTGCAGTATTTTATCAAATTGGGCAGCGAAGTTGGATTTGCATACCAATCACCACCTCCGTTGTACTTTAACAAAGCTATTTCTTGAGAAAAACCCTCTGTAGAAATGGAAAGTAAAAACAAAAAGAGGAAAACTACTTTTTTCATTGATCGGAAATTAAACTTTAATCTAGTTTTCATTGGTAAAAACAACGCTATGACAGGCAACAATGGCAGCAGTTTCTGTACGTAATCTTGTTTCGCCCAATGAAACAGGGATATAATTGTTCTCTAATGCCAATTCTATTTCTTTGTTCGAAAAATCACCTTCGGGACCTATTAATATAGTGTAATCGGTATTGGGTTTAAGTATTGATTTTAAGGATTTTTTGTTTGTTTCTTCGCAATGGGCGATGATTTTCTGACCCGATTTTTCTTTTTTTATAAATGCTGTAAGCGAAATGGCAGCATTCAATTTTGGAAGATACATCTGATTGCATTGCTTCATGGCCGAAAGAATAATTTTTTCAAATCGTTCTGGATTTATTACTTTTCTTTCGGAACGATCACATATAACAGGGGTTATTTCGTGTATTCCAATTTCTGTAGCTTTTTCAAGAAACCATTCGTAGCGGTCATTCATCTTTGTTGGGGCAACCGCCAAGTGCAATTTGTATTTTGAGGCTTTAGCTTTCTCTATTTCCAAAACCTGAACCGTACATTTATTGTCAGACGCTAATGTGATTTCAGTTTTAAATAAAAGACCAGAACCGTTGGTTACATATAATATATCGGTATCTTTTTTGCGTAAAACCTTAATGATGTGCTTACTTTCTTCCTTGTCAAAAGAAAAAGTTTCTGTTGTTTCGTCTATTGCGGGGTTGTAAAATAACTGCATAATTAAAACGCTATTCGGGCTTTAGAAACAACATCTGCTGTTTCAAATTTTTGAAATAAAAACTTTTGGTACCCTACAATTCCTATCATTGCGGCATTGTCTGTTGTATATTCAAATTTTGGGATGTAGGTTTTCCATCCGTATTTTGTTTCGGTTTCTTTCAACGTATTTCGGATTCCGGAATTGGCCGAAACCCCACCGCCAATTGCAATCTGCTTGATTCCGGTTTCTTTTACGGCCAGTTTAATTTTATCCATTAATATTTCGATAATTGTGTGTTGGATCGAAGCGCAGATATCGTTAATGTTTTCTTCTACGAAAGCAGGATTTTCTGCTTTTTTCTTTTGAATAAAATATAAAATGGCTGTTTTCAATCCCGAGAAACTGAAATCTAGCCCAGGAACTTTTGGCTTTGTAAATGGGAATGCTTTTGGATTACCCAATTGTGCATTTTTGTCAACCAATGGTCCTCCCGGATAAGGAAGTCCAAGGATTTTGGCACTTTTGTCAAAGGCTTCACCCACAGCGTCATCTGTAGTTTCTCCAATTATTGTTAAATCAAAAAAATCATCAACACGAACAATTTGTGTATGGCCGCCACTTATTGTTAAGGCCAAAAAAGGAAAAGTGGGTTTGTCATAACCTTCTTCGTCTATAAAATGTGCCAAAATATGGGCGTGCATGTGATTTACTGCGATAAGCGGAATTCCAAGTGCCAAAGCCATTGATTTTGCAAAGGAACTTCCCACCAAAAGAGATCCCATAAGACCGGGACCTTGCGTAAAAGCAATCGCAGAAAGCTGTTCCTTTTGGATATTGGCTTTTTTTAATGCGGCTTCAATCACCGGAACTATATTTTGCTGATGGGCACGAGATGCAAGTTCTGGGACAACGCCCCCGTATTGGTTATGAATTAACTGGTTTGCCACAACATTTGACAGTACTTTATCGTTACATAATACGGCTGCTGCGGTATCATCGCAGGAACTTTCTATTGCAAGTATATAAACGTTTGGAATTTGCATATAAACGGGTGAATTTTGAAGTATATTTGATGGTTAACTATAAAAATAGTAATTTTACAGCTGTGCCAAAATTAAATATTTTTTAGTTAAGGCGCTGATATTTCTAAAGGCAAATTATTTATTTGTACTAAAAACAATAAATCTATTCTCATCAAAAAGGTTAAAAAAATAGTATTCCGTACACTCCTTGGACTAATATTATTATTGTTGGTACTTTTTATTGCCCTTACTTTACCTTCGGTTCAGACCAGAATTGCTCAATATTTTGTAAAAAGCATCAATCAGGATTATGGACTTAATATGAATATCGATGAGGTTCAGCTTACTCTTTTTGGCGGGGTGAAACTTAAAAAAGTTTTGATTATTGACCATCACAAAGATACTCTGATTTATGTAAAAAGGTTGAATACTTCTTTTCTTGGTGCTAAAAAGATTCTGGATGGGGATTTGATTTTTGGAGATATCGCTCTTGATGGTGTTCTTTTTAATATGAAAACCTATAAAAAAGAAAATAAATCCAATCTGGATTATTTTGTAGACGCTTTTGGCACGAGCAAAACACCTTCGAAAAAACATTTCTTATTGACCGCGACTAAAATAGATTTGACAAACGGAAGGTATGTTTTGATTAATGAAAATAATGAAACCAAAAAACCTGTCGATTTTACCAAATTAAATTTATCGGTAACCAATTTTAAAGTTTACGGTCCCGAAATTTATGCTAATATCCAAAAATTGTCTTTTTTGGATCACAGAGGTTTGTTTGTCAAAAAGCTGAAGGGAAATTACAGTTTTACCCAGCAGCACATGATTTTGGATAAAATGGAAATTGAAACCAAAGAGTCCAGTATTAAAGGGTATGCTTCGCTGAATTATGAGATTGATGATTTCTCCGATTTTGTAAATAAAGTAGAGTTTGACTTTAAATTAAAAACCTCAAATATTGCTTCTAATGATATTCGTCATTTTTATAATGAATTGGGTAAATATCAATATTTCAAAATTAGATCACATATTATTGGTCCTTTGAATAATTTAAAATTTCTAGATTTATATCTAAAAGATAATAGGGGTACAAAAATTGTAGGTTTTATAAATTTCAAAAACCTTTTGGGCGAAAAGAATCAAAAATTCTATATGAATGGAAAATTTGATCAATTAAACTCAAATTATGACGATTTAGTTAGCATACTGCCAAATGTTTTAGGAAAAAGTCTTCCGGTTGTTTTAAAGAAATTTGGCGATGTATCTTTGGTAGGAAATACACAGGTAACAACCACTTCTATTCATGCAAACTTGGCTGCAAATACAGCGTTGGGTGCTGTCAAATCAAAATTCATTATAAACAATATGAGTCAAAGCGACAAAGCGGATTATAAAGGTTATGTTGTTTTGAATGATTTTAACATTGGTAATTTGCTTGACAATAAAGAACTATCCAAAATAAGTTTAAATGTTGATGTTGACGGTCACGGTTTTTCCGAAAAATATTTGGATACTTCAGTAAAAGGAATGGTTTCGAATGTTGCCTATAATGGATATAATTATAAAAATGTAGCTGTAAACGGGAATTTTAAATTACCTATATATAAAGGATCGATTGTTGTAAATGACCCTAATTTGAAAATGAATTTTGACGGATTGGTCGATTTAAGTAAAAAAGAAAATCAATACGATTTTCAGATTCAGATTGATAAGGCCGAATTGAATAAATTGAATTTTGTAAAAGATAGTGTTGCCAAGTTTAATGGAGATATTCTTGTCAATTGTCAGGGAAATACACTGGATGATATTCATGGGAATATTTATGTGGCTTCAGCGACTTATACCAATCCTAAGAATACTTATCAGTTCAATGATTTTAGCCTAAATTCTAGTTTTGATGATAAACGGGTCCGAACCATAAATATTTCGGCTCCGGATATTACTAATGGGACTGTTGTAGGGAAATATAAATTTTCTCAATTAAAGAGTTTGGTTTCTAATTCATTGGGAAGTCTTTATACTAATTACAAGCCTGTACCGGTTAAAAAAGGTCAGTTTCTTAAATTCAATTTTGAAGTTTATAATAAGATTGTCGAATTGTTTTTTCCTGAAATAACGGTAAGTGAAAACACTGTTGTAAAAGGGAATATTAATTCGGATAACAATGAATTCAAATTCAATTTTAATTCCCCAAATATAAAAGCGGCCAATAATTCTTTTGACAATATCAGAATTTCCATTGATAATAAAAATCCGCTGTACAATGCTTATGTTGAGTTGGATAGCATTAAAACCAAAATGTATAAAATACGTGATTTTAGTTTGATTAATGTGACTTCAAAAGATACTTTGTTTTTTAGAACTGAGTTTAAAGGCGGTTCAAAAGGTGATGATTATTTCAATTTGGATTTATACCATACTATAAACAAAGAGAATAAAAACGTAATAGGCTTCAGTAAATCTGAAATTAAATTAAAAAACAGTTTGTGGTTTTTGAATGAGGCAAACAAATCCAATAACCGTTTGATTTTTGATAAAAATTTGAAAGAATTTAAACTCGATGATTTTATACTGTCCAATAAAGAGCAGGAAGTAAAACTTGATGGCGAGTTCAAAGGAGATTATTACAAAGATATTAATGTCGTATTTAATAATTTTGATATCAATGCTTTGACTTCGGCTCAGCAGAGTTTTGATGTTCATGGAAATTTAAGTGGCAAAGTTAATTTCAATCAAAATAAACAGGTTTATAAGCCTACAGCTTCTTTGAAAATAGATGGATTGAAGGTTAATAATTATGATTTAGGAGTCCTTAATTTTGATATTACGGGTGATGAAAGCTTTAAAAAATTCACACTTTATTCTACTATCGAGAATAAAGATTTTGAATCGTTTAATGCCGATGGAAGTTTTGAGGTTGTAAATAAAGAAACACTGTTCGATTTGAATTTAAAATTTGACCGATTTAATTTGGCAACCTTAAGTTCGTTGGGTGGTGATGTTATCTCGAATATAAGAGGTCTGGTGTCTGGAAATGCTACAATTGGAGGGACTTTGAAAAAACCGGATATTAATGGACGTCTCTACATCAATGGTGGAGGATTGACAATACCATATCTTAATGTTGATTATGCTCTGAAAGATAAAACTATTGTAGATCTCACCGACGAAAAATTTCTTTTCAGGAATAATACTTTAATTGATACAAAATTCAACACTACTGGGATTTTGAACGGAGTAGTGGAGCATAAAAACTTTTCAGATTGGAAGCTGGATTTGGGTATTAGTTCAAAGAGACTTCTTGTGTTGGATACAAAAGATAGTGAAGATGCCGCTTATTTTGGAACAGCATTTATCAACGGAAATGCTTCTATAAAAGGGCCTGCAGATGGTTTGTTTATAAAAGTTGATGCAAAATCCGAAAAAGGTTCAGCTCTTAAAATACCTATTAATAGTGCCGAAAGTGTAGGCGAAAATAGTTTTATTCATTTTATAACTCCAAAAGAAAAATTCAATTTAGAAAAAGGAATTGTAGACAACAGTAAAAAGTACAATGGACTCGAATTGGAGTTTGATCTCGAAATTAATCCGAATGCCGAAGTAGAAGTTATTTTGGACAGGAATTCCGGACACGGAATGAAAGGTCGCGGAAACGGAACACTTTTGTTTAAAATAAATACCCTTGGTGCTTTTAATATGTGGGGAGATTTCTTGCCTTATGACGGAACCTACAATTTCAAATATGGAGGATTAATTGATAAAAAATTTAAAGTCAAAAAAGGAGGTTCCATTATTTGGGAAGGCGATCCAATGAAAGCGCAATTAAATCTGGAGGCCGTATATAAAACATCTGCAAATCCGGCAGTATTATTGGATAATTCAAATGTCAATAAAAAAGTAGATGTTGAGGTAGTTATTGGTATTCGAGGAGATTTGGCACATCCAGAGCCCGATTTCATGATTAATTTCCCAACCATTACAAGTGTTTTGGAATCAGAACTACAATCCGAATTGGCAGATAAAGATGTAAGACAAACCCAAGCTTTGTACTTGTTATCAACAGGTAGTTTCCTGAGCAGGGACGGATCCAGTCAGGCAGTTGCTTCGAGTATGTATGAAACAGCTTCGAGTATGCTGGGAAGTATCGTTCAATCTAATAATGAGAAATTTGAAATGAATTTTAATGTTGTTTCTCCAGATAATAGACCAAGTACGCAAACAGACGGTAGGGTAGAGGCGATAGTTTCTTCCAAAGTGAATGAAAGAATTACGATAAACGGAAAAATAGGTGTTCCGTTTGGCGGAGTAAACGAGTCTGCTATTGTAGGAGCGGTTGATATTAAATACAGGGTAAATGAAGATGGATCATTTAATTTTCATGTTTTCAATAAAGAAAATGATATAAATTATATAGGTCAGGATATCGGATATACCCAAGGAGCCGGTATTATGTATGAGGTCGATTTTGATACTTTTAAGGAGTTGGTGGATAAAATGTTTAAAGGCAATAATAAGCTACCTAAAGTGAAGAATACCAAAGTGAAAGTTGATGAATCGGACTCTAATTTGAATCCCAATATTATAAATTTCACAAAGCCCAAAGAACCTAATAAAGAAAAACCTAAAGTAAATCAGGACGCAGCACTTCCTGAAGATGATTAATTGTAAATAACTGTAAAACTGTTGTTTATCTTTTTGTTGTTTTTGAATAAATTTGTGTTTCCCAATCTTTTTTTTAGTACCTTCAATTGTTAATTTTTTTTATAAATTTTATTTGTTTTTTATTTTTTGGGATAAGTGGCCTAATATTTGTTAAAAAGAATAAGTCAAATGATACTGATTTTTATAAAAACGGAATGTTTTTTGTAATTTGTGAAAACTTATCAACGAAAACGTTTGAATTTCAGTTATTTTATTAAAATGTTAGAAAGGTGCCCTAAAATATATTCGATATTTGCTAAATTTACACTTTAATACTTAAAAAAATGTCAAAAACAATAAAAAAGATAGGTGTGCTTACCTCCGGAGGAGACTCTCCGGGAATGAATGCTGCTATTCGTTCTGTTGTACGAACATGTGCTTTTCATAACATTGGATGTGTTGGTATTTATAGAGGATATCAAGGAATGATAGAAGGGGATTTTGAGGAAATGGGGCCCCGTAGTGTTAATAATATTGTGAACAAAGGTGGGACTATTTTGAAATCAGCCCGCTCAATGGAATTTAAAACCCCAGAAGGGCGTAAAAAAGCCCACGAAAATTTAGTGAAAGCAGGAGTTGATGCTCTTGTAGTTATAGGTGGAGACGGTTCTTTTACCGGAGCATTATTATTCAATACAGAATTTAATTTTCCAGTAATGGGGATTCCAGGTACTATTGATAATGATATATTTGGTACCAGTCATACACTAGGATATGATACTGCTTTGAATACTGTTGTAGAGGTAATTGACAAAATTCGTGATACGGCAAGTTCCCATAACAGGTTATTTCTTGTTGAGGTAATGGGACGTGACGCCGGTCATATCGCTTTGAATGCAGGAATTGGTGCAGGAGCAGAGGAAATTCTTATTCCGGAAGAAGATTTAGGTTTGGACCGTTTATTGGATTCTTTGAGAAAAAGTAAAGCTGCAGGAAAAACTTCAAGTATTGTGGTAATTGCCGAAGGTGACAAAATAGGTAAAACTGTTTTTGAACTAAAAGATTATATAGAATCAAATTTTCCAGAATATGATGTTCGTGTATCCGTTCTAGGACACATGCAACGTGGTGGAGCTCCATCTTGTTTTGATAGAGTTTTGGCAAGTCGTTTGGGAGTAAAAGCTGTTGAAAGTATATTGGAAGGACAGTCCAATTTTATGGTTGGTTTATTGTCGGACAAAATTGTGTTGACACCATTAGAACTGGCAATAAAAGGACACAGCGAAATTGATTTGGAATTACTGAGGGTATCAGATATCATGACAATTTAATATAAAAGAGAAAAAAAATAATAGTAACAAGAACAAATAATTTAAATTTAATACAATGTCAAAAGTAAAATTAGGAATTAACGGATTTGGTAGAATTGGAAGAATTGTTTTCAGAGAAACTTTCAATAGAGATAATGTAGAAGTTGTTGCAATCAACGACTTATTAGATGTAGATCACTTAGCTTACTTATTAAAATATGATTCAGTTCATGGTCGTTTTGACGGAACAGTTGAAGTAAAAGAAGGAAAATTATACGTAAACGGAAGAAATATTCGTATCACTGCTGAAAGAAATCCAGCTGATTTGAAATGGAATGAAGTTGACGTTGATGTAGTTGCTGAATGTACAGGTATCTTTACTACAATTGAAACAGCTAACGAACACATCAAAGGTGGTGCAAAAAAAGTAATTATTTCTGCTCCTTCTGCTGATGCTCCAATGTTTGTAATGGGAGTAAACCACGAAACTGCAAAAGCTTCTGATGTAGTTGTTTCTAACGCTTCTTGTACTACAAACTGTTTGGCTCCATTGGCTAAAGTTATCAATGATAATTTCGGAATCGTTGAAGGTTTGATGACAACTGTTCACGCTACAACTTCAACTCAAATGACTGCTGACGGTCCTTCTAGAAAAGACTGGAGAGGTGGACGTGCTGCTGCAATCAACATCATTCCATCATCAACAGGAGCTGCTAAAGCTGTTGGAAAAGTTATCCCTTCTTTGAATGGAAAATTAACTGGTATGGCTTTCCGTGTTCCTACTGCAGACGTTTCTACAGTAGATTTAACTGTGAAATTAGCCAAAGAAACTTCTTATGAAGAAATTATGGCTGTTTTGAAAAATGCTTCTGAAACAAACATGAAAGGTATCTTAGGTTATACTGAAGATGCAGTTGTTTCTCAAGATTTCATTTCAGATAAGAGAACTTCAATCGTTGATGCTACTGCAGGAATCGGTTTGAATTCAACTTTCTTCAAACTAGTTTCTTGGTATGATAATGAGTATGGATATTCAAGTAAATTAATTGACTTGGCCGTACATATTTCTTCTTTGAAATAATAAATTTATAAATATAAATCCCATTAATTTAATTTAATGGGATTTGTTTTTTGTTCAATTTAATATTCCCTGCAGATTGGATTGTATTTAAAATGAGGAACAAATTCACCAATTAAACAAATAATATGAAATGAGCATGAGAGTAAATTGGCAATTAGAACCAATGAAGATATGCGAATTACATATGACCGATAAAAAATAATAAATATCTACATATGAAATTAATAGTTGATAGTGGTTCTACTAAAGCAGATTGGATTGCGATAGATGATAATGGAAAAGTTATGTTTACAACACAAACATTAGGCTTAAATCCAGAAATTCTTGATAAGCATGAAATTATCGATCGCCTCAATGATCGATTTGATATATTACAAAATAAAAAAAATGCAACCCATTTGTTTTTCTATGGTGCAGGTTGCGGAACTGATAGAATGAAGCTTTTTCTTTCTCAGGTTTTTAAGGAATATTTTCCAAATGCCATTGTGGTTGTTGAAGAAGATACCTATGCAGCAGTTTTTGCTACTACTCCAAAAGGAGAAAAAGCAATTGTGAGCATATTAGGAACTGGGTCAAACTGTAGTTATTTTGATGGTAAAATTTTGGAACAAAGGGTACAGTCATTGGGTTATATTATAATGGATGATTGTAGCGGAAATGTTTTCGGAAAAAGATTAATCAGAAAATATTATTTTAATAAAATGCCAAAAGAATTGGCTAGCGTTCTTGAGAAGGAATATGATGTAGATCCTGATTATATCAAGAATAAATTGTACAAAGAGCCTAATCCAAACGCATATCTTGCGACTTTTGCCAAATTTTTAATTCAGAATAAGGATCATGAATTTTGTAAAAAGATAATTTTTAAGGAAATGAAATCTTTCATTAAAAATTATATCTTGCAATTTGAAAACTGCAGAGAAGTTCCAGTTCATTTTGTTGGGTCTATCGCGTTTTATTTGAAAGATGAGTTGGCTGAAATTTTTGAAAAATACGAGCTTAAATTGGGTACAGTGTTAAGAAGGCCAATTGATGGTTTAATTGCTTACCACGTAGCTAATAATAACTAATATTCATATATGGAAATAGCAATTATTGCGCATGACGGTAAAAAGGAAGATATTGTAAAATTCCTGATTAAAAACCGAGAGCTGTTTCAGCAGAAAGATATACAACTCATTGCTACAGGAACAACTGGAGGAAGAGCAGAAGCTGTTGGGTTCAAAGCCAAACGAATGCTTTCTGGTCCGCTGGGAGGTGATGCACAAATAGCTGGAAGAGTTGCCGAAGGAAAAACTCAAATGGTTTTGTTTTTCAAAGATCCTCTTTCAAGTCATCCACACGAATCCGATGTAAATATGCTTATACGAGTTTGTGATGTGCATAATGTGCCGTTGGCTACAAATGAAGCAACAGCTCAATTATTGATTGACGCTATAGCGAAGCAATCATAGATATTTCTACATTTACATTTTTTGGCAAACAAGCCACTTGAACCGTTTCACGAGCTGGAGCGGTTTTTTCATTAAAATAAGATCCGTAAACCGTGTTGATTTTTCCAAAATCATTCATATCCATAATGAAAATGGAAGTTTTTAATACGTTTTCAAAGGTCATTCCGGCTGCTTCGAGTACTGCTTTTAAATTCTCCATAACTTGTTTTGTTTCAGATTCAATATTTTCTGTAACCAATTCCATAGTGGCAGGATTTAGTGCTATCTGTCCGGAAATGTATAAAGTGTCCCCTTTTAAAACAGCTTGATTATAAGGGCCAATAGGTGCTGGAGCTTTTTCGGTATAAATAATTGTTTTCATAATTTATTGAGTATCTAGTGGTTAGTAAGATTTCTTTTTTCCCATTTGATATCGCTGAGTATTCCGGATTTGATTCCAATATAAAAATTCCAACTGGCATTGTCTCCAAATGGAGTCCAGTTAAAATCCATTCTCCAGCTCAACAAATCTCTTTCAAAACGAAATTGTGTGAAAGTTACGCCTTTTTGTACAAAATCATATCCTGTAGAAACCCCTGCTTTCCATTTTGGAGTCAAATCAGTATTCATGGAAACCATGACTGAATTTCCGGTGATTTTTTTCTCGCGGTTATTGTTTCCATAAGTTAGGGAATAGGCGAAGGTCATGTCCCACGGTAATTTTGCTCTAAAGAATTCGGAAACGACGTCTTTCCCTTCATCCTCATCCGTGAACTGGCTTTTTCTTTGGCTTCCTACATTGATATCCGAACCAAATAAATCATCTTCACGGCCACCATTTCTTTTTCCTTGGGAATCTTTATCTTTTTTATTTTCTTTGGAGCTTGACAATGAATAATTCATGGTTAAATTGGCACTTGTCATTCTGAAAAGACTTCCTCCATTGTCGATATTGAAAGTGTTAATTCTGTTTCCAGAGTTGTCAATTGCGTATGGATCTAAGGTCATACCAAAATTGGCACTTAATTTATTGTCAAAAAACTGGGTTCCGCCACTAACCCTAACAGGTGCCCAATTCAGTTCTGTGGCATCAAAATTATAACTTGTGGAGAGGTTTAAGTTGTTAAGAAGCATAATCTTCTTTGGCTCTGTTTTGGTGCTGTCTTTGTCTGTAACTTTTGCTTCAAATGTATTACTAAGGTTGAAACCGACAAAATTGGAGCTGTTCTTTCCGGGGGCGCCGTACATACCACCTTCAAATCGGGTGTAATCATTTTGCATTCGCCCGCTGGCGTCAGTAGCGTAAGTGTTGTAATATTTTTCAAAACTTGGTGTGTAACTGTGTGAAATCGATGGCCTCATCACATGTCGAATGGATTTTATTTTTTTGTCATCTCCAAAATTAAATGTTCCATAAATGGTGGTTCCTACGCTGGTAGAAGAAGAATAGGTTCTAAAAGCATCAAAACCGGGAACTTCGGTAGTGACTACGGTGCTTAAATTGTTGTCGTACTCTTTATGTATGGTTTTAAAATACCAAACTTCCTCGTAATTCATCGAAGTGGAAACACTGAAATGTTTGAAAACTTTGAAGTTGGTGCTTAACGGAATTGAATGCTGGAATCCGATTTCGGAATCTTTAAACATTTCGGGTTTAAAAAACAAAGAATCCGTTGTAACAAAACTATTTCTTCCGTTTAGATTGTATTGTAAATTGATGTTCTTAAAAAAACCTTTTTTTGCAGCATCATTTGAAGCAAAAGGATAAATACGATCCAAACTAAATTGCAGTGTTGGTAGCGTCATATTGATCTCTTTGGTATTCGTATTTTGGGAATGTGTTGCTGTTAGCGATAATCGGCCTTCTGGAATGGTGTGAAATACCGTGCTATATGAAACGGAAGAACTTAACGAGTTGTTTAGTGAGGAACCGACATTAACCTGATTAATGGTTTGTTTGAAATATTCACTACTTCCTAAATTCACCGATGCCGAAAAGGTGGAATTCGGACTGGACTTTGAATCCTGTGAATGTGACCATTGAATGTTGTAAATTTTTGTTTTGGAATAATCGGGGTATCCTCTTTCACTAATAATATTGTTCTCAAATCGAAGATTAAAACTTCCCTGGTAATGATATCGATTGGCGTAGGACGATTGTGCACTTATACCATAACTTCCGTTGGTGTAGTAATCTCCAAGGAGTGTTAAATTATAATGGTCGCTCAGAGCAAAATAATATCCACCATTTTGAAGGGAAAATCCTTTGTCATTAGAATCGTTATAAGATGGCAATATAACTCCCGATGTGCTTGTTTCTTTTGAAAGCGGAAAATAGGCAAAAGGAAGAAATAAAGGAGTTGGTACATCGGCGATTACCATATTGGTGAAACCTGTAACAATTTTTTTTCCGGGAATAAATTTTATTTTATTGGTTTGGAAATAATATTCGGGATTGTCTACATCTTTTGAAGTGGTGAATCGTGCACCCTTTAGAAAATAAACCGAGTCATTTTCTTTTTTTGTGATGGCAGCCTTTACGTTAAATTCTCCCTGAGTAGATCTCGAATTCCAGATTAATGCCTTTTTTGTTTTAAAATTAAAGCGTATTGAGTCGGGTTCTACCGTATTGTCGCCTTGTTTGAAACTGGGAAATTGAGTGTAATTACCAAGAGAATCTTTTATTCTTCCTGCATAAACCTCATTTTTTTCGTAATCAAGAACAATGATTCCAGATTTTAGTTCTACATCCTGATAATATAATTCGGCCTTATCATACAAAGTGATGAGTTTCTTTTTTTGCTCAATCTTGGCATATTTTTGTGCAGAGTACTTCACCTTTCCATTAAGGAAGTTTTTTTTAACGTTGATCGTATCTAATTTGATAGTATCAGCAGGTGTTTCTGCCACAGTTTGTTTTGTAGTATCTTCCTTAATAGGTTTTTTAACTTCCTGAGTTTTAGCAGGAATATTGCTTTGTTTCTTTTTTATATCTTGCGAGTATAGATTACTGTAACCTAATGAAAGGAAAAATGATAGTAAAACGATATTAAATAAGTTTGTATGCAAAGGTTTAAATGCTATTTTTGTATATTGAAGAACTGAGTATTTATGTGTCAAAATTACTATAATTTTTTGGCAAAAATAATCAAAACATAAATTTATAACGGAAGACTTAGTAATTAAATTAACGATTAGATGTTTATATCAAAAATAAAAATAGCTTTCACATTATTAATAACGATATTGGCTATAGATTCGTATGGTCAGTCAAATGATTTCAAGGTTACATTGGATGCGGGGCACGGAGACCATGATTTTGGTGCCGTTTACAGCGGAAGAATCGAAAAAAATATTGCTTTGGCAATTGTATTGAAAGTGGGTAAAATATTGGAGGCTCAACCCAAATTTGATGTTATTTATACTAGAAAAACGGATGTTTTTGTTGATTTGGTAGAACGTGCTAATATTGCAAATAGAGCCAACTCCCATATTTTTGTGTCAATTCACTGCAACGCAAATAGAAATACTGCTGCAGATGGTACCGAAACCTATGTGATGGGTATGAATAAAATTGCTTCCAATCTGGAAGCTGCAAAAAAAGAGAACTCCGTAATTACTCTTGAGAAAGATTATAAACGCAAATACGAAGGTTTTGATCCCAATTCTCCCGAAACCATGATTGGTATGACTTTAATGCAAGAAGAATATCTGGAAAACAGTATTTCCTTGGCTAGTAAAGTCGAAGAGAAGTTTGCTCTTTTGGGTAAAAAACTGAGACACGGTGGAGTGAAACAAGCTCCTTTTATGGTTCTTCATAAAGCATATATGCCAAGAGTATTGATAGAAACAGGATTCGTTTCTAATCCTACAGAAGGTGATTTGTTAAACTCTGAAGAGGGACAAAATGATATAGCCAAGGCAATTGCTGATGCTATTATTAGTTATAAATTAGAATTTTTTGGAGATGGTGAAGTAGAAAACGTTGGCGAAAAACCTTCTCAGATCCTCAAAGAAAATACTGAAAAAGTCAATGATGCTCCTGTAAATGATAATAAAGTTGGTGTCAAAGATGCTGCTGCCGAATCGATTTTTAAAATTCAGTTTTTGGCAAGCCAAAAAAAAATAGCATTGGAGCCTAGAAATTTTAAAGGTTTGCAAAACGTTTCAATCGTTTATGAAGATAATATCTATAAATATCTATATGGCGAAACCTCTGATTATGAAAAAGCAAAGAACCAATTGAGCGAAGTTAAATCAAAAGGTTATGATTCTGCATTTATGATTGCTTTCAAAAACGGAAAAAAAATAAGTATTCAGGAAGCAACCAAATAATAAGTTAGGATATTTTATATTAAATTTGCCCAATTAAAAAACGAAAATTTTGAAAATTACAAGAGAAATAAAGACCGCTATTTTAGTTATTACGTCAATTTTATTATTCATTTGGGGATATAGTTTTTTAAAAGGGAAAGACCTTTTTAACAAATACAAAACTTTTTACGTTGAATACGCGAATGTAGAAGGGCTTGCTCCTTCGGCTCCGGTTACAATCAACGGGCTTAATATAGGTATTGTAAAAACTATTTCGATTAAAGAAAATGGAACCTTATTGGCCGAATTGCAGATAAATACTGAATTTCCAATATCAAAATCAAGTGTAGCCACTATTTATGATGCCAGTCTTATAGGTGGAAAACAAGTAGCTATTCATCCCAATTTTGAGGACAAAAATGTAGCAGAAAGTGGTGATTACCTAAAAGGGGACATTGATGCCGGTCTTATGGCTTCATTGGGAGATAAAATGTCTCCGGTAATGGTAAAGGTGGAAAAATTAATGGCTAGTGCTGATAAATTGATTACCAGTTTCAATAATGTTATGGACGAAAAAGGACAGGCAGATTTAAAAAAGACTTTGTCTGAACTTAGTGCAACAATGGAACAATTTCACAAAGTTGCAGCCAACGCCAATGGGATTTTGGATGAAAACAAAGGACAATTGAAAAATGTGGTTTCTAATTTTAATAAAGTTTCGGATAATTTTGTTAAGATTTCAGATTCGTTGAATAAAGCTGATTTAGGCAAAACGGTTAAGAACTTAAATTCGACATTAAGTAAGGTAGATGGTTTAATGAAAGATATGGAAGCCGGAAAAGGAACTATGGGCAAACTGATGAAAGACGAAGCTTTGTATAAAAACTTGTCTCAAACTTCCAAAGAACTGGAATTGCTTCTTGAAGATGTACGATTGAATCCAACACGTTATGTGAATGTATCTTTGTTTGGAAAGAAAAACAAACCGTATGTTGCCCCAAAAGACTCAATAACAAAATAAAACCTGCTATCTATGAGTTACCTTAGTAATGTGTTATTTGCCATAATTTTGATTATTGGATTTGGATATTTTTATTCGAATGTAAAAAAAATTATCAGAAATATTAAGCTTGGAGTTGCCATAGATCGTAACGATAATCCATCGGCTCGCTGGAAAAACATGGTGATGATTGCTTTGGGACAATCCAAAATGGTAAAAAGACCCGTTGCGGGAATACTGCATATCATAGTTTATGTTGGTTTTGTCATCATCAATATTGAACTTTTAGAAATTATTATTGATGGTTTGTTTGGAACGCATCGTGTTTTTGCTCCAATAGGAGTGGCTTATGACATTTTAATAGCTTCTTTTGAAATTTTAGCATTATTGGTGCTGGTTTCTGTTAGTGTTTTTTTGATAAGAAGAAATTTTATCAGGTTAAGAAGATTTATTCACTCTGATTTAAAAGGATGGCCAAAAAGTGATGCCAACTACATTTTGTATTTCGAAATTACTTTAATGACTTTGTTTTTCTTAATGAACGCCACCGATTTGCATTTGCAAAATGTACCCGGAGGATTTTCTCATTTTATAAAAGCAGGTTCTTTTCCGATAAGTCAGTTTATTGCTCCGATTTTCAACGGAATGTCCAATGAGTTGGTAATGTTGTTAAACGAAGCTTTTTGGTGGTTGCACATCGTGGGGATTTTGGTCTTTATGAACTACTTATATTTTTCAAAACACCTTCATATTTTATTGGCTTTTCCAAATACTTATTTTGCCAACTTAAAACCGCAAGGGCAATTTGATAATTTGGCTTCGGTAACTGCAGAAGTGAAATTAATGATGGATCCTAACGCCGACCCATTTGCGGCAGTACCAGTTTCAGAAAATGAAGTTCCTGCCAAATTTGGTGCGAGCGATGTTCAGGATTTGAATTGGGTTCAGTTAATGAACGCTTATACTTGTACAGAATGTGGACGTTGTACTTCTTCGTGTCCGGCAAATCAAACCGGAAAAAAATTGTCTCCACGTAAAATTATGATGGATACCAGGGACAGGCTGGAAGAAGTTGGGAAAAACATCGATGCCAATAAAGGTGTCTTTATACCAGACAACAAATCCTTATTAAATGATTATATAACTCCAGAAGAATTGTGGGCTTGTACTTCCTGCAACGCTTGTGTTGAAGAATGTCCTGTAAATATCAGTCCGCTTTCTATTATTATGGAGATGAGACGTTATCTTGTGATGGAACAAAGTGCAGCGCCAATGCCGTTAAATTCCATGATGACAAATATTGAGAATAATGGTGCTCCATGGCAGTACAGCCAGCAGGATCGATTAAACTGGAAGAATGACTAATTAGGTTATGGTTTGTTGTTTATAGTTTATAGTTTCACTAAGTGAAAAAGATATAAATTATTGATTAACAACAAACAATAAACAACAAACAACAAACAAAATAGTATGTCAGAAAATTTAGTAGTGCCAACAATGGCCGAAATGCTAGCCCAGGGAAAACAGCCAGAAGTTTTATTTTGGGTAGGTTGTGCAGGAAGTTTTGACGATAGAGCAAAGAAAATAACCAAAGCCTTTGTGCGAATTCTAAATCGTGCCAATGTTTCTTTTGCCGTTTTGGGCACCGAAGAAAGTTGTACGGGCGATCCGGCAAAAAGAGCTGGTAATGAGTTTTTGTTTCAAATGCAGGCCATGATGAACATCGAAGTCCTGAATGCTTATGAAATAAAAAAAATTGTAACAGCTTGTCCGCATTGTTTTAACACTTTAAAAAATGAGTATCCAGAATTAGGTGGTGTTTACGAAGTGGTTCATCATACAGAATTTCTTAAATCATTGCTTGATACCGGACGATTGACGATAGAAGGAGGACAATTTAGAGGAAAACGGATAACTTTTCACGATCCTTGTTATTTGGGCAGAGCCAATAATGTTTATGAAGCACCAAGGGATTTAATTCAAAAATTGGATGCCGAATTAGTCGAAATGAAGCGTTCCAAAGCCAATGGATTGTGTTGCGGTGCGGGTGGTGCCCAAATGTTTAAAGACGCCGAGCCCGGAAATAAAGAAATCAATGTAGAAAGAACAGAAGATGCTCTTGAGACCAAACCAGATATCATAGCTGCAGGTTGTCCTTTCTGCAACACTATGATGACCGATGGGGTAAAACACAAAGACAGAGAAGGGAATGTCAAAGTGATGGATGTGGCGGAATTGATTGCTAATGCTCAAGATTTATAAACCATGGCTAAGCGAAAATTTATTTTAGTATTGTTAATGCCAATTTGGAGTTCTTTATTAGCTCAAAATATAACTAAAGTAAATTTTCAAGATTCAATACCTCATGATTCAAGTACTGTTAAGCAATTAAAGTTTAACGTTAAACAATTAATTATTCCTGCTGCCTTTATCGGATTTGGTGTAATTGGGATTAATAGTGACCAATTAAAAGATCTTAATTCCGATATCAGCGAAGAAGTAGTTGAACACATTGACAAGCAAATCTCTATTGATGATTTTTTGCAATATGCTCCGGCTGCCTCTGTCTATGCTTTGGGAGCTTTGGGAGTAAAAGGAAAGAATAATATGAAGGATAAATCAATTATTTTGGGGACTTCTTTTTTATTAATGACCGCAACAGTTACAGGATTGAAATCAATTACCAAAGTCGAAAGACCAGACCATACAGGAAATAATTCTTTCCCTTCTGGGCATACGGCAACAGCTTTTATGGGAGCCGAATTTTTATATCAGGAATATAAGGATGTTTCTATTTGGTACGGCATTTCAGGATATGCTGTAGCTACTTTTACAGGAGCATTTAGAATGTATAATAACCGTCATTGGCTTACCGATGTAGTGGCAGGTGCAGGAATTGGAATATTAAGTACGAAAGCAGGATATTGGTTGTTTCCAACAGTAAATAAATTATTTGCATCAAAAAGTAATCCAAACAAGAAATCTGCGTTTATTCCTTATTACGATGGGAAACAAGCAGGATTTGGTTATATTTCCTCTTTTTAAATTGTTCAAAGTTTAAAGTTTAAGGTTTGTTGAAAGTTTCAATTCATAATTTATAATTAAAAAATAATAATACCATGTACGTTCCTTTTGAAAATTTACCCGGAGAATCTCGAATTTGGATTTACCAATCGAACAGAAAATTTTCGGATGCAGAGATGTCTGAAATTGAAACTGATTTGCAATCATTTCTTAGCGAATGGGCAGCACACGGAACCAGTCTTGAATCATCCTATTTGTTGAAATACAATCGTTTCATAATAATTGCCATAAATCAGGAAGTTCAGGCGGCAACGGGCTGTTCTATTGATTCCTCAGTTGAATTTATTCAAGGGTTGGAAAAAAAATACGATGTAGATTTGTTGGACAAAATGAATGTGACGTTCAAGCAAGGTGACCACATCGCACATAAAACATTGATGGATTTTAAAAAAATGGTGAAAGACAAATCAGTTAACGAAAACACAATTGTCTTTAATAATTTGGTTAACAATATCGAAGAGTTCAATGAATCATGGGAAGTTCCTGCTATAGACAGTTGGCACAGCCGATTTTTTTAAACAAATTTTACAGCCAATATGTCCAAAATCTTTTCCCTTTTTCTGTGTTTTTTCTGTTTTTCTATTTCTAATGCTCAAAATTTGGATATAGACATCTTAAAAGACATAAATATTAATAGGAATACCAATTTAGATCCTTTTATGAAAGGAGTTTCAAGTAGCGTTGTTCCTATTAGTGTTGGAGCTCCAATTGTTATGTACGCCGTTGGATTAATCGAAAAAGACAGTGTGACTAAACAAAAAGCGATTTTTCTAGGGGAAACTTTGGGCGCTTCAGTATTTATTTCTTTGGCCTTGAAAAGTATTGTCAAAAGAGATAGGCCCTATGAAACCTATCCAGAAATTGATAATGTAACTGAGGAATCCAGTTATTCTTTTCCTTCTGCACATACTTCATCGGCTTTTGCGACAGCGACATCATTGAGCATGGAGTACCCAAAATGGTATGTTATTGCTCCTTCATTTTTATGGGCAGGAACGGTTGGTTATTCCCGCATGCATCTTGGGGTTCATTACCCGTCTGATGTTTTGGCTGGGGCAATTGTCGGTAGTGGATCTGCTTATTTGTGCTACAAACTGAATCAGTGGATTAACAAAAAGAAAATCCGTAAAGTTCCTGTGCTTTGGGAATAATTAATTTTGTTTTTAGGGTTTAATTATTATTATTAACCGGAGTCTGATTATTAAATAATTTATTTGTTTATTTGATACCCGGCAAGGTTTTTTTAAACGCTTGTAGGTATTGGTAATGATGAGATGCATACAAGTTCTTAAAAAAGACTTTGAAAGAACATCAAGTAACATAATTTTGCTTTAGCAGAACATCTTTGGGCGATAATTTAGATAGATTAGATAACTTCGATTTTATTTACAATCATGTAAAAAATCTGCGAAAAAAGTTATTGAAAAACAAGTGCGAAGATTATCTTCAAACGATATATGGAATCGGTTATATTTCTGGGTTTCAAAAACATAGAGGAAACCGTTTTACAGTACTGTTGAAAATCTGAAAAAATTTAGAGCAAGCAATGATTAAGTTCTTGATTTTGAATAAACAAGCATCAATGGATTCGGATTATTGAACAACTCACTGAATCAAATGATGAATTAAATGATTGTAGATTTTAACAGTCAAAAAAAAATCACTGAGAATGCTTCGCATGAAATCCTAACGCCATTGGGAGTAATTGAAATAAAACAAAGTGTGAACTTCCCGTTGCCGTCTTAGAGTATTTGAAAAAAAAATACTCTTCGAATAAAATTACTGAAGTCACAAAAATCATAGATAAAAAAAAACGGTAACCTATGAGACTGAAATAAGCCAAAAATCTAAAAAACAGGATGTTATTTTTGATGCGTTGGGAAAATTTATTAAAATTAATGATGCCGAATAATGCTTTTTGGATTAATTTTTGTAATAAGCAAAATTCAATTTTTAAAATTAGATTGTTTAATCAACTATCTAAATTTTATTCTTTAGAAAACTAATAGATTAGATAGGTTAAAATAATGTTTTTTTGACAGAGAAAGCATTAGTAATAAATTTAAAAAAATGAATTTCTCTAAAAAAATTAATGTGTTCAGAAGGTATTTGATGAATCAAATAACCAAAAATATTGGTAATTCTTATTCTGTTACTAAAAATGAAAAAATTGAAATACAAAGAGTTTTAATTTGTAGACCCAATAAACGGTTAGGAAATCTTTTATTGATTACTCCATTATTGGAAGATGTAAGTACAAGATTTCCTGACTGTAAAATTGATTTATTTGTAAAAGGATTTTTGGCTCCAATATTGTTTGAAAATTATAAAAATGTAGATTTGATTTTCAAATTGCCTAAAAAGCCTTTTAGTAATTTGATACAATATTTTATGGTCTGGTTTTCCATAAGAAAGCATAAATATGATATTGTTATTAATGTTGATGTCGATTCTTCATCAGGAAGACTTGCAACAAAATTTTCCAGGTCTAAATTCAGATTTTTTGGAGAAACTGCTGAACTTTCTGAAAAACATGATGATGATGCACATATAGCAAAATATCCGGTGTATAATTTTCGTAATTATTTGAATCAATTTGGATTCGAACCAAACAACAATCCTGTAGCGTCATTGAATCTAAAATTGGATCAAAATGAAATTGAGGAGGGCAAGAAAACGGTAAGAAATCTTGTTAGAAATGAGAATAAGACTATTTGTTTGTTTACTCATGCAACGGGAAGTAAATGCTATTCTGAAGAGTGGTGGGATAATTTTTATCAGAGATTAAAAAAAGAATATTCAGGTTATAATTTTATTGAAATTCTGCCTGTTGAAAACATATCAAAAATATCATTCAAAGAACCAACTTTTTATAGCAAAAATGTTCGAGAAATCGGAGCTGTTATTGCCAATACCGAATTGTTTATTGGAGCTGACAGTGGTATTATGCATTTGGCGAGTTCAACCCAAATTCCAATATTCGGATTGTTTTCAGTTACAAATTTAGATAAATATAGACCTTATGACAATAGGAGTGTAGGGGTAAATACTAATGTAACTAATATTGACGAGTGCATTAAGTTAATAAACAATATTCTTCTGAAAAAAGTGGAGTGTTAATGTGAATTCTATTTGTTTTTAGTTGTTTTTCAGTTAATTGTGTTTAGGCGAGTTTGATTCGGCTTTAAGTTTTTTTTAAGATATTTACTTACTTTTTAATTTTAAACCTTAAATTTGCTTTTGTGAAATGGACTAGCACTATATTATCAATTCTTTTTCTGATACTTTCCTGTTTGCCTTGTGCGGATAAGGAAGGAAATAGTTCGTCACAAACTTTAATCGAAAAAAGCAGTTCCGATCATAATCAGGATATTGATTTTTGTTCTCCTTTTTGTATTTGTAACTGTTGCAGTTCTCAGGTTTTTGCTTTCGATAGTTCTATTTGTACTCTTGATTTTGTTGTTGTCAAAAAAATGGTTGAAAACAAAATTCCAGAATACAAATCAATTTTTTCTTCCAATTTCTACGGAAGTATTTGGCAACCGCCTCAAATAGTATAATGAAACCTGATTCCAATAATTTTGGATATCAGGATGAAGGGTTGTGTCTTTTCCACAAATTTAATAGGCCTTAGTGTCTAAAGTTTTTCATTCATTATATAAAAAAAAATGATACACAGAATCATTAATTTTTCAGTAAATAACAAGCTGATTACGGGTGTTTTATTGGCGTTTTTTATTGTGTTTGGCATCTATTCGTTTACACAATTAAGTGTCGATGCATTGCCGGATGTAACCAATAATCAGGTTCAGGTAATAACCACGGCACCCAATTTGGCTACTCAGGAAGTAGAGCAATTTATCACTTATCCATTAGAAACCGAATTCAAATCATTGACAGATATGGTAGAATTGCGCAGTACGAGCCGTTCCGGTTTGTCTGTAATTACTATTGTTTTCAAGGACGATGTGCCGGTTAGTATTGCCAGACAGCGTGTTGATGAAAAGATAAAAATGGCAACGGATAATATTCCAAAGCAATATGGGATGCCCGAATTACTGCCACCGACTACCGGACTTGGAGAAATTTTTCAATACGTTTTGGTTCCCGAAAAAGGATACGAAGCCAAATACGATTTAACAGAATTGAGAACGATTCAGGATTGGATTGTAAGACGTCAATTGTTGGGGACTATTGGTGTTGTCGATGTAAGCAGCTTTGGAGGGAAATTAAAACAATACGAGGTTTCGGTAAAGCCCGATAGACTGGCGGCCAATAATCTTACGCTCATAGATGTTTTTGATGCGTTGCAGAATAACAACGAAAACACCGGAGGGAGTTATATAGACAAAGGACCCAATATTTATTTTATTCGGGGCGAAGGAATAATTCAAAATATTGATGACATTAATAACATTGTAGTCAAGAATAATTCTGGTGTTCCAATTTTGATAAAAGACATAGCCGAAGTTAAATTCGGGTTTGCTCCCCGTTACGGAGCAATGACCCGAAACGGAAGCGGTGAAACAGTAGGAGGTGTTGTCTTGATGCAAAAAGGAGAAAATGCCGTAAGGGTAATCGAACGCGTAAAAGAAAGGATGCAATCCATTGGAAAATCCTTGCCGAAAGGGGTAAAGATTGATTATTTTGTTGATAGAACCAAGCTTATTGAGAAAACAGTCAGCACCGTTTCGACTAACTTATTGGAAGGAGCGTTAATCGTAATATTAGTTTTGGTTTTGTTTTTGGGCAGTTTGCGTGCAGGTCTCATTGTGGCTTCTGTTATTCCCTTGGCGATGCTTTTTGCCATAATCATAATGAATCTTTTTGGACTGAGTGCCAATTTGATGAGTATGGGAGCATTGGATTTTGGGCTAATAGTCGATGGAGCTGTGATTGTCGTCGAGGCCACTTTGCATATTTTTTCCAAACATTATAAGAACAATGTGCTTTCTCAAAATAAGATGGACCATGAGGTAATAAAAAGTTCATCAAAAATTATGAGCAGTGCTATTTTTGGACAAATAATAATCCTGATTGTTTACATTCCCTTGTTTGTATTAAGTGGAGTTGAGGGAAAAATGTTTATGCCAATGGCTCAAACGGTAAGTTTTGCAATCTTTGGAGCATTATTACTTTCAATAACCTATGTTCCTTGGGCGAGCAGTATTTTTTTAAGCAAAAAAGTTAGTGATGCGCCAAATTTTACAGATCGGTTTATCAATAAATTAAACAATTTGTACCAACCGATTTTGGTTATTGCGCTAAAAAGAAAATTTGAAGTTATAGGTATTGCAGTTTTTTTATTCATTGCCTCATTATTTATTTTTAATTCATTGGGAGGTGAATTCATACCAGAATTGGACGAAGGTGATTTTGCGATGAATTACTCCATCAGGCAAGGAAGCAGTTTGTCGCAAAGTATCGAGGTTGGTACTCAATTGGAGAAATTGGCACTCACATTTCCAGAGGTGAAAGAAGTCGTGAGTAAAATAGGCACCAGCGAAATTCCCACCGATCCAATGCCGATAGAAAGCGCCGACATTATTATGGTTTTGAAAGATAAAAAGGATTGGACAACTGCCGATAATAAAGAAGAATTGGCCGAAAAAATGAATGAAAAATTAAGTCAGATTCCTGGTTGTAATTTGTCGTTTGAACAACCTATTCAGATGCGTTTCAATGAATTGATTGCAGGTGTAAAGTCAGACATTGCGATAAAAATTTATGGAGATGATTTGGATAAATTATTTTCCGAAGCCAATAAAGCGGTTCCAATTATTAGAGGAATTGAAGGTTTGGCAGATATCAAAGTAGAACAGGTTACCGGAATGCCTCAATTGGTCGTAAAATACAACCGTAACAAGATTGCTCAATACGGTTTGAACATTGCCGAAGTTAACCGGATTTTGAATACCGCATACGCCGGCGGAACGACAGGAGTAGTGTATGAAGGTGAGCGTAAATTTGATTTGGTTGTTCGTATTCCTAAAAACAGTGATACCGACATTGATGCTTTAAAATCATTATTGATTCCGATACCAAGTGGAAATCAAATTCCGCTGAACGAAGTGGCCGAAATTACTTTTAAAACGGCGCCTTCGCAAATAAGCCGAGAAGACGCGCAACGAAGAATTGTTATTGAGGCAAATGTGCGAGGGAGAGATGTTGAAAGTGTGGTTTTGGAAGTTCAAAAGAAACTCGAAGCCAAATTAAAATTACCAGAGGGTTATTTTATAAAATATGGTGGACAATTTCAAAACCTTCAGGAAGCCAAAGGAAGATTACAATTGGCTGTTCCTGTGGCGCTTTTGCTCATATTCTTTTTGCTCTTTGTGTCGTTTGGTTCGCTCAAGGAAGCCACGATAATTTTCTCGGCAATTCCTTTGGCTTCAATAGGGGGAGTTTTTGCTTTATGGACTCGGGGAATGAATTTCAGTATTTCGGCAGGAGTTGGTTTTATTGCACTTTTTGGTGTTGCAGTTCTTAACGGAATCGTGCTTATCAGTTATTATAATCAATTAAGAGACGAAGGCGAAGATAATTTACTGGAACGTATTTACAAAGGAAGCAGTGCTCGATTAAGACCTATTTTGGCGACTGCCACCGTAGCTTCATTGGGTTTCCTGCCCATGGCTTTGAGTACAAGTGCAGGTTCTGAGGTTCAAAAACCTTTGGCAACTGTAGTAATTGGCGGTTTGCTGACTTCAACCTTGCTAACTTTATTTGTATTACCCATTTTATATTATTTAGTGATGTCCTCGGGAAAAATAAAAATAAACCCGAAAATCACATCGATTGCTGTGTTGTTATTTAGTTGTTATTCTTTTAATGCAAAAGCCCAAAACAGCCCTTTGCAATTAAACGATGCTTTGCAATTTGCTCTGAAAAATTACCCAACAATGCAACAGGCGACTTTGCAAACAGAGCAACAACAAGTATTAACCAAAACAGCAACTATTCTCGATCCATTCAATATCAACAGTAATTTGGGGCAAATGAACAGTAAATTGTTTGATTATAATGTTGGAGTTGCTCAGGGCTTTAAATTGTCAAATAAAGCCGATCGGAATCTTTTGAATCAAAATGTAAATGTGGCCAAATCTTATGAAGCGGTTACCAAAAACGGATTGATTAAAAACGTTTCGAGTGCCTATTTTCTTTGGATTTACAATGTGCAGCAGTATAATTTGTTGCTTGAAATGGATACAGTTTTTTTAGAATATGAAAAATATGCCGATAAAAAATTTCAGGTTGGCGAAAGCAATAAACTTGAAAAAATAAACGCCACATTGCAACATAAAGATTTAAAAATGCAATTGACAGAGGTCAATACCCAAGTGTCTTTTTATTTGGCAGAATTGCAAAAATGGACAAAAAACAACTCCGATTATGTTGCTCCTGCAAAATACGAATTGTTGTCGGAAGTTAATTTGAAAGACAGTACATTGGTAAAGAGTCATCCTGTTTTACAGCTTTTGCAACAGCAAATAATTGCGAAAGAATTAGTAATAAAATCAGAAAAGGCGAAGAGAAATCCTTCATTTAATTTGGGGGTAAATGCACAAAGTTTAGACAAAGAAAGCCCTTTTTACTTTGGAAGTGTCGGCATTAATATTCCGTTGTTCCGAAACGGAATTGAAGCCAAAACGCAAGTAGCCAAATTAGAAACCGAAATAGCCAAAAAAGAATTAGAGAAGTCGCAACAAGAATTGTTAACCATTTATTTGCAACAATACCAATTGCAAAAGCAGTATGAAGAACAACTCAATTATTATAAAACGGAAGGACTTCCTATGGCAGAAACAATTATCAATTCGGCTCAGCGGCTTTATAAATCAGGGGATATTGGTTATATTGAATATACTCAAAACCTGAAAGACGCCAACAAAATCAAGAACGATTATTTGACTGCAATGAACAATTTCAATCAAACGATAATCAATATTCAATATTTATTAAATAAATAAAATACATCAATGAAAAATAACATAGTAATCATAATTTTTTCATTTCTAGGTTTAGTCTCTTGCAAAAAAAATGCGATTGAAGATACGGTTAAAAAGGACTCAAAGGAAGCAGTATCAGAAAAATCAGTTGTGACTTTTACGAACGAACAGATAAAAGCAATCGATTTGCAGTTAGGAAATTTTGAAAACAAAAACCTGACTACAACATTAAAAATTAACGGAAAATTATCATTGCCGCCACAGTACCAGGCACAGGTGAGTATTTTGACGGGAGGTGTTGTGAAGAATATTTTTGTACAGGAAGGTGAATTTGTAACGGCAGGGAAAACCTTGGCAACTATTGTAAACACAGAGGTTATACAACTACAACAGGATTATTTGGAAAATAATGCCAATCTTGTTTATTTGGAAAAAGAGTATCAGCGCCAAAAGGAATTGAGAGATGATAATATCAATGCGGGCAAAACCTACCAACAGGCGCAAAGAGAACTGCAAATCGCTCAGGCAAAGAAAGTGACATTGGGTTCAAAATTGAATCAGTTAGGAGTTAATGTCAGTAAGTTGTCATCAAAAAATATTGCGTCGAGTATTGCTATTTCAGCACCAATAAGTGGTTATATTCAACACATAAATTTGAGTATGGGTAAATATGCCGATGCTAATGCTGACTTGTTTGAAATTATTGACAATCGTTTCTTGCACTTGGATTTAAAAGTATTTGAGAAAGACATTCACAAAATAAAAATAGGGCAATCTATTACATTTAGCGATGCAAATGATGTGTCACATACTCATCCAGCCAAAATTTATGCGATAAACAAAGCATTCGAACCAAATGAACAAGCGGTCTTGGTTCATGCCAAGATAAACGAAATCACCGAAACCCTTTTGCCAGGAATGTATGTGGAGGCACGTGTCAAAATTGATAATACTAACACCATTGCATTGCCATCGGACGCTATTGTCAACAACGGCAGCGAACATTTTATTTTTATAACGATTGGAAAAAATAGGTTTCAGCAGATAAAGGTAAGAACAGGTGCCAGTGATTTAGGTTTTACTGAAGTTAAAACAATTGATCAGGTACCGGCTGATGCCAAAGTGGTTGTCAAAGGAGCTTATTATTTGTTATCAGAATTAACAAAAGGAAGCGGAGAAGAATAAAATATAACGCCAAGTTCACAAGGCTACCAAAAGGGCTTAGAGCTTTACGAACTTAGCGTAATTCTTTGTGAACTTTGTGGTAAAACAACTTTCTCTAAGTCAGGTGTGAGCTCTGAATAGTTAAATTTTAACTTTTATTTTATAATAATCCTTAGCATTCTCCTTAATTTCGTTTCACTTAAAAATTATACATGAAAATTGCAATTGTTTGTTATCCAACATTCGGAGGAAGTGGCGTTGTTGCTACAGAATTAGGTCTTGAATTGGCAAGAAGAGGACACGAAATCCATTTTATAACTTATAGCCAGCCAGTACGTTTAGCTTTGTTAAATCCCAATGTGCATTACCACGAAGTAATCGTTCCGGAGTATCCTTTGTTTCATTTTCAACCTTATGAATTGGCGCTTTCCAGCAAATTAGTTGATATGGTTAAGTTGCATAAAATTGAGGTTTTACACGTGCATTACGCAATTCCTCACGCTTATGCAGGTTATATGGCCAAGCAAATGCTCAAAGATGAAGGAATCGATATCCCGATGGTGACTACGCTTCACGGGACCGATATTACTTTGGTAGGTAGTCATCCTTTTTATAAACCGGCGGTAACTTTCAGTATCAATAAATCAGATTATGTGACTTCTGTTTCCCAAAGTTTGAAAGATGACACTCTGAAATTATTCAATATAAAAAATGAAATTCAGGTGATTCCGAATTTCATTGAATTAGACAAAAGTCAATATGACCCTAAAATTCCCTGTCAGCGCTCAGTTATGGCAAATGATAATGAAAGGATAATTACACACATCAGTAATTTCAGAAAAGTAAAGCGAATTCCAGATATTGTTAAAATATTTTATAAAATTCAGAAAGAAATTCCGGCGAAGTTAATGATGGTAGGTGATGGTCCCGAAAAGGAAAAAGCGGAGAAAATGTGTCGCAAATATGGTATACAGGACAAAGTGATATTTTTTGGGAACAGTAATGAAATTGACCGTATTTTATGCCTGACAGATTTGTTTCTTTTACCATCAGAGACCGAAAGTTTTGGATTGGCAGCATTAGAAGCTATGGCTTGTGGAGTTCCTGTAATATCAAGTAATTCTGGTGGTTTACCTGAAGTAAATATTGATGGTGTTTCGGGCTATTTGAGTGACGTTGGTGAAGTGGAGGAAATGGCACAAAACGCCTTGAAAATAATAAGGGAAGATAAAGTTCTTGCCGAGTTTAAAAAGAACGCTTTCCATGTTGCCGAAAGTTTCGACATAAAAAATATATTACCAATTTATGAGGATTTGTATCGAAAGGCGATTAATAAATACAAATAAGGGAGCAGTATTCGGCTGATTTTTTACACAATATTGTCATTTCGAGGAACGAGGAATCACAGTAAGTAACTCCGCAATCAAAATCACCAATCTTTGTCGAGCTTCTGTTGGAGATTCCTGCTCCGTCGGAATGACAAAACAGGTTGATATAACAAAAAAATCCATTCGTGCGAATGGATTTTTTGTTTGTTTTTAAATCGGAATAATGGGTACTATTATATTTTAGGCATTTGTATCCTTTCCATCCAAAAGATTTCTGATACCTGATAGCGCGGATTTTCAATCCGTGCCCGTAACGATTGGACACAAAAAAACTTTACCTGCTATACTTTGCGGGCACGGATTGCAAATCCGCGCTATCGGGTGTTCGTGCTACTTTACTCTCAAGGATATTCTTTTTCTAATAAGGATGTAAGGTTAACTGCTTCTTTTTTAAGGTGTTCCATGTTTTGTTCACAGTACATTTTATAAGAGAGTTCCAAATTATATAGATTATTGCTATATTCTTTAAGTAGAGCAACATCATTAGTTATTAACGGAACTGTTGTATTGGCTTTATTATCAAAAGCATACTGGTCAAAAATTTTATATGAAATATTATAAGTAAGTTGAAGATTACTCTGTATTTCAGTGGCGAATGCTTTTGCCATTGAAATGTGCTGATAGTATTTTGCGATGCTGTTCCGTACCTGCTCATTTTTTATGAAACGATAATCACCAGAACTATTAAGCTGGTCAAAAGTTTTAGAATCGTTAATTTGGGGATAAAAATTTTTCGAATTCTCATTTAATTGAAAAAGCTTATGCAGTGTTTGAGAATCTTTAGTCGGGGCATTCAAAAGAGTCAAAAGCAATGAATCTGCTCTACAAATACCTTTATTAAATTTTATTGATTGGGTCATCAAAGCCGTATCAGCTTTTAAATCCTGTATCAGTGAATGCATATACTCCACCTCTTTTTTATTTTCAACTAAATGCTCTCGATAGCTTTCTGCAAAAAAGCCAAGCGTTACAGCAAGAAAAATCATTACGAATTCAAGAAAATATTCTTTCCACTTTTTTGGTTTATGATGAAGGTCGGGATGATGATGTACTTCCATGTTTTCAGTTTCTTGGTTTGTATTGATGGCTACTGTTTCTAATGTTGCAATGGTTTCACCAGTACTATTTTCTGGTTGTGCATTCATGGAATTGTCTAAATGTTCTTCGTCTGTATTGTCTGGCATTTATTTTTGTTTGATTAAGTTATTAAACTGTTCGTTTTGCATGACCTGATAGCGCGGATTTGCAATCCGTGCCCGCAAAGTATAGCAGGTAAAGTTTTTTTTGTGTCCAATCGTTGTGGGCACGGATTGCAAATCCGCGCTATCGGGTTTGGTGGCTGGCAAATTATTTAGTTTTGATTATTCATTGTTTCTCTAATTTTGTCAATATATATAGATCTCACAATTACTGTTCCTGCTATAAAATCATGAATGGCTCTTTTTCTTTTGTTTGTTAAAAGAACTATGAATTCACTATAAATCCAAATATTAGAAACCCAAGTATAAATTAAAAAAAACGTTGGAGATAATGACATTAGATATTGTGAGCGTTTTAGCCAGCCTAAATTGTTAAATATAGTTTCATCGGCAGATAAAAGACATGAAGTCATCATTATAACACTTAATAAAGTTAGAACTAACAATACAGAATGTCTTAAAATTGCTTCTTTCCAATCAATAGATTCTCCGTTCAATTTAATTATTTTTATACCAGCTATTAATTTTCCGGGTGTACCTCCATACTTTTTAGTTAAATAAATATAATACCAAAGTCCAAAAACAAAATTTGGTATAAGCGTGTAGAAATAGATATCTTTTCCTAGTCCATTTAGATATAATATCAGCAGTATTACTGGCATCATAATGATTGTGTCTAAAAGAAGTGAGGCTAATCTAGCCCAAAATCCTGCATATAAGCTTCCGCTTATTCCGTCAATTTCTATTGGAGTTTGGTTTTCATTCATTTTAATTCTGTTTTTTTAGGTTTGTTTTAGGTTTAGTTTTTTCGAATGCTTGCCACCAACTTGTGAGTAATTTTGATAAAATAAGACTTATCTAATCAAAATTAAGGGCTTTGTCTGATAATTATCACGTTTTTACTTTATCAAATATAGAAAATAATAATCGCACTCAAATAAGATTTAAACTATACATTTTCAGTTTCAATAAAAGTTACTTTACATCGTCAAACCCAAATCAAAAAATAGTAATAATTTTAAGACTTAATCATTTATTTAGACAAATAATAATCGCATTTCCATTGATTTTGAACTCAATTATTGTGAAATATTAGTTGTTTATAATTTTTAGTTTAATTCATAAAACTTACATTTGCGTAAAATTTTATAAAATGGCAGGAAATAGTTACGGAACACTATATAGAATAACTACTTTTGGAGAATCACACGGAGAAGCATTGGGCGGAATCATAGACGGTTGCCCTTCCGGAATTCAATTAGATTTTGATGCTATTCAACTGGAAATGACCAGAAGAAAGCCAGGTCAATCCGCAATAGTTACCCAAAGAAAAGAACCGGACGAGGTTCAGTTTCTATCAGGAATTTTTGAAGGAAAAACTACGGGAACGCCTATCGGTTTCATTATCCCGAATACCAATCAAAAATCTGACGATTACTCCCATATCAAAGATAATTACAGACCTAGTCACGCCGATTATGTATATGAAAAGAAATATGGTGTGAGGGATTATAGAGGTGGAGGACGCAGTTCTGCACGCGAAACGGCCAGTAGAGTAGTGGCAGGTGCGATTGCAAAACAAATGCTTCCCGAAATCAAAATAAATGCATACGTTTCTTCGGTTGGACCAATATTTCTTGAAAAGCCTTATCAGGAATTGGATTTTTCGAAAATCGAAAGCAATCCTGTTCGTTGCCCTGACGAAAATTCAGCTGCTGAAATGGAAGAATACATTCGTCAAATTCGTAAAGATGGAGATACTGTCGGTGGAACCGTTACCTGCGTAATTCAAAACGTGCCTATCGGATTGGGAGAACCTGTATTTGACAAGCTACACGCCGAATTGGGAAAAGCGATGTTGTCTATCAATGCCGTAAAGGGTTTTGAATTCGGAAGTGGATTTGAAGGTGTAAAAATGAAAGGAAGCGAGCATAACGATTTATACAATCCTGACGGAACTACCCGAACCAATCGTTCTGGCGGAATACAAGGAGGTATAAGCAACGGAATGGATATTTATTTTCGTGTAGCTTTCAAACCGGTGGCTACTTTGATGCAAAAACAAGAGTCTTTGGATAATCAGGGAAATATTACAGAAATGACTGGAAAAGGACGTCATGATCCTTGTGTTGTTCCTCGTGCAGTGCCTATCGTTGAAGCGATGGCTGCAATTGTTTTGGCTGATTTTTATCTTTTGAATAAAACCTATTTATAACAACAAAACAGAATATTCCCTCGTATTTTGATAATTTAAAATTCAAATTAATTAAATGAATACAACTACAACCAAAAAGCCATCATTTTTGAGTGGCCTTACAGGTCAGATTCTTATAGCAATGGTTTTAGGCGCCATTTTGGGCGTGATCATTCATAATTCTGTTGCTGCCGAAAGTGCTCAGGGATTCAGCACTAAAATAAAAATGCTAGCCACTATTTTTATTAGGTTGGTTCAAATGATTATTGCACCATTGGTTTTTACAACTTTGGTGGTTGGAATAGCCAAATTGGGAGACATAAAAGCAGTAGGAAGAATTGGAGGGAGAGCTTTGATTTGGTTTTTTACAGCTTCTTTCATTTCATTGTTGATAGGAATGTTTTATGTGAATATTTTGGAGCCTGGAGTTGGCTTGAATCTATCGCATGTAGATATGGCATCCGTTTCGGATGTAACGGGAAAAACCCAAAGTTTGTCTTTCGAGAATTTTGTTGAACACATTGTACCCAAAAGTCTTTTTGAAGCAATGGCAACCAATGAGATTTTACAGATTGTTATATTTTCCATATTCTTTGGATTGGCCGCTGCATCATTGGGGGATCATTCAAAACCTATAATTGATTTTTTAGACAGAACTTCACATGTTGTTCTAAAAATGGTGAATTTTGTTATGAAATTTGCGCCAATAGGAGTTTTTGGGGCAATTGCAGGTGTGTTTTCTGTTCGTGATTTTCAGGATTTGGCTCTTACTTATTTCAAATATTTTGGTTCATTTTTAGTTGGTATTACTTCGCTATGGGGGATATTAATTCTGATTGGTTATATTTTTCTTGGCAAAAGAATAAAAACATTACTGAATCATATTATGAGCCCGCTGATTATTGCTTTTGGTACCACTAGTTCTGAGGCTGTTTTTCCAAAACTTACCGAAGAATTGGAGAAATTTGGTGTAAAAGACAAAATCGTTTCTTTTATGTTGCCGTTGGGTTATTCTTTTAATTTGGATGGGAGCATGATGTACATGACTTTTGCTGCAATTTTTATCGCACAAGCCTATGGAGTACATTTGGATTATCTTACACAATTTACAATGCTTTTCGTATTAATGCTTACCAGCAAAGGAATAGCTGGAGTTCCAAGAGCCAGTTTGGTGGTTGTGGCGGCTACTTGCGGTATGTTTAAGATCCCTGTAGAAGGAATTGCATTAATATTGCCAATAGACCATTTTTGTGATATGTTTAGAACCGCAACAAATGTTTTGGGTAATGCCTTGGCCACTTCAGTAGTTGGTCAATGGGAAGACAATAAAGAAATAGAAAATGAGTAAAAAAGAAGGGTAAAATTCTTTTTTTTAAATTTTTAAATATAATAAAAGCAGTTACAGGTCTAATGTAGCTGCTTTTTTAATTTATTGATACCAATGTTGTATTTATCTAAAATATTCTTAGTTTTTTGTGATATGTCTGTGGATTATAATGTATATTTGGTAAATATAATTACTATTTATGCCCCCAATGAGAGTAGTGTTATTTGTTCTTTTATGGTTTAATTTTTTTGGCTTTGCCTTGATTGGTCAGACACAATTGCCCAAAAAAAATGAAATTAATAAATTAACTTCACAAGCAGCCAAACTAAGGCAATCTGGTGATTTCGAGAAATCATTGTTGATTTCTAGATTGGCCTTGCAGAAATCTATCACCATTCATGACAATGTCCTTATTGCCAAAAATTACAATAATGTTGCGGCTAATTACAATGATTTAGTCGAATTTGACAAGGCTATTTTTTACTACAATAAAGGCTTAAATTATGCCAACTTCACCCAAAACGATTCGATAAAACAAAAAATCAACAACAATCTTGGAAATGTTTTTTGTTTTGAAAAAAAGAAATACGAAAAAGGAATCTATTATTTTAAAAAAGCACTTGAATACAGTGAGAAAATAAAGGATTCAGCTCAAATGGCATTTACTAATCTGAATATGACCTGGGCTTTTTTTGACATTGGTAAATTCAGAGAAGGTGAAAATAATTTAAAATTTATTAATTCCTATTATCAAAAATATCATAATGATGTGACAATTGTGGTGCTCAATATGCTAAATGGGATGTACTACAATTATAAAAATGAGAATGAAAAAGCTGAATTGTATTTTGAGGAAGCAATTCGTTTAGGCAAAAAAATGAATGAGAAATCAGATCTTTCTTTTTGTCATTTAGAGTTTTCTAAATTTTTATTAAAGCAAAAGGATTACAAAAGGGCTTATGAAAACCTGGAATTGTACACAAAACTCAATGAAGAAATTTATGCTGAAGAAAAGTTAGAAAAAGCCAATATTGAAGGTGTTAATCTTGAACTAGACGAATACAAACGTACTATTGATAAAATTGAAAACGAAAGGAATTTGCAATATCAAAGTCTGAAAAAATCAAGAATTATTGTGCTGCTTTTCATTCTTGCCATTTTTGTTCTGTTGCTTTTTCTGAATTCTTTGATTAAAAATAATAAGTTTAGGGTAAAATCGAATGCCGATTTGATGCTTGCCAATAAGAAATTAATCAAAGCCAATAAAAAAGCAGAAGAGTCGTCTAAATTGAAAACCCAGTTTGTTTCTACAATTAGCCATGAATTACGAACGCCATTGTACGGAGTTGTGGGGATTACTGATTTGCTATTGGAAGAACACAAAGAGCTCGCTTCTAGTCCGCATTTGAATTCCCTGAAATTTTCTGCTCGCTATTTGTTGTCTCTGGTTAATGATATTTTGCAGATAAATAAAATTGAAGAAAACAAAATTGTCTTAGAAGAATTTACTTTTAATCTGACAGATGAATTTTATATGATAAAAAATTCATTGTCTTTTATCGCCCAAAACAATAACAATAAGGTTTATATTGATGTTGATCCATCTATTCCCGAAAGTTTAATTGGAGATAAACTTCGATTTGCCCAAATCCTTATGAATTTGGTAAGTAATGCTCTGAAATTCACCAAAAATGGTGAAGTTAGATTAATAGCCAGACTTATTGAAATAAACAAAAATATGCATTGCATAGAGGTTAAAATTGCCGATACCGGAATAGGAATTGCTCCTCTGGATCAGGAAATAATATTCGATAAATTTGTTCAGGTAGGAAGAAAAGAAGTCGATTATCAAGGAACAGGATTGGGATTGCCGATAGTAAAAAGGCTATTGGAACTTTTTGGAAGCAAGATAACTGTTGAAAGTGAATTGGGCAGGGGAACAACCTTTACTTTTTGCATTAGCTTTGAGTGTAATCCTGTCAAGACTATTGAAATCATAAATAATATTCAGGTCGATTTGACTTCCAGTCAAGTCTTTAAAGTACTCGTTGTCGAGGATAACAGAATCAATCAGTTAATAACCAGAAAAATTATTGAAAAAAATAATTATTCCTGTATAGTGGTCGATGATGGATTTAAGGCCTTGGAAATTTTGGATAATGAGGAATTTGATGTCATTTTGATGGATATTAACATGCCTTTGATGAATGGTTTTGAAACCTCTAGAAGAATACGACAAAAGGGAATCGAAACTCCAATAATTGCATTGACAGCTTTTGATAAAAACGAAATAACTGAAGAGGCAATAGGGGTAGGAATAAATGATATTATAGTCAAACCTTTTGAAGCGATTCAGCTTTTTAAAATTATTAATTGTCTGATTTTGAAAACAAAAAAACTTGTTTAAATAATGCTTTTGTTTTTTTACCAATATAAATAAAGTAGTTTAAAATTGAAGTCCTAAGGAATATTTTGACCTTAAACAGAAAAAATCTGCTTATTATCTTTCATTTAATTATATTTGGAATTGATTTACATAAACGATTTAGTAAATCAAGCTGCCTCAAAATAGTAACCAATAACCAACAAACCATGAAAATTAAAAACACCTCATTTCTGTGTTGCTGATTATTTCAGTTTCTTTCCCAAAGTTTTCTCAGTTGATTATTAAACCGCTGTGGCAACAACTCATTTTCATTCATTATATTGATTTTAATAAAAGTTATGAAACGAATACTAAGACACATTTTTATTTTCTTACTGATCTGTTCCAGCCAGTTTGTACAAGCTGGGCCGGGCAGTATCGCCAATAAAGCAACTGTAACAGCCTCCTCCGAAAACTTTGGGGAGGGAAAAGCCGTCAACGTAATTGACGGAATTATTCGCACCGATGGTAAAGGAGAATGGATATCAAAAAGTACGGTTACTTTTTGGGGACAGATTGATTATCCTTGGATACAGTTGACCTGGCAACAGCCTCAATCCATCAATAAAATTATTTTGTATGATAGGGTTGCGACAGCTTCACACAATGCCGGAGGTACACTTATATTTAGTAATGGTACACGAGTTCCTGTTTTTGCTATACCCAATAATGGAGCGCCCAAAGTGGTTGATTTTCCAGAACAGACCATAACTTGGGTGAAATTTGAAACAACGGATGGAGATGGTTCGGCAATTGGTTTGTCTGAAATGGAAGTATTTCCGTCACCAACACAAATATCTGAACCAGTTTCGTGGGTAGATCCTTATATTGAGTCAAACCGAGGTCGTTATTTCTTTTTTGTTACTGGTAGTCAGCCTTTTGGAATGATTAGCGCTGCGCCATTAACCCGTAACAAAAATCAATATGGAGGAGGATACAATTACAATTCGACTGAAATATTGGGATTTCCTCAAATACATTGCTGGATGCTGTCAGGTATAACTCTGATGCCAACCACTGGTACCATTAATCCAAACAAAGGGGAACAGGAATGGAAATCTAATTTTTCGCATGATGGTGAAATTGTGCAACCGGGTTATCATCGACTTTATCTTGAAAAATACAATACTTGGGTAGAACAAACTGCGGCAGATCGCATCAGTTTTTATCGCTTTACATATACCAAAGATGCTTTGACTAATGTATTGATTAATTTGGGAGGCTATGTTGGTGAAGCGACAATGAATGATGCCCGAATCAAAAAAGTAAGTAATACTCGCATTGAAGGTTCTGTAAATACAACCGGACGTTTATGGGGCGGGCCCGAAAATGTACGTATTTATTTTGCGATTGATTTTGAAAAACCATTTGAAAAACTAAATGGCTGGGATGGAAAACAGGAATTGAACGACATAACAACCTTGAATGGAACCCCTGAGAAAACAGCTAAGAACACGGGGAGAATGAGTTATTATGATGCAGCGACTACTGGAGTTGCGGCTCAGTATCATGTAAAAGCCGGTGAAACAGTTCAAATGAAAGTGGCGGTTTCTTTTACCAGTGTTGACAACGCAAGACGTAATTTGGAATCGGAAAACAGAGGCTGGAATTTTGATAGTCAACGAACCGAATCGCAAAACGAATGGAATGAAATGCTGGGACGTATTGCTGTAAAAGGCGGTAGCAACAACCAAAAAATTAAATTTTATACGGATTTATGGCATGCGTTGCTGGGGCGTCATAAGTTAGATGATGTGTCCGGAGATTATCCTGATAACACCGAAGGGGAGCGACGAGGAAATGCTACCGTTAACACCAAATTTAAAATAAGAACATTACCGAAAGATCAAAACGGTAAAGCAAAATTCCACATGTATAATTCAGATGCATTTTGGTTAACGCAATGGAATTTGAATATTCTATGGGGATTAGCCTGGCCCGAAGTCTTGGATGATTTTGCAGGGTCATTGATTCAATATGCCGAAAATGGAAAGCTATTGCCACGTGGGCCTTGTGCTGGTGGTTATTCGTATATCATGACGGGTTGTCCTGCCACTAACCTTATTACCAGTGCTTATCAAAAGGGCATTCTTACAAAGAAACCTGCTGCTTTGGCTTACGAAGTAATGAAACAAAATCATGCACCTGGGGGAATGATGGGGGAAAAAGAAGAAATGGAATTTTATATAAAAAATGGTTATTATCCGTCGAATGCAGGTATTACTACAGAAATTACTTTTCAAGACTGGGCATTGGGACAAATGGCTAAAAAATTAGGGAAGAAGAAAGATTACGAGAATTTTAATAATCGCTCGCAAGGATGGACTAAATTATTTGACTCAGATCAAAAATTAATTTTTCCAAAAACCAAAGAGGGAGATTGGTTGCATAAAGAAGCATTAAGCGGAAATGGCTGGGTAGAAGCCAATGCATGGCAGGCAACATGGTCTGTTTCGCATGGTATTCATCAATTGGCTAATATGATGGGAGGAAATGACACCCTTTGCAAAAAGTTGAATTACGCCTTTGAACAATCCAAAGATCAGGATTTTGTTTTTGGCTACAATGATGGATATGTCAGTTATGCCAATCAACCAGGCTGCTCTAATGCACATGTTTTTAATTATGCAGGACGACCTGATTTAACTCAATATTGGGTACGCAGGGTAAATGAGCAGGCTTATGGTGCTGTTACTCCAGACAAAGGTTATGGTGGTCACGATGAGGATCAAGGTCAGATGAGTGGTGTAAGCGCTTTGACGTCTATCGGATTGTTTAGTTTAACGGGTACCAGCGCCATCAATCCAGAGTATGATATTACAAGCCCAGTATTTGATGAAGTCGTAATTAAACTTAACAGTAAGTATTATAAAGGAAAAGAGTTTGTTATTAAAACCTATAATAATTCTAAAACCAATTGTTACATTCAAAAAGCGGCTTTGAATGGAAAAGAACATAATCACTTTTCATTTTCGCATGCTGATTTCAGTAAAGGAGGGACTTTAGAATTATGGTTGGGTGCAAATCCAAATTTGACGTGGGGTAAGTAGTAATAAAATATTTTAATCATCACTGTGTGCTCGAATACATTTTATTGTTATATTTAAAAAAATCTTTAATATGTCAGACAATAATTATTCAAGAGGAAAGTTTTTAACACAAGCCTTATTGGCTTCTGCAGCTGTTGCAACCCCCAGTTTTTTATTTTCCAAAGAGCTAAACCTGTCTGGTTTTGGGTCTGCTGATAAGGTAAACCTTGCCTGTGTAGGAATAGGTAACCGCGGGGGCGAAATTATTCGTGAACTTTACAATACAGGATTGGCTAATATTGTGGCACTCTGTGATGTAGATATGGAAGCGCCTCATACATTGGATATATTAAAACAGTTTCCAAATGTACCCCGATTTAAAGATTTTAGAGAAATGTTTGATAAAATGGGCAATCAGATAGAAGCTGTTTCTATTGGAACCCCTGATTTTTCTCATTTTCCGATTACAATGATGGCGATTGGTCTTGGTAAACACGTGTATGTGGAAAAACCGATGGCACGTACATTTAATGAAGTAGAATTGATGATGAAGGCCGCAAGGAGGCATCCGAAAGTAGTAACTCAGATGGGAAACCAAGGACATTCTGAAGCCAATTATTTTCAGTTTAAATCATGGGTGGATGCCGGTATTATTAAAGACGTAACAGCTATCACTGCTCACATGAACGCCCCAAGGCGTTGGCATGGTTGGAACCCAAATATTACTTCATTTCCGCCTGCTGAGCCTATCCCGAGTACACTCGACTGGGATATTTGGCAAATGCAAACCCAAGGGCATCAGTTCAACAAAGATTTTGTAAATGGTCAATGGCGTTGTTGGTTCGATTTTGGAATGGGAGCTTTGGGTGATTGGGGAGCACACCTTCTCGATACGGCTCATCAGTTTTTGGATCTTGGACTTCCTTATGAAGTTGATCCTATTAAATTGGAAGGACATAATAAGTTTTTCTATCCAATGTCAACAACGCTTTCATTTAAGTTTCCGAAACGTGGTAGTATGCCACCAGTTGAAGTAAAATGGTACGATGGAATTAATAATCTTCCTCCAATTCCTGCAGGATATGGGGTACAGGGACTTGATCCCAATATTCCGCCACCAAGCAATGGAGCTATTGCACCAGCAAAACTGAATCCTGGAAAAATTATTTACAGTAAAGATTTAACATTCAAAGGTGCTTCCCATGGCAGTACTTTATCGATCATTCCAGAGGAAAAAGCAAAAGAGATGGCTTCTCGTTTACCAATTGTACCAGCAAGCACATCAAATCACTTTGCTAATTTTTTAAAAGCTTGCAAAGGCGAGGAGAAAACACGTTCCCCTTTTGAAATTGCAGGCCCGTTAAGTCAGGTATTTTGTCTTGGCGTATTGGCGCAATGGACTGGTGAAAAAATTGTGTTTGATAGAACCAAAAAAATAATTACCAGCAGCAAAAATGCCAATGAGTTATTGGTAGGCCCACCACCTAGAAAAGGATGGGAGCAATATTACAAAGTATAATTTTTAATATAAAAAGAAAAGCATTCGCCAAAAACGAATGCTTTTTTTATGGATAAGGAAGTTTCAGATTTATTTCAACACTCTAATTTTAATATTCTTATAATCCACTTCGTTGCCGTGGTCTTGAAGTAAGATATGTCCTTTTAGAGCTTCGCCAAAGTTTGGCCACTCTTTGTATTTACTAATGGCAACCAAATCACGGAAAGCTTGTGAGCCACGATCATATTCCAGTACTTTTAGACCATTAAGATAATGTTCGACATGATTATTAGGATAAACAATAATGCGCCCTGTATTCCAGTTGCCAGGTTGAGCAAATTTCCCTTCCGTTTTTTTGGCAGTGATTAGGTCATATAGAGAGGCAAGTGTACGGTTGCCGTCTCTTCCCAATTTTGCATCAGGATGTAATGTGTCATCTAGCAATTGGTATTCGAGACCAATGGCAGATTTACCTTGTACCTGTTCTTTTAATGTTACAAAATATTTTACGCCACTATTTGCTCCTTTTGTCAGTTTAAAATCCCACGAAAGTTCAAATGCACCATATTCATCTTTGGTTACAATATCACCACCATTTGTTGATTCTCCTCCGTTTGATGATAATACTGTTAAAATACCATCTTTTATCGTCCATCCTTTTTGCGGGAAAGCATCTTTGTGCGCACCAATCCATCCACTATTGGTTTTGCCATCAAATAGCAACTTCCATCCGCTTTCTTTTTCGTAATCTGTCAGGTTGTTCGGGGTTTTGTTAACAACATAAATTCCTTTAGGAAAAGCAAGTGGTTTTATGTTTTTTGTTTGAATGCGAATGTTTTTCCAAGATATTTTATACCCTTCTTCTTCCTTTTTGCCAATGCCGTGTACTTGTAATCCTATAAGTCCTTCATTGGTAATTTGTTCGTCAACTAAGTAGGAAGCAGGTAATCCGTCTAACCAAGTTTTTACCGTGTTGCCGATACATTCGATACGTACTTTATGAAATTTATTTATTGTTAAAAGTTGTTGTTGTTTAGGGTTGTATGAACCTGGATATAGCCAGCCTCTTCGGGATTCGTCATAAATGCCAGCAGTCCATTTGCGATCAGTGGGGTCTAATTCATATTGATAACCATTGATTACGCCTTTGCCCTTATTTCCTTTTGAATCAAAATTACTTTTGAATTGTATCCCAGAATTGATGTTTGCATTATTCAGCATTACTTCCATTTCTAATACAAAATCACCAGTAAATTTTTGGTCACATACTAAAAATGAGTTTGGGGAATTTACGATAGATGTGCCTACTATACAACCATTTTCTACTGTATAAGGCGCAGAACCGGTCATTTGTTTCCATCCATTAAGTGTTTTTCCGTCAAATAATGATTGCCAGTTGTTTGATTGTGCACCCGAATTAAGTGCAATAAATAAAAAAAAGATTGTTGAAATTTGTTTCATTGGTTGTTTGGGTTAAGTTATGTTAATATTAAATTCTGGTTTCCATGTTTCCAAGGAATGGTTATAAATGGATTTATTCATGAGGTGTACACAAAAAGCTGTAGTAGCTCCTGTGATAACGTTAGACACGGGTTTCTTTTGTTCGATAATCGTTTTGTAAAATTCCTGAAGCGCATACCAACTACCATCTTTAGATTTTTCATTCAGGATTGGAATTCCGCCATCTTTTGTCCACTCAATTTTTGTGGCTCCCGTAACACCATCAACGGTTTCCATATCTTTTTTTGTTTCTTTTTCTGGAAAAAAAATACCATCGTTCATCAATAATTGCACGGTACCTTTTGTTCCTTTTAATTTAAAGAGATAACCATCTTTTTCGTTACTGCAGGTTGCTCCAAAATTCCCAATCATTCCCTCTTTATTATATCGCAAAATAGTTTGTACGTTGTCAAAAGTTTCTCTTCCATCTTTATAATAGTCAATACCGCCGGTTCCAATTATTTCATCGGGATGCGTGTTGAAAGCCCAGTTAATAAAATCTACTTGGTGAGATAATAACTCAGCAGGTAAACCACCAGAATATTCTTTGTACATACGCCAGTTTATCTGTCTGTCTGTGTAGCCTGCAGGAACAGGTCTGCGCCAGTTCCAGTTGCGATCCCAGCGGCAGTCAATTTGAGTTACTTTACCCAGATAGCCTTTGTCAATCATTTCTTTTACTTTAAAATAAAGCGGCGTATAACGGTATTGGTGACCAACCTGTAATACTTGTTTGGGATATTGTTTTACTAATTTTACCAATGCAAGAGCCTGTTCAGCATTATAAGTCATTGTTTTTTCGAGATAGACATGTTTTCCAGCACGAATCGCCTCGGCCGCAATTTCATAATGCATATTTAGTGGCGTAGCAACAATCACGGCATCAATTGTTTTATCGTCTAGAATTTTTCGATAATCATTTTCGTAACGAAGCGAATTAAGTTTATCGAGTTGTTTTGCTCGTTCCAGACGGAAGGGTAATACATCACAAACCGTAGTCAGTTTGAATTGAACGGGCATATTATTTAAAACACTTCCCAACCCGCTACCTCTGTCACCACAGCCGATAATACCAACCGAAATGATTCTGTCATCTTCATTTACAGTTGCGGCCTGTAACATTTGCTGATGAAATAAAACCCCTGCGGTAAACAATCCTGTTTGACGGATAAAATCTCTACGTTTCATTGTTAACTAATATATTATTGATTTTTTAATTTTAAAAAAGCAGTGCTTGATGTATCGGCAATAGTTCCGTCTTTTTTTCTGTAAATAAAATAGGCAGCCAGATTTTTTTTGTTTTCAACAAATGCCAAAGCCTGTTTAAGTCCCATCAACATTAGTGCATTGTCGTATGCATCGGCGGTTATGGCATCGTTTGCAAAAACAGTTACACTGATGAGTTCATTATTGTGCGGATAACCTGTTTTTGGATTGATAAGATGCGTTATTTTTTTGCCTTTACTTTCATAAAATTTCCGGTAGCTGCCAGATGTTGTGATAGCTCCTTTGTCTAATGTAATTATTTTTTGCAAGGGATTTTGTCCAAATGTATCTTCTGCAGGTGATTCAATGCCTATCTTGAATTTTTCTCCGTCGGGCTGTTTTCTTCCTTGAACTCTTATTTCGCCACCTAGTTCCACGACATAATTCTCAACACCATGTTTTTCAAGTAAATCTGCAAGTTCATCAACCGAATAACCTTGGGCAATTCCATCGAGATCAATTTTTACGCAGGGTTTTTTCTTATACAAATAATTTCCTTTGAGTTCAATCAAATTGTTGCCAATACAATCTTGCAATAAACTGATAGTTGAGGAATCAGGTTCAGATGCTGTTTTCTTTACACCAAAACCCCATGCTTCTACCAATGGATAAACGGTAATATCAAACAGCCCATTAGTTTCTTTAAAAGTCTCAATTGATTTTTTGATAACAGGAAATAAGGAATTATCCAGAATAATACCTTTTTCCGAATTATTGAATTGATTTATGTGTGAATACGTTTTGTATAAAGAAAGGGAACTATCAAGTTTTATTAACTTCTGAGCTATCATTTCTTTGGTAATCACACTGTCTTTTTCATAATAAACAATAGAATAGGTTGTGCCTTGTGCTTTGCTAGCAATACTGTATCGCTTCCATTCTTTCGGGCGATGTGATGTTAAACCAATAAGAATCAAAATGATGATAAATGGTACGAATAAAAAAGTCCTAAATATGTTATTTTTCAACAAGCGTCGAAAGCTATTTGAAAAGAAAACAATGGACTTCAATTTTTTATTCATTAGTGTTAGGTTATTTTATTCTTTTGAGAACTTTTTCATTCTAGGTTTGGCTCTCTCCTTATTTTGTTGTCAAATATTTTTTTGCAAAACAGCAAGTTAAGAATATAAAATAGATAATGACAATTTTCAATCAGAAATAGTGTTCGAACACAGTTTGCAGCTAATCCTCATCGCAAATAACTTACTTTTATTCGTGTAGAATTGTGAGAGAGATACTTTGATGCAAATCAGTAAAAAAAGATTTGGTTTGCCACATCAAAAAAGCCTGATAAGGTAATTTAAGGAAGATTTTTATCCATTTACGGAAAATCATACCCTTTATTATCAGTAAGATGAAATAATTTTGGTCTACCAAATCTCTTAACCCCCATTAAGTAGTTGTATGAAATATTTTTCTTCAATCTTATTCTTTTACTTGAATCCAAGACTTAATTATAGCCTGTGTAAATGCAATGCGTTTTATATTTTAGGTATTTGTTCAATATTGTTTTGTGTTTTTTCTTATGATGCAGTTGCTCAGAATAGTTCTGATATTATTCATCAAAATGATATTGAGAGAGCACATGAATTAAAAGCCTTGGTTTTGTCACATAATGCAGATTATGGGGTTGATAAAAAGGACGTTCAAAACGCTGTGGGAGAAACGAATACTCAAGATTCATTTTTTTTGGAACAACAAGTATCTTTTATTTCTGTATCTATAATTATTTTCGTACTGGCAATTGTTCTGAAATTTTTATTGCTCCCCGAAATGAATTTTGTAGAAGATCAAAGTAAGATTAATCTAAGTTTTTTTCAGAAGATTAAAAATATGTTGATGCAGCCTCAGTTTGTTTTGGCTTTGATTGTTTTGATATTATATTTCTATACTGCTTCCGAAATTTTGGCTGGGAATTCTCTTGGCGATTTTCTAAAAAGATTAGAGGTTTATGTAGTACAGCTTGATTTTTATCAAAAATTAATCTTGTTTACAATGACTTCTATAGTTATAGGCTGTGTTTTGGGAATAGCGTTAATTCCAAAATATGTTTCTCTAACTTCTTTTTTAAAATTATCTTGTACCCTCGGAGTTCTTTTGGCTGTTACTATTTTATTCATTTCACCTTGCACAATGATTACATTATTACCAGGAATTCCGGAATTACCGGTTGTCATTGTATTGGTAGCGGTTTTGGGATTTGTTAATGCGTTGTTTTGGCCTGTAATTTGGTCAATAGTATTTAGAGACTTTAAGGATTTATTATAAAAATTGGCGGTGCCCTGTTAATTATGGCGATTAGCGTGGGGCTATAATTCCATTACCATACTTGGGCACTGACCAATTTTTTTTTGAAAATATTTACACGATTCGAGTCAAGAGATCTGAAAAAATAGGTGAATGATACTCATTTCAATGTTTTTCTAGATCTAAATCTACACTTTTGAAAACCTAAACATCTGCCTGTCCTTTGTTTTTAATATAATCGTTTGGGGTAATGCCGTACATTTTCTTGAATTCACGGCTAAAGTACTTGGCATCATTAAACCCAACCTGTAAAGCAACTGATAGGATGTTGGTTTCCCCTTTTTGAAAAAATGTAACGGCGTGTTTTAAACGTTGCGTTTTAATAAATTCATTTAAGGACAAGTTGGTAAGAGCACTAAATTTTTTGTACAAAACAGATTTACTCATGCCAATTTCAGCAGTGATAAAGCCGAGATCCAGATTGGTATTGGCAATATTTTCTTCGATAATTTGCTGTAGTTTTTGGAGGAATACCTCTTCCTGAGATGATTCTTCGGTTGTTATAATCGGTAATTGTAATAGCTGTTCACTATATTTCTTTTGCAAAGAACCTTTTAAAGATAGAAGATTACGGATGTTAAGCTGTAAAATCTGATCGCTGAAAGGTTTGGTAATATAAGCATCGGCGCCGTGTTGCAAACCATGAATTTGGTGTATGGAAGCAGATTTTGCCGTTAACATAATTACAGGAATATGCGAAGTACGTACATCAGTTTTAAGTTTTTTGCAAAGTTCCAATCCATCCATAATAGGCATCATGACATCGCTAATGATTAAATCAGGAAGTGTCTGAATCGCATTTTTCCAACCTTCCAATCCGTTTTCACTTTCATAAACATGGTATTGATTTTCCAAAGATTGTCTGATGAACTCTCTTACTTCATCATTGTCTTCCACAATTAGAATATTAGCAGTTTTGGTTTTATCCTCTATTACGGCATCATCAATAATGTCTTCGGGTGTGTACTCGTTAATTTCTTTATAATCATGGTTTTCAATGATTGGAGTAGGGGCAATATCAATCTCGCTTAAATGATTTTTGCCTAGCTGTAACACTACCGTAAAAGTAGTTTTGCCTGTTTCGGTTTCTGTAGACGGTTTACTAGCCACCGTTATTTTTCCTTTATGGAGTTCTACCAGACTTTTTGATAATGTCAAGCCAATACCCGTTCCTATATTTTGCCCTGCCTGATAAAAACTTTTGAAAATATCGTCGATATTATCAATATCGATACCTTTACCATTATCAGTTACCATAATTTCAACCTGTTGGTCGTTTAAGGAAATTTCTAGGCTTATACTGCCTTCATTTTGTGTGAACTTGAAAGCGTTTGCTAATAAATTAAAAAACACTTTTTCCATTTGGTCTCTATCAAAATAAACCAAAATGGAGTCATGACTACTTTTGAAGGTATACTGAATGTTTTTTGCCTCGGCAAGCGTTTGAAAATGGTTGAAAATTTCTTTTGCGGCGCTTACAATGTCTTCTTCAAAAAAGTACAGGCGCAGGTTACCGGAATCTGCTTTTCTGAAATCCAATAATTCGTTTACTAGACGATACAGTCGTTCTGTGTTGTTTTTAATGCTAAGAGCATATTTATTGGCTTGTGTGTTTTCGGCAGTTAATTGCTCTAATTTTTCTATAGGTCCCAAAATAAGAGTCAATGGTGTTCGGATTTCATGCGAAACATTGGTAAAGAAATCCAGCTTCATCTGATAGTCCTGCTTTTGATGCTCTGCTCTTAAATTTTCAAAATAAAGCTCTCGTTTCAGGTCGGCTCTTGCTTTTAAAAATTTTAAGACATAATAGGCTATTGAAGAAATTATGATAAAATAAATAAGATAGGCCCACCAGGTTTTCCATATTGGAGGAAGTACAACTATGTTTATTTTTTTGACATTTTTGTTCCAAATACCATCATTATTGGCTGATTTTACTAAAAAATCATAGTTTCCAGCAGGCAAATTAGTATAAGTAGCCGATGGTATATCTACATAGTTCCATTCTTTTTCAAAACTATCAAGTTTGTATGCATACTTGTTTTTATTTGATTTTATAAAATTTAATGACGAAAACTCGATTGTAAAATTGTTTTGATCATGATCAAAAGTCAAAGAGTTGCTGTAATTTATGTCTTTATTCAGAAGTTCGTTTTCATCGTTGACTTTTACACCTTTATTAAACAATTTGAGGTTCGAGAGTACAACATCAGGCGGTATCGTATTTCTTTGAATATTGTGGGGAATAAAGCTTACCAATCCGTTGTAAGTGCCGAAAAACATTCGCCCCTGACTATCATGAAAAACAGAATTGGTATTAAATTGATTATCAGGAAGACCATCCTGAATATTAAAACTTCTAAATATATTTAATTGGCGGTTGTATTTTACCAAACCATTATCGGTTCCCATCCATAAATTGGTATCATTATCTTCTGTGATAGACAATATATTATCACTTGGTAAACCAAAATCGGTATTAAAAATTTTGTAAGTATTATTTTTTAAGTTCAATAATGCCAGTCCGTTATGATAGGTTCCTACCCACATATTTCCATGGCTGTCTTCAATAAAACAGTTGATATTGTATTTGAATGGCTTGTTCGATTTATCTTTAAAACTTTTATGCTGCAGTTTTGAATCTTGGTAAACGTAAATTCCGAGAGGTGTACCCACCCAAATACGACCTTTTTTATCTTCAAAGAGCGTATTTATCCACTTTTCTATATATGTTTTCCCGCCGGTGGCAATATGGCTGAATTTTTGGTGAGCAATGTCATAAATACTAAGACCGTTATCTGTTCCTACAAATAATTTATTTTCTTTGCTAACAACGAGGCAATTAACGTTATCCGAAGCAATGCAATTGCTGTTACTGGCATTTCGTTTGAAAACTGTAAAACTTGAAGTCTTGGGGTTAAAAAGATTTACACCTCCCAAACCTGTTCCTATCCAAATATTTTGATTTTTATCAATAGCAATGGCTTTAACCAGATTGGAACTCAAGCTGTTTTTATCATTAATATTATTTTTGTAATTAATGAACTGTTGATTGATTTTATTAAAATAATTAAGACCTCCGGCTTCGGTACCAATCCATAAATTGTGTTTGTTGTCTTCAACTATTGCGCTGATAATATTGCTACTAATACTATTTTTATTGATGTTGTTTTGATAAAAGGTAAAAGGCGTATTTACAGAATATACAATATTGACTCCTCCAAAATAAGTTCCTATCCAAACAGATCCACTTTTGTCCTGAAAAATGTCATAAATAGAGTTTTGACTTAAACTGTTTGGATTTGTAGGATCGTGTTGATAATTAATAAACTGGTGAGTGTAGGGGTTCAAAATCGATAATCCGTCTTGTGTTCCAATCCAAAGCGAACCATTTTTATGAACTAAAATTTTTCGGATATTATTGTTTACCAATGAGTTTTTATCATTGTTGTTTTTTACAAAATGAGTTAGTTGCAATGTTTTTTTATCAAAAAGATAAAGACCGCTTTTTTTTGTTCCTATCCAATATCTTAAATTTTGATCTTGTATAATGCTTGTGATTAAATCAACATTCTCACTGTTTTTGAATTCGGAACTGAAATGTCTTCTTGTAATTAGTTTTTTATTTGCAAAAAACAATTCATATAATCCCGCCGATGTTCCTACCCAGATATGATGGTTGTTGTCTTCAAAAATTTCTGAAACCTGCAGATTTTCTTTTGCTATTTTAATGGGGATAATTTTATTGCTTTTGGCAGCTTTAAATTTTAGTTGTGTCAAAGAACCAATCCATAAATTACCATTAGAATCCTGCAAAACTTTCAAAAGACTTTCAGTTTGCGGTAGAACAGTGACAAAAGAATTGTCTTCAGAATGGTATAAATCCAATCCGTCAGTGACAATCCACATTTTTTTATTTGAAGCAAATGCGAGTTTTTTTATAAAATCGTTGGAAGAAATACTGTTTTTGTTTTCAGGATCATTTTTAAAAACTTTAAATGTACGGCCGTCAAAACGATTTAAGCCATACTTTGTCCCAAACCACATGAAACCGGTAGAGTCTTGGCTGATTGATAAAACAGAGTTGTTTGAAAGACCATTAGTAACATTTAAATGGTTGAATGATAATGAACTATTTTGGGAAAAGCTTTTTGAAGGAGAAAAAAGTAAGCTCCAGAAGCAAATTCCCCAAAAAAGAATTCTCAAATTGTGATTTTTAAAAATCATTAAATAGGTTTAAGTTTTACAAAATTAAGCAGTTTTTGAAACTGTTAAAAATAGTTAATTTTATATTAATAAAATGTAAAGGTGGGGAAAAATATATCATCAATCACGATTGTAGATATGGGTCAAAATTAATAGAAATTTTATTAGTCTGAAAATAATAATCCTTTAAAATAAGATAAATTTAGTTATTTTATCTTGTTACTCTCCAAATATGTAATGTTAAGAACGCTACTAAAAAGGAAGTTTTTACTCTTATTAAGGATAAATTTACCCCTTTTATTTTGTTATAAATAGCAATTTTGGAGTAATAACTTAGCATGGAATACAGCTAAGGAAAATTAACCTATTAATCTAAAAGTATAGCCCTAAAAAAATTAAAAAAAATGTTATGAAAAAAAAAGTATTGAGATTTTTTGTTTTATGTTTTTTGACAGTTATGTCTGCGAATGCTCAAAGTGAAAAAATTATAGCAACTGAATGCGCTTTTATACAAGGAGGCGAAACATCCCTTGAAGCATTAGGAGTAACAAAACCAGATGCGTTATTGGTTTTTAATTCTAAAGGAAATACCAAATACTCAAGAATTACTTTTATGAAATTTAAACTTCCTCAAGGTTTTGAGAGTGCAAAATCAGTTGAGTTTGATATTAGAATAAAAGTTTTTAAAGATAAAGTGTTTCCGGATTCAAAATTTGATTTGGATATACAAGGTGTTCCCAATAGTAAATGGAGTTCTCAAAGTATTACATTTAATAATGCTCCAAAATTGGGTAATGTTTTAGGTTCTGCTCAACTCAATCAATCAATAGATGATAAAACATTTGAATGGGTAAAAATAAAATTAGATGTCGATGGTATAAATGAATTGATAAAAGATTCGAAAAAGAGAACTATTTCACTTGCTTTGGCCAATAATATTTCGGTTTCAACCGGTGCTTCTATTGGAAAAGATTGCTTTTTAATTATAGAATAGATAAGTCAATTAATTTTTAGTTTTAGTTTAGTCAATTAAATCTGAAATCGCCTGTAAAATGAAAAAGTATTTTGCAGGCTTTTTTTTGTTTTTTTTCAACGGTAACCTTACAATATTGTTTTTTTTTAATGGAATATAAAATAGTGTAGTGATATTTTTTTTGCAAAAATAAAACAGATGTAGAAGCTAAGTTTTTCTTGTTTAATACTTTGAATGATGTATGGAAAATCAAAAAAATAAATAAAAGGAAAAATTTACACTTATTAAGGAAAAATTTAATCTGTTTAAAATAATAATAACCGCAATTTTGAAAACAGTAACAGCAGGGTTTTGAGTGTTGGCTGTTTTTTAAATACAGTTTTTACCCACGTAAAAAAAAGATTTTCCTGTGGTAAAAATAAAATAGTTCTATCAGTAAAAGATTTACAATATAAATAATAAAAAAATATGAGTGTTTTAAGAAAGATCATACCCTGTGCTTTTTTACTTCTGGCTTTTACTAGTACAGATAATTCGGCCGATTTATTAATCAAAGAAAGTTTCAAACGTGCCGAAATCATGTACACTGATATGATTAATGATCAATCAAATTATGACCTTTATCCACGCACATCGGCCAATGACGGAAGCTTAAAAAGCACCGATTTGAAAGATTGGACTTGTGGTTTTTGGGCAGGTGATTTATGGTATGTTTATGAATATACCAAAGATCCAAAATGGAAAGATGTTGCGACTAAATGGACAGAATCTTTAAAGGATAACCAATTTAATAAAGGTACTCATGATTTGGGTTTTATGATGTATTGCAGTTATGGTAATGGATACCGTTTGACAGGTAATAAAGCTTACCGTGATATCTTGATACAATCTGCAAAATCATTGGCAAGCAGATATAGTCCTGTTACAAAATGTATAGAATCATGGGATCAACGCATGTCCTGGGATGGAAAGACGCTTTGGAAATACCCTGTAATTATTGATAATATGATGAATCTGGAATTGCTTTTCTGGGCTTCCAAAGAAACAGGTGATCCTACTTATTATAATATAGCGGTATCGCATGCGAATGCTACTATGAAAAATCACATAAGACCTGATTATAGCACTTATCACGTTGTGAATTATGATGAAAAAACTGGAGCAGTTTTAAATAGAGAAACTTGTCAGGGGTTTTCTAATAATTCTACTTGGGCAAGAGGACAGGCTTGGGCAATTTATGGTTTTACCATAATGTACAGAGAAACAAAAGACAAAAAATATCTGGATACGGCTACCAAATTGGCTGATTTCTTTTTGAATAACAAAAGACTGCCAAATGACAAAATTCCGTTGTGGGATTTTAATGTTAATCAGGAAGGTTACACACCGCTGTGGAATTACAATAAAGAAAAATACAGTAATCCTATTCCGCGAGATGCTTCGGCAGCAGCAGTTGTTGCATCGGCACTTTTAGAAATAAGTACTTATTTGCCAAAAGAAACAGGAAAAAAATATAAAGCAGATGCGATTGAAATAATTGAGTCATTGAGCAGTAGTGCTTATTTGGCGATTCCAAAAACAAATAATAATTTTCTAATAAAGCACTCAGTAGGCAGTTTGCCTCATAATAACGAGATTGACGTACCATTGAACTATGCCGATTATTATTATTTGGAAGCATTGTTGCGATATAAAAAAATAGAAAATGAAATTTCCTTATGAAAGTGAAAAAAGAAAATATAAATAAGATGTTGGTTTGTATGTTTCTTGTTGTGATAAGCTTTCAATGCTTTTCGCAACAAGAAGCTGCCATTTATACAGCCTTTAAAAAAGACAGTAAGAAATGTGATTTACCTGATTTTTCGTATGCAGGATATCGGTATGGGGAACAACCAGTTCCTAATATTACTAAAAACGTAATAGACGTAACCAAGTTTGGTATTAAAACAAATACCATGAAAGACCAAACCAAAGAAGTGCAACAACTTATAGATAAAGTTGGCGCTGATGGTGGAGGTGTTTTGTATTTTCCAAAAGGGGTTTATTATTTTAATATGAACCCAAGAGAAAAGCAATTTTTGCAAATAAATCATAGTAACGTAGTGTTGCGAGGTGAGGAAAACAGTAGCAATGGAACTGTTTTTTTTGATGGTTATCCATTAACACAAGATGATGTAAGCCCTTGGTTATCTCCGGCTTTAATTCAAACTGCCACCAAATTGCAGCGTACAGAAAGTTTTTGGGGTATAGATTATCCTAAAAATGCAACGAACAATTCAGAAGTTATTTCGACCAATGCTGGGGTAGTAAATGGAGAAATTCAAGAAGCAAAGATTTTGACTCAATTCATTAAAAACGCCAAAAAAGGAGATAGAACGTTGTGGTTAAAAAGTTCAGAACATTTATCTGCTAATGATTATGTTTTGTTGGGCTTATACAATAGCGACGAAACAGGAACATTGATTAAAAGTATCATCAGTCCTATTACAGCATTTTATGATTTTGAAGCATCTGCAAAAAGTGCAGGTCCAAGTAGCGCGCCTTCTTACCAATGGCTGGTTCAAATTGAGAGCATAAATAAAAATAAAATTACATTAAAACAGCCTCTGAGAAGAGATTTTGATCTAAAATATAAACCTGTCGTGGCAAAGGCTGAAATGCTTAGCGAAATTGGTATCGAAAATATTTACTTAAAATCGGGTTGGGCTGGTTATTATTGCCATCACGGTTGTGAAGGAGGAGGAAAATACCAAGGCCAAGAGATGGATTACGGCTGGAATGCCATAAATTTTTGCAGAGTGGCAAATGGTTGGATTAAGAATGTGACTTTGGAAAATTTTACTAGTCCGATTTATTTGTTAGACAGCAGGAATGTTACTGTTGATGGAGCGGAATTTTTAGGTTTTGATGGTCATAGTGGAGTTAAAATTTACAGCCATGCCTGCGACAATTTAATTCAAAACCTGAATTTCAAAAACAATTTTACACATGTATTAAGCGGAGAGGGAAATGCTTATGGCAATGTTTTTAGGAATGTTGATTATAAGGCTGTCAGCGGAAAACCAGGTTTGTTTGATTTTCATGGCTTCAGTGACAGAAGATTTTCGCCACCCGCAGAAAATTTATTTGAAAATATCAAAGGACTAAATAAAATCAGTGGAGGCGGGGCGCCAAATAATTTGCCTCATACTGCAAATTTTAATACTTGGTGGAATGTAGAGCTAGCCGATTTTAATGATAAAGATTCGGAGATGTTTTATAGCTGGCAGTCTCCAGTAAAAGGTTTGGTTAAAGATAATTTAAGCCATCAAATGTATCCCAAAAGTATTTTGGCAGGAGTTTACCAACCTCAATTTGAGGTAACCATTAATGGAAACCAAGCAGATACTAATGACGAGTGGATTTATACTGAAAATTTTAATAAAGGAAAAGTTTATCCACTGTCTTTATATGATGCCCAATTGAAAATGAGGCTGAATAAAGTAACTAAATAACTTTTGGTTTATTACCTGAATATGAGTTAGGCTTTATTTCGCAAAGAAACCCGAAGTATTCACAAGGATTCACGAAGTATTTTTTCTTTGGGAATCTTTGTGTTTACTCTGAACATCTTCGTGAAATTTTTTCCTGTTTACGGAATCTCGGTTTAAGCATTAAAATTTAATTTTTATAGGCAAATGGAAGCCTTTTTTATAACAAAATACCAACTATCATGAAGACAACATCGTTTTTTTATTATTCATTTTTCATACTTCTGTTGGTGTCTTGTTCTCCAAAAAAAGTAAATGAAGCTGCAAAAAAGCCCAATGTAATATTTATTTATGTTGATGATTTGGGTTACGGAGATTTAAGTTGTTACGGAGCCACAGCTGTTAAGACACCAAATGTTGATTCATTGGCCACCGCGGGAATTCAATTTACAGATGCACATTGTACAGCAGCAACCTGTACACCATCAAGGTATTCTTTGCTTACGGGTAATTATGCCTTTAGAAATAATGCGGCCATTTTGCCTGGAGACGCTCTTTTAATTATCAATCCAAAACAAGAAACCATTGCCGATATGTTTAAAAAAGGGGGGTATGCTACAGCTGTAGTGGGTAAGTGGCATTTGGGGTTAGGGGATGGTAGTCCAAATTGGAACGGAATTATTAAGCCAGGCCCATTAGAGATAGGATTTGATTACAGTTACCTAATACCCGCAACACCAGACAGGGTTCCTACAGTATTTGTTGAAAATCACAATGTAGTCAATCTAGATCCAAATGATCCGATAAAAGTGAGTTATAATGAGCGAATAGGAACAGATCCTATTGGCTTGGAAGATGGAGAGATTTTAAAAATGACTGCCGATGCCCAGCACAGCGGAACAATAGTGGATGGAATAAGCCGAATAGGGTTTATGAGTGGTGGTCATAAGGCTTACTGGAAAGATGAAGAATTTCCTAATATATTGACTAAAAAGGCCACTGATTTTATTACAATCCACAAAGACAAACCGTTTTTCCTGTATTTTGCTTTGCCAGATATTCATGTTCCCAGAGCGCCAAACCAAAAATTTGTAGGCGCTACAAAGATGGGACCACGTGGCGATGCTATTGTTCAAATGGATTGGGTTACAGGTCAGATTGTCAAAAAACTGAAGGAACTTAACCTGACGGATAATACTATAATCGTTTTTAGTAGTGACAATGGACCTATTTTGGATGATGGGTATGCTGATAAGTCGATTGCAAATGCTGGTTCACACCATCCTGGAGGAAGTTTCAAAGGCGGAAAGTATAGCGCTTATGAAGCAGGAACCCGCGTACCGACAATTGTTTATTGGCCAGGTAAAATAAAGCCAGCCAAAAGTCAGGCATTACTTAGTCAGGTAGATTTTTTTGCTTCATTTGCTAAATTAATTGGTGTAAAAATCAAAAATAAGGAAACCGCCGTCGATAGTTTTGATATGCTTGACGTTCTATTGGGTAAAAATAAAAAAGGCCGTACAAATATGCTTGAGGAAGCTTTTACGATGGCTATCAGAGATGGGAATTGGAAATACATTGCACCTCAAACCAGACCAACTCCCGATTGGTTGGTCAATAAAGATGTAAAATCTGGATTACAGCAAACTCCACAACTTTACGATTTAAGTAAAGACCCAAAAGAAGAAAATAATTTGGCAGAAAAAAATCCTGAAAAAGTTAAAGCTATGGCTGCCCAATTGGCACAAATAATAGAAACTCCTACAAATAAATAAACATTCGGCTGATTTATTGTAATCCTATGTCGAAAAGACAAATAGGAATAGCAAATTATTACTTCAAAAATAATTTGGGCGTGCCACCATTAGGAAAAGGGGGCATCACATAGTAACGTATACTCGCCCCCTTTCCCTAATGCTGTCGTGCTGTACGCGTTACTTTGGTAACTTGCTCCCATCACTCACGCGCAATGTCATTAAGTTAAGCTTTTTTTATGTCATTTCGACGGAGGAGACTCGAGCGACAGCGAACAGGCGAAGCAAATCACATAACGTGAGTCTCTAGTGAGATTCCTCGTGCCTCGGAATGACAAAACGATGGTTTTTATCCTTAACTTAATGACATTGCACTCACGCGTATGCAATACTTAAGAAAACAGCAATAAAAATTTCATCTAATACCTTTTGGGCACAATTCTTTTTACATGATCCTCACTTATAACCTGAGTTCGATTATTTAATAGTTTATTATTTAGTGGATACCTTGCAGGAACATCAAGTGACATGATTTATTTGTAAATAAGTTTTATGGCGTATTAATCGAACTTAGGTTTATACACATATTTGGTTAAAGAAAGACAAAATCCCTATTGTATTTTCCGAACACCTACGATTGGAAAATATGAATTGTATATTCTTTTGGTTTTCAATTTAAGAAAAGACCCAAAAGAGAAGAAAAAATTAGCAGAAATAAAAATATGGAAAAATAAATTCATGACTACTCAATTATTAAAAACATTGAAAGTTCCTACTAGAAAACAGATCATAGTAAATTAATCTTACTAAATGGTTACGGCTAGATTAAAAAAAAGCTCGATACATTGTAGAATAAGAGAAAAAGGAATATTTTCCCCTTCAAAAGGAAGAATTTAACCTTTTAACCAGATACTCCAAAGTACATTTGAAATTATCTTTTGAAGAAAACGTTTTCGGTTGAAATAAATTATTAATAACATAAAAAAAGAGGTTTAAAAAAACATCTTATTCAAAAAAAGGTTTTCTCAATTAGAAAAAATAAAAAATAAAAAATGAATCAAAAATTAATTTATGTAAAAACAACCAACTATTTTCCAAAAACAGATTTAAAGCATTAACTAAGAACTAAAATAAATGATTATGAAAAATTTGAACTCGAAATACCAACTTTTTACTAAGGTCTTCAGACTTTTCCTTGTTGGTATTTTTATGACAATTGTACCAACTTTTGCGCAGGCACAGGGCAAAATGATTTCTGGTACTGTACATGATGAAAAGAAAGAGCCATTACCGGGTGTTACAGTATCGGTAAAAGGAACGAAGGAAGCAACAATGACTGATTTTACAGGTCAATATAAAATTAAAGCCACTTCAAAAGATCAGTTGGTTTTTTCTTATATTAGTTATGAAACAGCTACAATTACAGTAGGAGACAGAAGTAGCATTGATGTAGGGTTACATTCTACAACAAGTAACTTGGAAGAGATTGTTGTAATTGGATACGGAACAGTTAAAAGAAAAGATTTGACAGGTTCTGTTGGAAGTGTATCAATGGCAGATATCAACAAAGCTCCGATTCGTTCTTTTGACGATGCTTTGGCTGGTCGTGTTGCCGGGGTTCAGGTAACTTCGTCAGACGGTAGACCAGGATCTGGTGTTGATATCGTAATTCGTGGTAATAACTCGCTTACACAAGCTAACAGTCCATTATATGTTATTGATGGTTTCTTGATTGAAGACCCTAACAATAACGTAATCAACCCTGCGGATATTGAGTCTATCGATATCTTGAAAGATGCTTCGGCTACGGCCATTTACGGAGCTCGTGGAGCCAATGGGGTTATCGTAATCCAGACTAAAAGAGGTAAAAAGGGTAAACCAGTATTTACTTTTAACTCTACTACAGGAGTTCAAAATTCAATATCCAGAGTAGAGGTGATGGATCCTTACAACTATGTGAAATATCAAATAGAAGTTGATCCTACACTTGCTGCTCCAGTTGGATCGCCAAAAACACCGACTGAGCTTTATCTTACTGGACCAGGAAGAACATTAGACTATTACAAGACAGTTAAGCCAGTTGATTGGCAGGATTTAATTACTCGTACTGCAATGTATAAAAACAATGATTTTGCAGTGAGAGGTGGAACAGATAAGTTTAAATATGCTGTTTCTCTTTCTATGGTAGATCAGGATGGTGTTGTGTTGAATTCCAATTATAAAAGATATCAAGGGCGCTTAAATCTTGATTATAGTATTACTGATAAGTTAAAAGTAGGTATTAATACCAATTATAGCTTCTTGAAACAAACCGGATTAGATCCAACAAAAGGAGATTTTGCCGGAGCGACAACTTCCAATGTTTTTGCATCTGTTTGGGGAACACGACCAGTGCCTTCTGAAACTTATAATATTGAAGAAGAATTTGTTGATCCTAGTATAACCAACGCTTCTGATTACAGAGTTAATCCGATTGCTGCTCTTGAAAATACTTACGACGTAACCGAAGTAAAAAACTTTGGATTTAATGGTTATGTAGAGTATTTATTGGCTAAAAATCTGAAATTGAGATCTACTTTTGGAATCAATGAAAATAGATCTGAAAGAGATGAATTCTATAATTCCCAAACGTCTAGAGGACGTAAAGGAAGTGTTAATGGGGTTCAGGGAATCATTGGTAATACCAATTACAGTAACTGGTTGAATGAAAACACTATTACTTGGGATAAAACCTATGGTAAATCAAAAATTGTTGCTTTAGGAGGGTTTACTGCCCAACAAAGAAAAGACTGGTTCAATGGTTATTCTGAGTATCAATTGAAAGATGAGAGTTTGATGTTTGACGGTATGGGAATTGGACTAGGGGTACCTCAAAGAGTAATTCCTACCAATACTGAGTGGACAATGGCTTCATTTCTGGCTAGGGTTAATTATAACTATGGTTCAAAGTACATGATTACAGCTTCGATGAGAGCGGATGGATCTTCTAAATTTCCTACTGAAAATCATTGGGGATATTTCCCATCGGGAGCGATTGCCTGGAAATTCAAAGAAGAAAATTTCTTGAAAAACAATAAAGTTTTATCTGATGGTAAATTGCGTGCGAGTTACGGACAAACCGGTAACAACCGTGTAGGACCTTATGATTATCTTACTACTTACTTCAATCCAATATCAAATTCCTATGCTTTCAATGGTGTATATATGGATGGAGTTATTCCTAATACACTTGGAAATTCTGAGTTGAAATGGGAAACTACAGAGGCAATGGATATTGGACTTGATTTAGGTTTCTTTGACCAAAGAATTTCTTTTGCTGCAGATGTTTATAAAAAAACGACGAACGATTTGTTATTGAAAACACAAATTCCAAATTCTTCTGGATTTACTACAGCATTTAAAAACGTTGGTAGTATAGAAAATAAAGGATTGGAATTGACATTGAACACTAGAAACATTGTTACCAAGGATTTTACATGGAGTACCAGCGCCAATATTGCGTTCAATAAAAATAAATTATTGGCTTTAAATGAGGGACAGGATTATATGGAAAGTACTATTAATAACTTTGATGTAAATACCTCTGGTTATATTGCAAGAGTAGGAGAGCCTATAGGACTAATGTATGGTTTACAGTCTTTAGGGACTTACAAAAATGAAGATTTTACAGGTAGTGGTACTACAGCTGATCCTTACGTGTTAAAAACTGGTATCGCTGGTAATGGAAATACAAGGGCAAGTATCAGACCTGGGGATGTTAAATATCAAGATCAAAACGGGGATTTAACTATAGACAAATTAGATTATACCGTAATTGGAAATGGTCAGCCAAAACATACTGGAGGTTTCAGTAACAATTTCACTTACAAAAACTTTGATTTGAACGTTTTCTTCCAATGGTCTTATGGTAATGACATTCTAAATGGTAACCGTGTAATCTTTGATGCTGCAGGAGCTGGAATAAATAAAAACCTTTTCGCCAATTTCGCAGACCGTTGGAGTCCTGAAAATCCAAATTCAGATATTCCACGTGTTAGAGGTTATATTGGATCTGCTGGTGGATATTCAAGTTACACTGTGGAGGATGGTTCTTATTTAAGATTCAAAACGCTTGCTTTAGGATACAATGTAGATCAAAAATTGGTTACCAAATGGCACCTAAAATCAATGAGATTCTTTGTTTCGGGACAAAATTTATATACCTGGACAAAATATACTGGGCCTGATCCAGAGGTTAATACTAACAGAACAGCTCTAACACCGGGATTTGATTATTCGCCTTATCCTCGTGCACGTACAATTGCTTTTGGAACGAATATTACATTTTAATAACCTTAAATTACATTCATAATGAAAAAGATATATATAATATTGGGCTTGATTGCTATGAGCACAAGTTCATGTGAGAGTTTTTTGGATGAAAAGCCGATTGATAAAGTTGGATTGGAGCAGTATTATACAGATGAAGCCGGTTTGACTCAGGTTTTAGCAGGGGTTTATGATATACTGGGTTCAAGTAATGTTTATGGTAACTTAATAAACACTACCTATGAAGTACAATCAGATGAGAGTTTTTACGGTCGTAATACTGCAACAGGTTTAGTTGTAAATCTTTATAATTTCACGGATCCAAATATTGCCAATTATTGGACCGACCTTTACAAAGGAATTGAAAGAGCCAATGATTTGATTGCCAATATTAATGTGGCAACAATTGATGAAACAAAACGCCAACAAATATTGGGAGAAGCTAAGTTCTTAAGAGGTTATTATTATTTCCTTTTGGTAACTCATTTTGGTGATGTGCCTTTGAGATTGACTCCAACGACAAGTCCTGTTGGAATTAGCATGGCTAGAACTCCAAAAGCTCAGGTTTACGAGCAAATATTGAATGACATGAAGGAGGCCGAAGGCAAAGTGGCTACTTCATCGGCTATTGGATTTCCGGGCCGTGTTTCAAAAACGGTAGTTGATGGGATTTTGGCAAGAGTATGTTTGTACATGGCGGGTTATCCTCTAAATGATACTTCAAAATATGCTGAATCTTTAGTTTGGTCTAAAAAAGTAATCGATTCTGGTGAGCATGCTTTGAATGTAACTTTCGATACTAATCCTGCTTTTAACAGTTTTAATCAGACTATTCCAACTGTTCCTGCAAATTCTAATAATGCTTACCGTCAAATATTTATTAATCCAGCACTAGATAAATATGACACAAAAGAGTGTATGTGGGAAGTTGAATTTAAAGGGAATCGTGCTGATGGGTACTTTGAACTTGGAGGCTTAGGAAGTCAGATTGGAATTACTTTTACGCCTGCAAATGGTTCGCCTCTTATGAATACTATTGGATATTGTTATGGATTCGTAAAAGCAACACATAGATTATTCAATAGCTATGATGCTGCTGGTAGAGATTTGCGTCGTGATTGGAATTTGGCCACTTACACATGGGCTATCAACAATACTACTAATGTCGCAACCAAAACTGCCATTGGCAAGAATGTTCAATATGGTAGAGATGCTGCGAAATGGAAAAGAGAATACGAAGCCATTAATCCTAAAGATAAAAACCAAAGCGGTATTAATTTCCCTGTATTGAGATATGCTGATGTACTCTTGATGTATGCTGAAGCACAAAATCAGGTGAATAATGGTCCAACTGCAACTGCTCTTGAATATGTGAACCAAGTACGAAGAAGAGGATATGGCTTGCCAATTGGTACACCAAGTTTGGTTGCTGATTTGCCATCAGGTTTAAGTAAAGCTGCTTTTCAGCAACAAGCTATTGAAGACGAGCGTATGCGTGAATTGTGTTTTGAAGGATTAAGAAGATTGGATTTGATTCGTTGGAAAGGTTTAGGTTATGTTACTGTTATGAATGCTGTAGGGAATGAAATAGCAGCAAGTCCTGCAGCTAACCCACCTGCACCTGCGCCACCTGTGATAGTTTCTGATACCCGATACGGTAGAGTCGGAGGGCAAAGTACTACCCAAAAGAACTTATTGTTCCCTATTCCTTCAGTAGAAATGTTGTCTAATAAGTTGATAACTCCAGCTGACCAAAACCCGGGTTGGTAAAATCTAGTTTAATACTAAAAAAGTTGGTAAAATGGTACAAAGTATTTTTACCAACTTTTTTATCACATTTTAATATTCATGAAAACAATTCAGTACTATTTGGTACTATTGTCCTTTTGCAGCTTAACTGTTTCTGCCCAAAAAGACAATAGCAAGGATCATTTTGCTATGCAAAAACTGATTCATGACAATTTCGCATTTGCCGAAAAGCAATACCAATATCTAGAAAAAGCAACACCGGCAAATGAAATGCCAAAAACATTCGAGCATAACAAAAATGTTAGTTCCGATGTTTGGTGGTGGTGCAGCGGTTTTTATCCCGGAACACTTTTGTATATTTATGAATATACCAAAAAACCTTTAATCCTTGATGAAGCCAAAAAGAGACTTGCTATATTGGATACGGTAAAGTATTACACCAAAAACCATGATTTGGGTTTTATGATGTATTGCAGTTTTGGGAATGCTTATCGATTAACGAAAAACGAAGAATACAAAAAAGTGATTCTTCAGTCTTCAAAATCATTAGCAACCCGATACCGCCCCGATGCCAAAGTGATTCAGTCATGGGAGGTTAGCGATGATGGATTGCGAAACGGAAAAGGTTTTGTAGGCCCGGTTATCATTGACAATATGATGAATCTCGAAATGCTGGAATGGGCGAGTCATAATAGTAATGATCCAACTTTTGCAGACATTGCAGAAAATCATGCCAATACAACGATCAAAAATCATTTCAGACCGGATTACAGCAGTTATCACGTACTGGATTATGATTTGAAAACAGGACAAGTTCTTAAAAAAGTTACGGCTCAGGGATATGCAGATTCCAGCGCATGGAGTAGAGGACAGGGATGGGCATTGTATGGTTACACCATGATGTACCGATTTACAAAAAATCCTGATTACTTAAAACAAGCACAAGGAATTGCCAAATTCATTTTGAACAATCCTAAATTACCTGCAGATAAGGTTCCGTATTGGGATTTTGATGCTCCAATAACTCCTAGTACTTTACGCGATGTTTCGGCGGCAACCATTTATGCATCTGCATTATTGGAATTGGGTCAATACACTTCAGGGAAAGAGAAACAGAATTATGTTGATGTTGCCAAAACCATTTTGAAGTCATTATCAACTCCAAAATACAGAGCAAAATTAGGTTCAAATGGAGGTTATCTGTTAATGCATAGTGTGGGCTCGATCCCGCATAATGGGGAAATTGATGTACCGCTTACCTATGCCGACTATTATTTCCTGGAAGCATTATTGCGTTATAAAAAATGGTATTTATAATCTGTGGAGGATTATAAATCCAGCACATAGCAACACAGTTTTTTAATTAATCAGCAATCATATTAAACTGTGATAGGATTAATTAAAAAATTGTGTTCTATGTGTTTTATATTTTTATTCACATTTGAAAAAAGTTTATACAAAAGTCTTTATGATGACTATTTGAAATCAATTTTCAGAACAAACAATTAAAAGATTAGCTACGAAAAGTTTATTTTGCATAAAGTGGAATATTGGAACATAAAATTGGACGATTTTCCGCCTAAAAATGAATACAACTAGGTAAATTTGAAAATATTTATAGCTATTTTTTTAGGTCATTAATGAAACAAGGAATTTGATTAATGCATTTGAAACCAAAATAGCTAAAACTAATTACATAATTTTTTTTAAAGCATTGTTTATTATCATGTTTGAATCTATTAGGGAATACAACGACAGTAGCAAAAAGATTCAAAAGGGAATAATTTTCCTTTTGAATCTTTTTGTTATTACTACGGTTGCTGCTCAGCAGAACGCCAAGATATTTGAAGATTATAAGAAAGATAAAAATGTGTTGCCTGATTTCTCTTATGTGGGTTACCATCAGGGTGAAAAAAATATTCCGAATATCACTAATTATAAAGTTTTTGATGTGACTGAATTTGGCGCAAAGCCAAATGATGACATTTCAGATAAACAAGCGATTCAACTAGCTATTGATGCCGCCAATAAAAACGGTTCCGGAATTGTTTTTTTTCCAAAAGGACGATTTTTGGTCAATGAAGATGGTGATGCGAACAATTCCATTATTTCCAAAAATGGACATATCATTTTCAGAGGAAGTGGCTCGGGTTCTGGAGGAACGGAGTTGTTTATGAAAAATAACCTTCCGCCGGCAAATCCTTCTCAAATGTGGACTGTGCCGCCATTATTCATTTTTACAAGTTCCGGTTCTGATAAAAAAATTGGACAAGTTACTGCAGCAGCTTCTGTTGGTGATTTGACCATCCAAGTAAACACGACTGAAGGTTTGGAATCAGGAGATTGGATTGCGCTAAAATTATTAGATAATAATAAAGATTTAATTGCATCAGAATTAAAAAACAATAAAGTAGAACCAGAGTGGACTAGTCTTATAAATAAAGGAATTAGTGTCAACGTTTTTTATCAGATAAAAAAAATTAAGAATGGAAAGCTGACCTTGATGGCTCCCATTTCCTATGCAATTGATCCAAAATACCAATGGGGTGTTTATAAATTTGCCCATAATGAGGAGATTGGGATAGAAGATATTGCCTTTGTGGGTAATTGGAAAGAAAAATTTGTGCACCATCGCTCATGGAAAGACGATAGTGGTTATACTATGCTTCGAATTCAGAAAACGACGAATTCATGGATAAAAAATTGCCGTTTTACAGATTGCAGTGTAGCAGCTACAATTTCTCAAAGTGCCAATGTCACCGTTTTGAATTGTTTAGTAAATGGAAATGCGGGACATGAAGCGATTAGTGCCGGAGGTTCTACCAATGTATTGATTGCCAAATGTGTTGATGAAGCTTCACAATGGCATTCTTTTGGGACTACAGGGGGAACCATGAATACCGTGATTTGGAAATGTACTTATCCTGCTACTACTTGTTTTGAATCGCATTCGAGTCAACCCAGAAACACATTGCTTGATGGTGTAGAAGGCGGTTTGATGAATGGTCGTGCAGGCGGTGCAAAGGAAAATATGCCTAACCACATGCAGGGTTTGGTTTTATGGAATTATAAACAAACCAATGAACCGGTAAAAGATTTTGAATTTTGGCCGCCTACAGTGGTCTCTGAATGGTGGAGAATTCCTAATCCTGTAATTGTAGGTTTTACAAGCAAGGGATCTACTTTTAAAAAGGAACAATTAGGACAATCAGAATCCATTGGTACAGCTGTTGAACCCGCTTCTTTGTATGAAGCCCAATTAAAATTGAGATTGGGAAAATTACCCGAATGGATTAAAGAGACAAATAAAGCAAGTACATTTTAAAAGACTCTGAATTAGCTTTTAGAACGCTTTTAAAATTTTTAAATTAACTAAACAAAACCCAAATAACCAAAATGATGAAATTTCAGAAACAAGTTATTATTTATTTAATTTGCTTTACTTTCTTTGGAAGTACAGCTTTTAGTGCAATCAAACTTCCGTATTTATTTTCGGATAATATGGTATTGCAGCAACAATCAAATCCCTTGATTTGGGGCTGGAGTACGGCAGGAGCCCAAGTTAGTCTTGTTACATCCTGGAATAAAAAGAAGATTATTGTTACTGCTGATTCAAAAGGTAAATGGAAAGCAAATGTTGCAACTCCAACAGCAGGCGGTCCTTTTGAAATAAAAATAAGTGAAGCAAACAATAGCATTACTATTAAAAATGTTTTGATAGGCGAAGTTTGGCTTTGCAGTGGGCAAAGTAATATGGAAATGCCAATGAAAGGCTTCAAAGATCAGCCTATTCTTGGTGCTAGCGATGCCATTTTTAATTCGGACAATGACAAAATCAGGTTGTACACCGTACCAAAAGCGGTTCAGAGAGAGGCTCAGGATGACTCTGGTAAGGCAACGTGGAATGAAGCTGAACCCGAATCGGTTACCAACTTCAGCGCGACAGCTTATTTCTTCGGAAGATTATTGTATGCGAAGTTAAAAGTGCCAATTGGACTAGTGTGCAATAGCTATGGAGGCACTCCCGTGGAAGGCTTTATGGATGAAGAAGCATTGAAACCATTTCCGGAGATTACCTCCTTTCCATCAAAAACGGACACTTCACAAAAAATAAATAATAAAAATGCTTCTGCGGTTTATAATGCCATGTTGTATCCTTTTTTGGGTTATACCATCAAAGGTTGTATTTGGTATCAGGGAGAAAGTAATTATGACCGTCCGAAACAATACGAAACCTTGTTTCCTGCTTTTGTAAAAATGCTGAGAACAAAATCGAATAATGAGAATCTTCCGTTTTACTATGTGCAGATTGCACCTTATAAAAATAAACCTATTGAATCAGATCCTAAGTTGCATTCGGCTTATTTGCGAGATGCCCAAAGAAAAGCATTGGCAGTAATTCCCAACAGCGGTATGGCTGTTACATTGGATATTGGTGATGAAATTTTCATTCATCCCCGGGATAAGGAAACTGTGGGTAAACGTTTAGCGTATATGGCACTGGCCAAAACCTACGGCTTAAAAGGATTTCCATATGCTTCTCCAATGTATGAATCCGTAAGTTTTGCCGGTAATGTAGCTACAGTTCAATTCAGCAATACGGCAAACGGTTTGACTTCTTACGGTAAGCCTTTGAGTAATTTTGAAATTGCCGGCGCCGATAAAGTTTTTTATCCGGCAAAAGCAGTAGTTTCTCAAGGAAAATTGCAGGTATCGGCTCCAGAGGTTGCTAACCCGGTAGCTGTGAGGTATGCTTTTAAAGATTTTGTTGCGGGCGACTTGTTTAACACTGAAGGATTTCCTGCGAGCAGTTTTAGAACAGATGATTGGTAGGAATATGGGAGCCCTTAACCTGAGATAAAAGGTAGGAGATAATTCGTTTTGGAGTGTCCTACTTTTTTATTTTATATTTTGAAAGCCACATTTATTAGCTAGATAGTTAAAATTAGAATTATGAAAAAGAAATTTTTGTTGCTGTTGATGGCATGCATTTCATTTTTGGAAATAAATGCACAGAATCGTTTGCAATATGACATAAAAATCAAAAGCACTAATGCAACAGTAGTAACACCGGATATTAAAAGAGGAACTAGTGTTGGGCCAAACGGTGCAAGTTTTGGCTATACAGGAAATTATTTGTTGCGTAATGGAAAACCTTGGTTTCCCGTTATGGGAGAATTTCATTATGAAAGGTACAATGCCAATCAATGGGAACAGGAAATTATTGCCATGAAGGCAGGTGGTGTTGCCATAATCAGTACCTATGTTATTTGGATTTTACATGAAATGAGGGAAGGTGTTTTTGATTGGAGTGGAGATAATAACCTTAACCGATTTCTAGCACTTTGTAAAAAACACGGAATGTTTGTGTGGGTAAGGCCTGGTCCTTGGGCGCACGCTGAAATCAAAAATGGTGGTTTTCCTGACTGGTTGATGGCTAAAAAGATAAAATTGCGTACAGATGACCCTGTATACCTGCGTTATGCTGATTTGTTTTTTAAACAAGTTGCTGAACAATGTGAGGGATATTATTTCAAAGAAGGTGGACCGATTATTGGGGTTCAAGTGGAAAATGAATTGAATTTTAAGAATGCTCCGGACTATGAACACATGAAGACCTTGAAAAAAATAGCTATTCAGAATGGAATGGATGTTCCTTATTACAGTGCTTTTGCTCCAGGACCGGATAATCAGGATGAGTTTTTCTTTACTCTAGGCAGTTATCCCGATAGTCCATGGAATACTTCCACTAAAAAGTTAATTAAACCCGTGTTCTTTATTAAACCCTTGAAAGCAGATGATGACATAGGAAGTGATTTGTTGGGCAAAGTTGATAATAAGGTTCGAAGCAATTACCCATTGATTTCTGCCGAATTGGGTGGAGGGATGCAAAATACGTATCACAGGCGTGTTGACGTTTCTGCTTCAGATGTGGCAGCCAATATTTTTGTGAAATTAGCAGCAGGCTTAAATGGATTCGGATATTATATGTATCACGGATGTATGAATCCTCTGGATTGGACAAACGACTACGGGTTTCATGAGACAAGAATTTCTAATTATCCGAACGATTTGTCCATGGTTAATTACGATTTTCAGGCTCCATTAGGTGCTATGGGAATACCAGCACAATCTTTTTCTGAATTAAAATTGATGAACCTTTTTGCGCAGGATTATGGTGATAGATTAGTAGAAACACGCCCTTATTTTCCATCAAAATTTAAAGTATCGATGGTTTCAAAAGATACGGTGCAGTCTTCTATTCGTACCAAAAATGGTGCGGGCTTTATTTTCCTTTCGAATTACCAAAGATTGGTTTCATTACCCGAAATTAAGGATTTTCAACTTAGTTTAAACAATGGTTCAACAACGGAAGCGGTTCCGGCAAAGCCTATTACTTTTCCTGCTAATCATTATGTAATCTGGCCTTATAAATTAGAAATGCAAAGCGTATTATTGAAATATGCTACCGTACAACCACTTTCTATTCTAAATAATGGAGGTACAAAAACGTTTGTTTTCTTCAGAGATGCCATTGCTCCGGAAATGGTTTTCGACAATTCTACCATTAAAAAAGTAAGCGCTTTAAAAGGTTGCCTGTGGAATGAAAAAGAAGGAACTATAACCAGCGATAAGCAAGAAGGTAGTTTTTATTTTGAAATAACAAGTAAAAATGGCGAACAGGTAAAAGTACTTGTTGTTACCAGAGAGCTGGCGCTACAGACCTATAAAATTAATTACGGTGATAAACAGGAAGCGTTGGTTTTTACTGATGCCTTGTTAAGACAGGAAACAACGAACCAATACAGTTTGGAAATTGCCAACAAAGATGGTAAGATTGCCGTGAAAACCTATCCAAGTTCTGATTTGGTGGTCAAATCAGTTTCAAATGGCATAAACTGTAAGCCGGTTACTACAGATAATTTTTTGGGCTCATTTGTGCTGAATCCTTCTGTTGTAAATAAACCTTCGGTAAATTTTACACCAATCGTTGATAACGATGTTGAAGCGGCTCAAAAATTTAAAGACTCAATGTTAACTGAATTTAAGAAATCTACAGCATTCAAACCGTTGCAGCCAGGACCTTTATACAAAGCAACATTTCACTCTTTGCCAAATCAGCAATTGTATCAATCGACTTATAATTGCAAGCCATCAACAGGCGTAGTTGACTGGGAAGTATCAGTAAATTATGATGGCGATTATATGACAATGTATCAAAAGAATAAGTTAGTTTACGACCAGTTTAACTATAATAATATTTGTAAGTTTAGATTGAATTATGTATCCAAGAATACAGCCGATCCTATAGTAATTCAGGTATTGCCTGTAGAGAAGCAGTATGAAATTTACTGGGAAAGTTTGGAAAAAACATTGGACGATCAGTTAAAGGCGAAAGTGAAGAAAATCGACATCGTTCCGGTTTACCGATACAAAGTATCGATTGAAAAGCAGATGAAAAAATAAAGGATATTTTAAGAACGATAATGTTTAAGGGGTCAACTAACTTAATAGTAGATCATAGTTTTATGAAGAGAATAAGAAATTTGACACTAATTTTATTGTTGGCATCAGTATTTATGTTTTATGGGCAGAATGCTGGTATAAAATCTAATGTCGGTGAGAAAATCGATAGAAATCGATAGCAAATCTATAGGTAGATTTTTAAGAATCAACTTTTTTGACTCCGCCAAAGAAATTTCTATGAGCGAAGTAGAAGTTTTCGGAAAAACATCAAATTAAGGGATGAGTATTGATAGATTAAAAGGGGTATTTTTTACGACTTTATATAAAAAAGTGAATTACGAAATTATTTGTATTTAATATCCTTATTAAATAAATGAACTAACTTATAAAATAAATGAAATCACTATTAAAGATAATTTTTCTTTTTGGAGCGGTGACAGCTGTTGCTTCGCTTTCCGCACAAGTAAAGAAAACAGCTGATAAGTCAGGCCATCCTCCTCGACAATGGATTGTTTGGTCCGATAAACCAGCACTTAAATGGGAAGATGCATTTGTAACAGGTAATGGTCGTCACGGAACGATGTTTACAGGTAATGTGGGTGAGGAGCGGATTATTTGTGTACATGAAAAACTTTTTGTTCGCGCTTGGGATCGACACAAAGTAGCGGTGGCCAACCTTGCCAACCTGCTTCCAGAGATGAGAAAGTTGAGTGATTCAGCTAAGTTTGGCGAGGCCGCACGTCTTAGCACAGGTGAGGCTCGTAAACAGCTCGATGCTATGGGAGCTACAAATATGTGGCCGCTATTCCCGCATCCTGCGTTTGATGTGCAAATGAATGTAAAAAAGGTTGGAGTTGTTTCTGCTTATAGACGTGAGCTGAATTTGGAAACCGGGGAAGCAAAAGCCCAATGGAAAGATGAACAGGGTACCGTAGAGGAAAGTGTATTTTCATCTAGGATTGATAATGTTAATGTAATCAGGATTAAATCATCAGCAGGAAAAAAACTGGAATTAACACTCAATCTTGCCGAAACTCCCGGCCGCACAGGAAAGGCTAATGGTTTTGAATTGGACAAGGTTTTTCTTAACACAAGCAGTAAGGCCGATGCATCAGGGTGGTTGAGCTATCATGCACAATATTCATCAGATCCAGGTGGTTATGATGGTTTGGCTAAGGTAGTTGCAAATGGTGGACAAATGCGAGTGGAGAATAATCAACTTAAGATAGAAAACACCAATGAAGTTACTATATTAGTACGTATAACACCATTGGAATTTGGTTGCACTTCACAGGAAGTAGCCGTTCGTAATGAACTTTCTTTGCTTCCGACTGATTATGATAAGCTGTTGCTGCCACATGCTGCTCAACATGGCGAGATGTTTCGTCGTGTAGTGCTTGATCTGGGTTGTGCAGACCTTTGGAAAAGCACGCCAACAGAGAAAATGTTGGATGAAGCTCACGAAAAAGGAGTAACACCTCTATTTCTTGAACAGATTCATGCCATGGGACGATATTTACTTATATCTTCATCTGGAGATTTTCCGCCACCACTGCAAGGCATTTGGGGAGGTGGATGGACACCTTCATGGATTGGTGGCTTTGTGATGGATACTAATGTGAATCTTGCTATTTCTGGGATTTCTACAGGTGATTTGGCCGAATGTGCAGAATCGTATTTTGGTTATGTAGAAAGATTATTGCCCGCCTGGAGACTTAATGCCAGTAGTTATTTGGGCTGTCGTGGCTTCTTGGTACCTCATTACAGCGATCCGGAAAAAGGATATCTCAATCATTTTACTCCTGGTCTTCCATGGATGTATTGGCCAGGTGGTGCTGGATGGAATTTGATGCCTTTTTATGAGCACGGAATGCTTTATGGAGATACAGCTTTTCTTCGCAAACGTGTTTTACCTTTATATCAGGAAATGGCACAGTTTTATGAAGACTATCTTACCAAAGATAAAGATGGGTACTATCATATTTCCCCAGGGATTTCCCCCGAAAATGGTGTCAAAGGACAAGGTAGTACACTTTCAAAAGATGCTACTTTCGAAATAGCAGTGGCTCGTGAAGTATTTGACCATTTATTGAAATTGGGAAAAATGTTTAATCTTAATCAGTCAGATATGGCAAAGTGGAAACAGTACCACGATAAGTTGGTTCCTTATCGTATTAATGCTGATGGCGCTTTGGCCGAATGGATAACTTTACCTTTTGAAGACAATTACAAACACCGACACAATTCGCATCTCTATCCGGTTTTCCCAGGTAGAGAGTTTTTTGAACCCGGTGCTGATCCAGCTCTAGTAGAGGCTGCAAGAGTGGCTTTGGGTAAGCGTTTTGAATCAGATACTGAATCGGCTCATGGTCTGATTCATTTAGCATTGATGGCTACTAGGTTGCACGAAAAGGAAAAAGTGTTGGCTAATCTTAATCGTTTTGCCCAACGTAATTATGTATACAACGGTCTTGTTACTTCTCATAATCCAGAGCATGCTATTTACAATCTTGATTCGGTGTTGAGTTTGCAGCGATTGCTGGCCGATATGATGGTGTTTTCACAACCTGGTCGTGTTGAATTTTTGCCAGCCTGTGCAGCAACTTTCCCGCAAGGGCAGTTATTGGGGACACGTATTCACGGCGGCCATAAGCTAGATATACAATGGAAAGACGGAAAATTGGTGTCAGCTACTATTCATGCCGGCAAAACAAATCGATGTGCATTTGTATATAATGGAAAGCAAAAAGAGGTGGACTTAATTGCCGGAAAGAAATACAAGTTTGACAGCCAATTTAATTTGATTAGAGGGAAATAAAGAAAAAAAATGAAAAAACATTTCGCAATTGTTTTGATTGTACTATTACAATTGATAAACGTTCAAGAATGTGAGGCACAAAAAGCAGAAACAGCCAATCAAATTTATTCTCAGTTAGGTGAAGCCTATAGAACGCCAGCCTTTTCAATGAAAGGATATTGGGTATGGTGTAGTTCTGTTGTAAAAGGTGATGATAAAAAATATCACATGTTTGCTTCCCGCTGGCCAGACAGTATATTGTTTCATCCGGGTTGGATGGTGGCATCAGAAGTGGTACATGCGATATCAGATAAACCAGAAGGCCCATACACATTTTCGGATGTAGCCTTGCCTGCCCGTGGCGCACAATATTGGGATGGTCGTTCTACTCACAATCCTCGTATATTGCGATACAAAAACAAGTATATATTGTATTATATGGGATCTACGCATCCCTTTGAAGAGCCTAATAAACAAGATTTCAACCTAGCCAGCAAATGGTGTATTGTAGGCCGTAGTAACAAGCGAGTTGGTGTTGCCATTGCCGATTCGCCTTACGGCCCTTGGAAACGTTTTGATAGACCGGTATTGGAAACAAAACCAGATAGTTTTTACAGTTTTCTGACTTCCAATCCAAGTCCGATTATCGAAGAGGACGGTTCTGTTTTACTGATGTTTAAAGCCCGTAGTTATGTGGGAAATGATAAGTATTCGGGTATGTGTTTTGGAATGGCTCGTGCCAAAAGTATCTACGATAAGTTTGAAGTACTGAATAACGGACAACCCGTACTAGGAGGTCCGGGGCAACCGGAAATTGAAGATCCTTTCTTTTGGAAGGACGAAAAAGGGTATCATGTGGTTTTTAAAGATCATGTTGCGAAATATACTGGAGAGAATGGCGCAGGAGTATTAGCCAATTCAAAAGATGCTATTCAATGGACTGTTGCAGATTCACCTAAAGCCTATTCCCGAACACTTCGTTACAATGATGGGAAAACAGAAACGATGGGACAACTGGAAAGACCTTTTATCTATTTTGAAAATGGTAAACCGGTTTATTTCTTTTTTGCCACGATGGATGGCCCGGGTGGTTTTGAATATGGTACGCACTCATGGAATGTTGTGGTGCCTTTTAAGAAATAGACAATTGTCACAAGAGCTAATGAATAAATAAAAAATAAAAGTCATATAAAATAATAACTATAAAATGAAAAAGGCTAATTTAAGAAATTTTATTTCCATTTTAACTTGTATTCTGTGTACTAGTTTATTTGCACAGAATGGTTTTAAGAATGATATAAAAACTAAAAGCAATAATACAGAGGCTCTTGGTAAAGAATTTCATGTGTCTGTAAATGGTAACGATGGGGGTGATGGCTCTTCGTCTAAACCCTTTAAAACCATTATGGCTGCGGCCAACAAAGCAATGCCTGGGGATATTATTACGGTACATGGAGGAACTTATCGGGAGAGAGTAACTCCTCCTAGAGGTGGAGAATCGAATACAAAACGTATTGTGTATAGAGCTGCATCGGGCGAAAAGGTGATCATTACAGGTTCTGAAATCGTAAAAGGATGGACGCTTGTAAGCAACAACGTTTGGAAAGTAACCCTGCCTAATTCCTTCTTTGATAAATTCAATCCTTATGAAGATTTGATTCATGGCGACTGGTTTACACCAGATGGTCGAGATAGCAAGAACAAAGCCATTGTGCTTCCTGCAACGATGACCCGGAAACACCATACAGGTGCAGTTTATCTAAATGGGCATTGGTTAAATGAGGCAGCACATTGGTCTGATTTGTTTTCGGATACAAACAGTAAGCCAGTATGGAGCTGCAATGTAACGCTAGATAATACCACCATTTGGGCACAATTTCCGGGCATAAATCCAAATGAACAAAATGTAGAAATCAATGTGCGTCAAACTGTGTTTACACCCGAAAAAACTGGAATGAATTATATTACCGTTAGTGGCTTTGATATGCGTAACGCAGCCACACCTTGGGCACCACCTAGTGCTGGACAGATTGGAATAATCTCAGCGTATTGGAACAAAGGTTGGATTATTGAGAATAATGAAGTTAGTTATTCGAAATGCGCAGGAATTGCACTTGGAAAGTATGGTGATAAGTTTGATAATACCAACGATGGTGGCGCTGCAGATCCTTATACAGATTGTGTGCTTAGGGCTATAAAAGATGGCTGGAGCAAAGATAAGGTGGGTAGTCATATTGTTCGTAACAATCATATCCATCATTGTGAGCAGGTTGGTATTGTTGGTAGTCTTGGTTGTGCATTCAGCACCATAACAGGTAATGAGATTCATGATATACATGTGGAGAGGTTGTATTCTGGTTGGGAACAGGCCGGTATTAAGTTTCATGGTGCAGTAGATGTAACCATCAGCAACAATCACATTTATCGATGCGGATTTCTTGGTCTTTGGTTGGACTGGATGTGTCAGGGGGTACAGGTAACAGGAAACCTGCTACATGATAATAGAGGGGATGGTTCTCTAGAAATGCAACACGGGCCTATGCTTTTGGCAAATAATTTATTCTTGTCAGCAAAAGGGTTCGATGTAGCTTCACAAGGAATCGCATTTGTCCACAACATTATTGCTGGTAATATTTCGTACTATGTTAATGATGGACGACGTGTAACACCTGTTCTGGTACCGCATTCTACAGCAATAGCCAGCTTTTATCCTTCGGATAGTGACGATAATGGAGATAGTGGTGACGGCCGATTTTACAATAATTTATTTATAGGTGGAGGCAATCTTAATCGAGTAGATAAAATGGGTGCGGTTTCATTTTTAGGAGGGAATGTATATACCAAGGGCACATTAGCTTGTAAATTAGAAGTGAACCCCTTGTTGGATACTGGTTTTGATACCAATATGAAAATAGTAGAGAAAAAAGACGGTTGGTATCTTTCTTTATCAGAAAAAGAAAACTGGAAAAATAAAGAGAACCGAAAAGTAATTACCACAGCATTTCTTGGGAAAGCAAAAGTTTCAGGTTGTGCTTACGAAAATGCTGATGGCTCGCCTTTAATAGTAAATAAAGATTATCTTGGCAAAAAGAGAAATGAGAAAGATCCATTTCCAGGACCTTTTGAAACGCCAGTTAATGGAGAGATTAAAGTATGGTCAAAATAAAGAAAAAGATTTCCTTTCAGTGCACAGCTTCAGTGTGACGACTGCAAAGAAGGGGAGGTAAAATAATTAGAAGTAAAAACTATTAATAATTAATTCAATACTAAAAAACAATAAAATGAAATTTTCATCACCAATTGCATTGTCAGCAGTTATTGTTTCTTTGCTTTTTAGCGGAGTGGTTACTGCACAAACAAAGTCTGAAGGTAAAATTTTACCTTATAAGAACCCTGCTCTTCCAGTTGAGAAGCGAGTAAACGATCTAATTGCCCGAATGACTCTCGAAGAAAAAGTATACCAAATGTGTGCTTTGCGTTTGGGAGATGGAGACGAAATATTCAAAAGCAGTGGGGTATACTCCATCGATTATATCCGTCAGCAAATGAAATCCCACGGTACGGGTCATATTAGTTGTCCTACAACCGATATGGATGCTGCGAAAGGAGTTAAAACGGTCAATGAAATTCAAAAAGTTGCCGTTGAAGAAACAAGATTAGGTATTCCTACTCTTATAAATGATGAGGCTTTGCATGGAGTAAAAGGTTTTGGTGCTACTACTTACCCTCAGTCTATTGCACTTTCTTGTACATGGGACTTACCACTCATGAAAAAAATAACAGATGCCATCGGAAAAGAAGCTTATAGTCGAGGTATAAGACAGGCATTGAGCCCGGTACTTGATTTGGCAAGGGATCCACGTCATGGGAGAATGGAAGAAACGTATGGGGAAGATCCTTATTTGGCTTCCCGTTTTGCTGTTGAATTTATCAAGAATGTACAACAAAATGGAGTTATCTGCACGCCAAAACACTTTGCTGCAAATTTTGTGCCTTCCAATGGGTTGGATGCAGCTAATGTTTCATTGAGCGAAAGAGAACTAAGAGAAATTCATTTGGTTCCTTATAAAGCTGCTGTAACCGAAGCCCATGCAAAATCGTTAATGGCTGCCTACAACGCTATAGATGGAGTACCCTGCCATGCCAATAAATGGCTGCTTACCGATATATTGAGGAAAGAATGGGGGTTTACAGGCTATACAGTGTCGGATTGGAGTGGAGTAGTTCATACCATGGGCATGCACAAAATAGCGGAATCAAAGGGAGAGGCAGCTGTGATATGTGCCAAGGCAGGTTTGGATGTTGATTTACCTAGATACAAAGCTTATGTAGAATTAGTAGATGAGGTTAAAAAAGGAAATATTGACCAATCGGTAATTGATGAAAGCGTAAAACGAATTCTGCGTGTAAAATTTGAGATGGGACTGTTCGAACATCCGTATATTGAGGATACCACTCAGGCTACCAAATTATGTAATGCTCCTGAGTTTAGAGCATTGGCAAAAAAAGCAGCAGAAGAAAGTATTGTATTGTTGAAAAATAAAAACAATGTATTGCCAATCGCAGCGACAGCTAAGAGTATAGCTGTTATCGGACCCAATGCCAATGTGGCTCAATTAGGAGGATATTCATCAGCCGGAGTGCCTAGTGTAAGTCCTGTAGATGGAATAAAAAATATTTTTGGTTCAACAGCCACTATTCGTTATGCGAAAGGTTGTACACTTACCGGTACTGATAAAACTGGTTTTGATGAGGCTGTCAATATTGCAAAACAATCAGATATAACCGTATTGGTGATGGGAGGACAATATAGTGTGACTGGTGGTGAATCGCAAGACCGAATCGATTTAAACTTGATGGGTGTTCAAGAAGAACTTATAAAAACAATCAGCAGTTTGGGCAAACCTGTTATTGTTGTGTTGGATGATAGCCGACCTGTAACTATGTTAAACTGGATTGATAAAGTGGATGCCGTTTTGCAAATGTTTCCTGCTGGAGAAGAAGGAGGTAATGCTCTTGCCGAAATATTGGCGGGGAAAGTGAACCCATCGGGTAAGACTACCGTAACTATACCAAGACATACAGGGCAGATTCCATTGACACAAATTACTCGTCCTTATGGAAGGGAAGGAAGTGTTGCGGAGTATCCAGAAACTAAAGTCAATGGAATTGTTTCTAAAGATAGATATTACTGTTTATATCCTTTCGGTTTCGGATTGTCTTATACCACGTTTCAATATGGAGGAATCAAATTTGCAAAAGATAAATTTTCAATAGATGAAAAGATAGAATTGTCTGTAAATATTACCAATACAGGCAGTAGAGATGGAGACGAAATAGTACAATTATATTTTACGAATTTGCATACTAAGCATATTACCCAAGCACCTAGACAGTTGAGGGCGTTTCAACGTGTAAGTATTCCAGCTGGAGGGACACAAACTGTAACTTTTACATTAAATTCATCTGATTTGAGCTATTTGGATGAAAATCTAAAACCAAAAGTAGATGCCGGTGATTTTGAAATATTTGTTGGAGGAAATAGTGTGGATGGTGTTACCAATAAATTTACATTGGTATCAAAAAAATAGATTAAAAGAATTGTAACCCATTAAATATAATTCATGATTTTTTTTTAAACACATAGAAACATAGATTTCATTAAAAAAAGGAATCCTAAAAAAGAAAAACATTTCTTTCACATAGTGAGCTATGTGTATTTTAAATAAGTGAAACGCCTACTTTTGAGCGTACCGAATCTATGTTTTTATGTGTTGAAATAATTACACCCAATGGGTTAGATTAAAAGAATTGTAATAAGTAAATTAATATGAAAAAACTGTTTTTTGTTTTATGCGCAATGAATGTTGTCCTTAGTGGCCAAGCACAAGAAGCAGAGCGTAAAGTGGCTTATGACAATTATGTAAAATATTCGACGCTAGCCACGACGGTTAAGGATGCGGAAAAAGAAGTCTCTATAAAAAAGTATCGAGAGGGTTTCAATAAGTCTCCTTATCGTTATGCTCAACTGGCGAATGAAATGAAAAAAAGCAGTCAGGAATGTCTTGCCTTGCTTGGCGAAGATGGTCAATTTACCGATTTGGCATCGCAGGAAAAGAGGATTGTAGATGAAAAAATATTGCTTAACAAAGGGGAACTGCAAAGGGAAGTGATTGCTCCTGTGGTATCAGAAGCAATTGACCGCCTTTGGAAAATTGCTGATGCATATCGTCTTGGTCAAATGAAAGAAAAAGAGGCGTTGGCTGATAAATTTTACAAAGCCATTATTCGCTATGGTAATCTGGAAACAGGCCGTAATAATACAGCTCCGAGGTTTCACGCCTCTTGTTTTCTTATTCCTACGGCGGCAGTGAATATTTATTTTTCGTTGCTGAAGCAAATGGATGAGGTAGAAGCTGGTAAGAGCAAGAATCCATTACAGAAAGATGCCTGTGTATTATTGAAAGAACTGGCCTTGCAGAGCTGGACACAGCCTTTCCGCAACGATGCAACTGATAACAACGTGGCGCAGATTGAGCGTTTCCGCAACCATGTTTGGTGGGTAGGAGGGAATGCGCTGGCATATCGTTCATTATTGCCTACAGCATTTATGTACAAGTCAATTCCCATGATTGATTTGTTGTCCGAAGTCTGTCAAAGAGGTATCAGTCAGACTTCCCAAGCAACTTATAATGAATCGTTTTGGATAGAAGGATTTACTGCCGATGGCGCCGGATGGGGACATGGTAAGCAGAGTTTGGTCTGGGGTTATCCCATCGATGGGGGAAACAATGCTTTGAAGATGTTGGTGATGTTGAAAGGTTCTCCTTGGGAAAAGAAATTAATACCCGAAAATAAAGAAACCTTAATCAATTTTTTCAGGGGAGGTAGTTGGTATCACTACAAAGGGTATGAATTGCCTTGTTTGGGCAGGGGTTCGTTCTATATGAAAGGAGGAAGTGGTACTATTCCTTCTTTGGGCTTGGCAGAAAGTTTGATGAATGACTGGAAAACTTCCTTTACAGATTCCGAACAAAAAGAAATAGAACAATTCATACAGGAAGCTAAAACAAAAGTTATTAATATGCCACAATTTGAAGGTGGTGCTTATAGCGGTACTCGATGGTTTTTTAATAACGACGACCTGATGAAGAAGAACCCCGATTATCACATTATGGTAAACATGGCTTCTAGCAGGTGCGATGGAATTGAAAGTGCCCCGGATTTTGCAGATGCTTACAATTTCTTCGACTGCGACGGGATGACTTTTTTCCAGCGCAATGGTTCAGAATATAAAAGTGTTTATGGAGGTTGGGATATTACTGCTTCTCCCGGCGTTACCGCCCGTGAAGGAATGGACAAAATCAAACCGGTTACCAACTGGAGAGGGTATAACAGCAAATTTAATTTTGCTGGAGCTGCTACTTCTGGAGGAGAAAATGCGGTGGCTGGTTTTGTTTTTGAAAAAGAGAACGCTTCAGACAAAGAGGGTGTGAACGATAAAGGGAATAATAAAAATGCAAACGAATGTATTTATGGAGTACAGGCGCATAAAGCCTATTTTATGCAGGGCGATTATCTGATTGCTTTGGGAGCTGGCGTCAATAATCTTCGTCCTGAAATGGAAGGAACAATTCGCACCACCATTGATCAAACGGCCAGAGAGAATGATGTACTAGTATTCGAAAATGATTCATGGCAAAAAGTGAAACCAGGTGTTCAATCCTTTTTTGATAAAGGTCAGCCTGTTTGGGTAAAGCAACAGGATAAATTTGCTTATACTGTTTTGCCACAATATAGCAAGAGTGCCTATTATACTTGCGAAACAAAAAAAGCTGATTGGATAAAAATGAATGTTACTAATAAATCAGTAAAAGATTTACCCTCCAGTGTAGATATTTTTAGACTTTGGATAGATCATGGTCGTGAGGTTAAAAATGATACTTACGGTTATGTAGTATATTGCGGAAAAGAGAACCCGACTGCAACATTGCCATTTGTTGTATTGCAAAACGATACGTCAATACAGGCAGTAAAATCATTGGATAACAAATTGTATCAGGCTGTTTTTTATGATGGGAACGCTGTGTTTAATCAACAAGGGGTTAATGTTTCTGTTTCCAATCCCTGTATTGTACAAATAGAATTGAAAGGCAATGAATATGTAGCTACGGTTCAGGATCCGCAAATGAACAAAGACCTGAAACAAATTACGGTTACCATCAACAATAAATCACTTGTGTTCGAATTGCCACAGGGAAAATTGTCGGGAAAACCGGTGGTGCAAAAACTAAGTTTCTAATGTAATTAGATTCTTCTTTGATGGTGAATTCGGAAATGCTTTAAATTGTTGTAAAATATTAATTTAACAATATCAAAATGAACAAACAAATAATCGCTTTCTTATTCTCCTTCCTTTTTTTAGGTGGGATATTTAATTATAATGCAAATGCCCAAAAGAGCAAAGTGTCTAAAACGGCGGTAATAACTGGACAGCAGGATCGAGAATATTGGAGTAATTTGTTGTATAAAATGGCTTCGCCAGTAATACTCAATTTGGCGAATAGTACGTTAAAGAAAAATATGCCAATAGAAAAGAATTCTGATTATGGATTGAATGCTGAAAAAGTAACATACCTAGAAGCCGTTGGCCGTACTATGGCCGGAGTGGCTCCATGGTTGGCTTTGCCAGATGATAATACTAAGGAAGGAAAGATGCGTAAAGAGTTGCGTACCGCTTTGTTGAAAGGTATTGCTAATGGAGTAGATCCTTCTAATCCCGATTATTTGAATTTTAGAACAGAAAATCAACCCATTGTTGATGCTGCTTATATGGCTCAAGCATTTTTAAGAGCACCAAAAGCATTATGGGAACCTTTGGATTCTGTAACCAAGAAAAGAGTGGCCGAAGAGTTTAAAGCGCTTCGTACCAGAACAGGTGCTTACAATAATTGGCTGCTGTTTGCAGGTATCAACGAAGCTTTTTTAATGAGTATTGGCGAACAAGCTGATCCAGTACGTCTTCAATACGCACAAAAGAAAATTACGGAATGGTATGTAGGAGATGGATGGTATAGTGATGGGCCTAGCTTTAGCCTCGATTATTACAATAGTTATGTTATTCACCCAATGCTTGTTGATTTTTATAAAGTATTGGCAACAAAAGACAAGGTTAAAGAGGAGGATTATGCGCTCGCTTTGAAACGCATGATTCGTTATTCTGAATTTACAGAGCGTTTTATTAGTCCCGAAGGAACTTATCCGGCATTTGGTCGTTCCAGCACCTACCGTACTGCTGCATTTCAGGCGTTGGGACAAGTGGCATTAATGGAAAAACTGCCTGAATACATTAAGCCCGCACAGGTTCGTTGCGCTATAAGCGCAGTGATGCATCGTATGTATGATCAATGCAATAATTTTGACAGCAATGGTTGGTTGGTATTAGGTTTTTGTGGTTCGCAACCTTTGATTGCAGATGTATATACTTCAACCGGAAGTTTATACATGGCTACATTAGGATTTTTACCGCTGGGCTTGCCGGCCGATAATCAATTCTGGACGGATCCAGCTTCTGACTGGACTTCAAAAAAAGCATGGAGCAGCCAACCGTTTAAGAAGGATTATCACGTTGAATATTAAAAACTATTGATACTAATTTTTGTGTTTTTTGGATCAAAAAGTAGATGCTCTCCGTCTAATTTATTCATAATAAAAAAACTAAACTTCTAATAATATGAAACGTTTCTTTTTAATGATAATTCTTTTTTTAGGAATTCAAAATCAATGTTTGGCTCAGCCTTATGCTATTCCGGCCAATGTAAAGAAAATCGTTGTTTTAGGAAATAGTATTACTTATGCAGGTTATTATGTATCCTGTATAGACGCTTACCTTCGTCTACAATATCCCGAAAGGCATTTCGAAATAATTAATGTGGGTTTGCCTAGTGAAACAGTTTCTGGTTTATCTGAACCTGATCATGCTGGAGGGAAATTTCCTCGCCCTGATTTACACGAACGTCTGGATCGTGTTTTAAATAAATTAAAACCCGATTTAGTATTTGCATGTTATGGAATGAATGATGGTATTTATCTCCCTTTTGACAATGAGAGATTTCAAAAATACCAAGAAGGAATAAATTGGTTACATGAACAGGTAGTACAATCTGGTGCTGCCATAATACACGTTACACCTCCTGTCTATGATGAGCGAAAAGGGAAAGCCTATGCCAATGTGTTGGATATTTATTCAGATTGGGTAATTAGTAATCGCTATACCAATAATTGGAACGTGATTGATATTCATTGGCCAATGAAAAAATATTTAGAAGATCAACGTATTAAGGATGCAACGTTTAAGTTTGCTGCAGATGGTATACATCCAGACAATCTTGGACATTTTATTATAGCAAAACAGATTCTTTTAAATTTGGGTGAAACAAAGGTTGCAACTGCTTCAGATATGAAAGAGGTTTTATCAGGATATAAAAACGGGGATTCCATTTTTCAATTAATAGAGAAAGAACAGGCCATCAGGAAAGATGCTTATTTAACATTTACGGGACACAAACGACCAGGCATGAATGTCGGTCTTCCATTACCTGAAGCTGAAAAACAAGTTACGGATATTGAAAAACAAATACAAAATCTTGTCAAAAATTAAATTAGGAGATTATTGAGCAAACCGTATATTTGTCTTTCCCGGATGGTATTATAAAGTATCAAAGTGAAAATTTCTGGGAATTATCGCTAAAAGATTATATTATGAAGTTAAATGTTTTTACAGTTTTTTTCTTTTTGTTTGTTGTAAAAGGTTATTCGCAAAATGTGCTTTGGCAAATTGGTAAACAAGACAATAGTGCTACAGAATTTGCATTGGCTCCAGCCGGAAAAGACAATTATTTGGCAAGTTTCGGTGGAGAGAAAAGTATTTACTCAGTAGGATATTCAACTCCCGAAAAGAATTGGGCTTATGTTCTGCCAGGACCTTTGGATGGTTGGGCAGGAGGTGGTTATTGGGCTGGATTTTACCCACGTCATTTCCCTAGAATTACTTTTAATGCCAAACAATTGGATACGAAATCAGTTTATAAATTGGTTTTGGATTTTGTCGATGTAAACAAAAATAATTCGCCAACTCTGAGAGTTGAGGTAAACGGTCACCGTCAGGAAATTAAGTTGCCTTCCGGAAATGGAAAAGCCCTGACAGAAAAGGAATCAGATGGAAAAAGAGCAAGTGTTACTTTTGAAATAAAAGGGGAATGGCTGAAAAAAGGCTTGAACATAATCCAAATGGGAATTGTCGAAGGTAATTGGGCTGTTTTTGATGACATCCGAATGGAAGGAAAAAAAATCGATTTGGAAACAGCAACTTCGTCATTAATTCTTTCGGCAAAAGCGGCTCCTTTTGAAATAAATAAAGAAAAAAAGCGTATCCAGCCACTTTTGGTTGATATTGTCCAAATGGATAAAGATGCCACAATTGAAGTGTCAATAAATGGACTGCCTTCGGTTTCGAAAAAAATTGAAACAGGAAACAGCATCATCGAAATTCCGATGCCGGCAATTGTTGGGAACCAAAAAGTTCCAGCTTCTGTTGTGATAAAATCTGAAAACAAAACAGTTTATTCGGGTACTATTATTCGTTCTAAACAGCCATTGCAAACTGTATCCGACTATGTTGACGGATTAATAGGAACCGGAAATTCACGCTGGATGTTTAAACCCGGCCCCTCTCTGCCTTTGTCAATGGTGCAAATAGCTCCCGACAATCAGGATGAAACATGGAAATCAGGTTACGAATATACGGTTGAAAATATCATGGGTTTCAGTCATTTTTCGGATTGGACAATGTGCGGATTACTGACCATGCCAACAACGGGAAAATTACAGGTGAATACTGGAACGGAGAAAAATCCCGATTCGGGTTACCGTTCTCGTATTGATAAAAAATTGGAATCGGCGAAAATTGGAAAATACAGCGTTTTTATGACCGATACGAAAATTAAAGCCGAAATTACGGCTACCCGTCGCGCTTCTTTGCAGCGCTATACTTTTCCACAGTCTGATTCGGCACGAATTATAGTGGACATGTTTACGCCAAATGAATATCCTCATAATTTGAAAGAAGCAAAAATTACTAAAGTTTCCAATAATCAAATCGAAGGTTATGCTACTTATTTTAACGCTTTCACAGGTTATTCATTGGAACAACTTTATACAATTCATTTTGTGATGCAATTTAGCAAACCATTCGATTCTATGGGAAGCTGGACCAATAACGAAATCCCTCCCGTGACAGGATACATAGGTGAATGGAAAAGAACTCATGAATTTGCAACTGAGCCCAAAATTCAAATGAATACCGCTTCGGTGGAAGGGAAAGGAGATTTGGGTGTTTTTCTGAATTTCAAAACAAAAAAAGGAGAGACAATTGAAGTGCGTACTGGAGTTTCTTTGGTTGATTTGGCTGGCGCCAAAAACAATCTTCAAAAAGAAATTACTGAACCTTTTGGTTGGGATTTTGAAAAAGTAGTTCAAAATGCAAGAACAATTTGGAATGATTATTTGGGACGTGTTCAGATTGAAACGGACGATTATTTGCAAAAAGTAAAATTCTATACCAATATGTACAGAGCCTTGTCTGCAAAAGCAATTTGGTCTGATATTGATGGGCGATTTGTAGATGAAAATGAAAAAATTTGTCAGCTCAAAAACCCAGATGATTGTATAGTGAGTGGCGAATATTGGAATACCTTTTGGAACAATCAACAGTTGTTTAATTTGGTTACTCCCGAAATTTCTTCAAAATGGGCGCGCTCCGCAATCGAATTGTATAAAAACAGTGGTTGGATGAATACCGATCCAGCAGGTGTAGAACACACAGGAGTGATGGTGGCAACTCATGGCGTTTCGCAGGTGATGGGTGCTTGGCAAAGCGGTATTCGTGATTTTGATTTAAATATTGCTTTTGAAGGATTTAAAAAAATGCTTACCACCAAACCGCAAAAATACGAAGGAGGCGGAACAGTTGGCGTCGAAGATATCGAAGCCTATATGAAGTATGGGTATGTCCCTTTGAAGATAGGTTCGGCATCCAATACAATGGAATATGCGTATGATGATTATTGCTTGTCGCAAATGGCATTGGCATTGAACAAAAAAGAGGACTGTGATTATTTTTTGAAACGCTCCGAAAATTGGAAAAATATATTTGACGCAGCAACGGGGTTTGCAAGGCCAAAAGACAAAGATGGAAATTGGTTAACGCCATTTGACCCCTATCATACTCCGGGCTTTGTCGAAGGAAATTCGTTTAATTACACTTGGTTTGTTCCGCATAATCCAACAGAATTGGTAAACGAAATGGGGAAAGATCGTTTTGTTTCCCGATTGAATGAGGCAATGGAAAAATCGGCATTGGCTAATTTTAATGCTTCCGGTGACAACTTCTCGGCCTTCCCAATCAATCATGGAAATGAACCTGCTATGGAAGTTTCGTATTTATTTAATTGGGCAGGTCAACCTTGGCTAACTCAAAAATGGGCACGTGCCATTCAGGAGCAATATTATGGAACAACTCCTTATGATGCCTATCCCGGAGACGAAGATTTAGGGCAAATGAGCAGTTGGTATGTAATGAGTGCCATTGGACTGTTTCAAATGGATGGTGGTTGTTCTGCAACACCAATTTATGAAATAGGAAGCCCAAGATTCGAAAACACAACTGTTTATTTTGGAGGGAAATACAACCGCGGAGATAAATTAATTATTGAAGCCAAAAATGCTTCCAAAGAAAATAAATACATTCAATGGGCAAAATGGAACGGACAATCAATATCTGATTTCAGGATTTTGCAATCAGATATTCTAAAAGGTGGAAAATTAGAGTTGGAAATGGGAAGGGAACCCAATAAAAGTTGGGGAACAAAACCGTAATATTTTTGTAGTATAAGTGCAAAAGAGATTGTAAACAACCCGATTTTGTCATTCCGAGGCACGAGGAATCACACTTGCTGAATCACTTTATGCGATTCCTCGTGCCTCGGAATGACAAGAAAACAGTAAGTTAAAAGATTTAAGGTCAAAAAAAAGGAGATTATGAAAAATAGTAAGTATAATGTTTACACTAAGTTTATTTTTTTGCTTTCCATACTATTTGGAGTTTCATGTCTTGCCCAAAATAATACTAAATCCAAAACACCTACCAACTTACTGATTATTTTGGCCGATCAATGGAGAGGACAGGCTCTGGGCTTTGAAGGAAAAGAGCCAGTTATGACTCCAAGTTTAGACAAATTTGCCAAAGAAAGTTTGGTGCTTACGCAAATGGTAAGTAACTATCCGGTTTGTTCTCCAGCAAGAGCAATGCTTATGACGGGGCAATATCCGATAAAAAACCATGTTTACAGTAATGTCAATTCCAATTCGGCTCCTTTTGGAGTTGAATTATCAAAAGATGCTGTTTGTTGGTCGGATATCTTGAAGCAAAACGGATATTTTAATGGGTATATAGGAAAATGGCATTTGGATTCTCCGTACAAACCGTACGTACCTACTTCCAATAATACCGAAAAAGTGGCTTGGAACGAATGGACTTCTCCAGATAGAAGACACGGTTTTGATTATTGGTATGCGTATGGAACCTATGATGAACATGATAAACCAATGTATTGGGATACCAACGATAAAAGAGATGATTTTAAATATGTGAATCAATGGGGACCAATTCATGAAGCCGATAAAGCTTTGGCTTTCTTCAAAAATGAAAATGGTAAAATCCGTAAAAGCGGCGTCCCTTTTTCATTAGTAGTTTCCATGAATCCGCCACATTCGGAATACAAAACTGTTCCCGAAAAATATTATAATTTATACAAAAATATTCCTTTGAAAGATTTGGTAAAAGACCCGAATATTCCTGCCGAAGGAACGGAACAGGGTGATCAATATAGAAAAGATATTCGTTATTATTATGCCAACATTACTGGAGTTGATGAGCAAATTGGAAGAATATTGCAAGGTATGAAAGATCAAAAACTGGATGAAAACACGATTGTAATAGTAATGGCTGATCATGGAAACTGTTTAGGAAAACATTCAGAAGTTTCAAAAAATAATATCTTTGAGGAGTCGTTGCGTATTCCGTTTATCGTTTATTGGAAAGGTTATATTCAGCCAAGAATAGACAATACTTTCTTAGGAAGTCTCCCAGATATTTATCCTACACTATTGGAATTAATGGGAATGAAAGACAAAGCACCAAAAGATTTAGACGGAAAGAGTTATGCCCAATATTACCTTAATGGTAAAGGTGAAAAACCAACAGAGCAATATATTTTAGGAGCTATTATCAGTAACAATGTTAATATGAATACAGGTTTTAGAGGTATCCGTACTACCGATTACAAATTGGCTTATGTCAAGAAAAAAGGGCAAGGCGAATATGTATTATATGATTTAAAAGCAGACCCTTTTGAGCTTACCAATATTTACAATCCCGATTTGCCGATTGTAAAAAAATTACGACCTTCTTTAATGCAATGGATTGATAAAACCAAAGATGGTTTTGTTTTAGATAAATAATAAATAATTACTAACTATAAAATTTAAAAAATGTCAATTAACTTATTTGATTTAACAGGGAAAACAGCTCTTATTACAGGTGGTGTACATGGTTTGGGAATGTCTATGGCTAAAGGACTTGGTCACGCTGGAGCAAAAATTGTAGTAAATGATCTTTCACAAGAAAACATAGATAAAGCTGTAGCAGAGTACAAATCTGTTGGAATAGAAGCTTACGGATATGTATTTAATGTATGCGATGAAAAAGCAGTAATCGCCAACATAAAACAGATAGAAGCTGAAGTTGGCCCTATCGATATTTTAGTGAACAATGCTGGAATCATCAAAAGAACTCCAATCATCGATATGGAAGTTGAAGATTTTACAGCGGTGATCAATGTAGATTTAATCAGTCCTTTTATCGTTTCCAAAAATGTTGCCAAAGGAATGATTCAACGCGGTGGGGGAAAAATCATCAACATTTGTTCAATGATGAGCGAATTGGGAAGACAAGATGTAAGTGCTTACGCTGCCGCAAAAGGAGGTTTGAAAATGTTAACCAAAAACATGGCAACAGAATGGGCTAAATTTAACATCCAGACAAATGGTATTGGACCAGGTTATTTTGCTACTAGCCAAACTGCTCCAATTAGAGTTGACGGACACCCATTTAACGAGTTTATCATCAGCAGAACACCGGCAAATCGTTGGGGAGATCCTGAAGATTTACAAGGTGCTGCCATCTTCTTGTCATCAAAAGCGAGTGATTTTGTGAATGGTCACATTCTTTATGTTGATGGTGGAATACTTGCAACTATTGGAAAACCATCAAACGAATAATAAATAATTAAAATTTCTGCTGATATTGTTTTGAAAACAGTGTCGGCAGATTTTTTTTTAGAATTAAACCTAACTATTATATTATGAAATACACCAAATACCTTTGTTTATCTTTTCTTTTTTTGCCATTGTTGCTTTTGTCTCAGACAAAAAAAAATATTGAAATAAAAAATAATTCTAATTTAGAAAGAAAAGAAGCCGTTGTGGCTATCAAATGGGAAACAATCCTTTCTCAATATCCACAAATTGATACTACAAATTTTGTTGTGATCAATTCATCGACCAATAAACAAATTCCTTATCAGTTGGAGCATAAAGGACTTCCTGCTATTCAAAATTTATTAGTACAGGTAAGTGTCAAAGCCAAAGGGACACTTCTTTTATCCATACAAAAAGGGAAACCAATGGCATTCCAAACTAAAACTTACGGACGTTACGTGCCTGAAAGATTTGAAGATTTCGCTTGGGAAAATGACAAAATCGCATTTAGAGCTTACGGCAAAGCATTAGAAAAACAAAAAGATAACGCTTACGGTATTGACGTTTGGGTAAAACGTACTGATAGAATGGTAATAAATGAGCGTTACAAGCGAAATGAATATCATACGGATCACGGAGACGGTATGGACTATTATAAAGTTGGATTTACCATGGGAGCAGGGGATATGGCACCTTATGTGAATGATAATATTGTCTATTTAGGAAACTATCACCATTGGAAAGTATTGGATAACGGCCCGTTACGTTCTACTTTTAGATTGGAATATGATGATGCAGATGCAGCCGGAATTAAAGTTTCGCATACCAAAATCATTTCTTTGGATGCCGGTTCACAGCTTAATCGAATCGAAAATGTTTACTCGTTTTCAGACAACAAAGCATTGCCTGTTGCGGTTGGAATTGCTAAAAGACCTGAACAAGGTACTTTGTTATTAAACGAGCAACAAGGAATTATGGGTTATTGGGAGCCTACTGTTGCAGAAGATGGTACAACTGGTGTAGGAAGTATTTTGAACATTCCTGTTAAAAATATTTTAGTTGGAAAAGATCAGATTTTAGCGATTACTGAGGTGAAAAATAATGAACCAATCGTTTATTATACTGGTGCCGCTTGGGACAGAGCCGGAAAAATTACGAATGCATCGCAATGGTTTGACTATTTGAATAATTTCTCCCAAGAATTAAAACAGCCGTTGTTGGTAAATGTGAAATAAAAGTAAATCTAGATTTTCAGCTTTTTAGCGATTGTAAAAATTGACTAATTTGCAGAAATTGTATAAAGAGACAAGTCGGTATATTCTGGCTTGTCTCTTTTTTATTTAAAAATAGTATAGTGTTTTGATCAAATTTCTATAAAAAACGCAACGAAACACATCTATTATGCCATGGTAAGGACAAAAAATATTTTTTCAATTTAGATTTGAAAGAGTATGACTTAAGACTTTTACCTAAAAGTTAGACGAATTTTTAAATCTATTTTTTTCTTCTCATTGCAAATTCTTCTTCTGCGATATTTTTTAGAATAAAATATTGTAGGAGTTATTTTGTTTATAACGAGGATAAAATTAACAAATATATTCTTCAAAAGTATTAGGTAAACCTTGATTTTAATTAAATAAAATGTTAAAATAACAGCTAATATGTTTTTGTAAGTTGCTGTTTGTTAGGTATTTTTTGTGGTGTATATCTGATGTTTTTACTTTTATTTCACAACACTCAGGTAGAATTTGTACTACAACAATTGAGGATTTGCAACTACACTTCATTGTTTATTAGCGCTCTAAATTTGCAAAAAGAATTACAGAACATTTTTAAGTATTTATGATTTAAAAAATGCGTTGGTTCTTATTATGGTTTTTTTATCAATCATTTTTTTAAAAAGTTTGATTATAAAAAAGGAGTATTAGATATTTTATTTTTTAGAAAGCTAATTTTTATTGTAAAAGTCGATATATGATTCATTGTTTTTGAAATATAAAAATAATCATATCGTTTTGAAGAATTTTAAAATTATAAATAAATGATTTCAATGAAAGTTTTTAGGATTTTTAAATGTATTTGTTTATTGAGTTTGCTTTTTCCTATGACAATGCATGCACAAGTAAAAATAGGCAGTAATCCTACAATGATAGGTACTAATGCCAATTTGGAAGTAGAGGGGGCTAATGGAAGTAAAATTTCTGTTAGTAAGGATTCAGGTAAATTGACAATAAAGGATGGTTCAGAAGGAGTTGGTAAAGTGCTTACTTCTGATGCTAATGGAGTAGCCACTTGGGTTGTACCAGGTGCGACAATAGAAAGTTTGCCTGGAACAACGGGGGTTCCAGGAGTTCCAGGTTCAGATACACCAGGAGCACCAGCCACGGGTATAACTATAGTAGTTAATGATTCGGGTACATGGATCTATAATCCAACCACAGCTTCATGGACGAGTATAAACAGTCAGACTGGTCGTGTAAATATAGATGCTTCTAATGGTGTGATGCTTGATGGTCAAACGATTAAGTTGGGTGGGAATCTTACAGAGCCCACAGCCATAAAATCCTCGGCTGTTAATACTTTGGCAATTAGTGGATTGCAAGATGGAAAAGTTACTGACGATTTGCTAACTATGGATCCAACAACTGGAGTACTAAGAAAAATTAGTGCCGTAGAATTTAGTATGGGCACTAATATGGCGAAGCAAAAAATGGTTGCTACGGCCGGAGAGAAAGTGTTTCCTACGGTATGGCCTATTGATTCTTTGGATAAAATACAGGTTTATAGAAATGGTGCCGAAATAGATTTTTCTGCAACCGAGGGAACTTCTCAAATAACACTTCAATTGCTTGCTGATACTAATGGAGGTTGTTTGGATGGTGACGAAATAAAAATTTATCAATGGAAGTAAAGTACATTGAAAAACAAGTGAATAATAATAACAATAGTAATTTTAAATTAAGAACAATGAAAAAAAATGTTACATTCAAAAATGGAGGTTATAAAGCGGTTTTAATCTTGTCATTAGCTTTGGCGGGACTTAGTACTCAGGCACAGGAAAAAACGGCTACAATAGCCAAGCAAGCTCCTACAACGATGGGGCAAATAGGAGATGGTACAGCTGCTACTCAAGGATCCGTAAGGGTAATTGACAATAAGGGAACCATTAAATATTTGCAAGTAAAAAATGGAATTACCCAAATAACAAATACTACAGCAGATAAAGGTATTGTTACCACTTGGCAATTGGGAGGTACATTAACAGATGACACCTATATCGATGCAACAGGAAAAGTATTTGGTTTAGATGGAATTAAATTGGTTGATCCTGCAGCACCTGGTATGGCGGCTTCTGCTGATGCAACAGATAAATCTAAACATGGTACAGGAACAGGTTTAACACTTTTGGTACGTAATGAAGCCACAGGTGAAACTATGAAAATGAAATTTGCAGATTTGGTAAATGGAGGTCAGACATTACAAACTGCTACCGCTGCAGCCGATGTCACTTTTACCGATGCTACTCTTCCAGCAAATGTGCAAAAAGTATGGGTATATCGTAATGGTGCAAAATTAGTGGCAGGTGTAGATTATACTTTGACAGGGACTACTGTAAAGGTTAATAAAGCAGGTGGAACTGATCCTGACGATTATGCTTTTGTGGACGGTGATAAGATAGAAATCCAGTGGGTTAAATAATTTAAGAACAAGGAATAGAATTTCTAAACTAAGATTGGATGGTTTGCAGATTTTTCTCTGTAAATCATTCGATCTTACTAATAAGTCCTCAAATTTTAATTATTTAAGACAAGCCGTTTCGTTTTTTTTGGATTATTTACGGATAATCAAATTCAACAATAATTAAATTACTTTACTAATGATGAACAAAATTATAATCATTTTATTATTATTCTCACTTTCTTTTAGCTCTTTTGCCCAAAAGAAAGTGAGAGTGATTAATAATAAGGGAACTGTAACATATGTAGATCCGAGTAAATGGTTTGAAGTTGCAGGGAATTTATATAATAAAAATGGAAACGTAGCTATAGGCTTGGATACATTAACAACTCCCACTGCCCGTTTGGTTATCAGTAATGGTGGAAGTACAACATTGCCTCCATTGAAATTGCAAAATCCTTTTGCAGGGAGTTTTACTGATAGTTTGCTTACCTGGAATGCTGCAGATGGAGAAGTGAGGAGGATGCATATAAATAAGCTGTTGAATAATACTTGGAAAGTTACAGGTAATGCAGGAACCAATCCAGGAAATAATTTTTTAGGCACTACAGACGCTAATGATTTGGTAATAAAAACCAATAATACTGAGAAAATGCGTGTCACCTCAGTTGGAAACATAGGTGTTGGAACTGCTACACCTTCTACAAAACTGGAAGTTAATAGTGGAACTACTGATGTATCGGGGTTAAGGTTTTCACAACTTAAAAGCACAAGCCCTGCCCCTGTTACTTATAACAGCAAAGTACTTACTGTGAATGCAACGGGAGATGTAGGGTTAACAACTGTTCCAGGGACGGAATCTATTGTTGATTTCTCGGTTAATGTAGATCCTAATGTTGCTGGAACTACTTTTTCTCCCGATATTCAAAAGGATAGAGACATTGTATATCTATCAACTATCGACTATAGTTCATGGACATGGAATGGGGTAGCTTACGTTGCATATTCACCAACTTCTACAGCATGGCTGCAGGGTGGAAACATTGTGTCATTTATGAAACCATTGGGAACAAAAAATGACTACGATTTACCAATTGTGACTAATAGCATGGAGCGTATGCGTATCACTTCCACAGGTAAGGTAGGTATAGGCAACACATATCCTTATGCGGCATTAGATGTCAACGGAAATATATACACCTCATTACATCTCAGTCTGAATGAGCACGATGCAGCCGAAAAAGGCAGCCGCTTTATTGGGCATAAATCTGGTAATTCAGGAGATGGTTTTGCAGGCATGGAGATGCAGGTATTAGGCACAGCAGAAGGGGCATCAGGTAATAACGTATCAAGGATACATTTTAATACATGGGGAAATTCAATATCTGCCAGCCGTAGGGTAATGACAATAAACGAATATGGTAATGTAGGTATGGGAACAACAACTCCGGCTGCTAAACTAGAAGTTAATAGTGGTACTACTGATGTATCGGGGTTAAGAATCACCAATTTGAAGAATACAACTGTAGTTACCGCTGACGCAAAAGCTATTGGTGTTAATGCCAATGGAGATGTTGTAACTGTTGATGCTGCTGCTAATGCCTGGAGCCTTACAGGTAATGCCGGTACTACAACTGGTACTAATTTTATTGGCACTACCGATGCAAATGAATTAATGGTAAAAACCAATAATGTTGAGCGTATGAAGGTTTTATCGGGAACCACAGTAAACACAACACAGATAGGTGTAGCAACAGCCAATCCCGCTTTTACAACGCCAGCTAATACAGGTGCAACAATACCCACTTTGGGAGTTGATGGTACAGTAAATGCCACCAATTATACCTCTCCGGTGCAAATCGTAATAGGAGGAGCGTGGGACTTAAGCAAGGGAGGAAATGCTAAATGGACATTGGCTGCCGGAGCAAATACTCTTACTCTGACCAATATGAAACCGGGTATGTACGGTACCATCATAGTTACAAACACAGGAACCAGTACTATAGCTTTTGGCGGAGGAACTAATAAAGTAATCAATGGTGGAAGTGGCGTTGTTACTCTTACCCCTTTAGCCGGTGCGGTTGATCTTCTTTCCTTTTTTTACGATGGGACAACTTTTTGGTGGACAATAGGAAATAATTATAACTAATGGTAACTTACCAATGAAAAAGTTATTGCAAAATTGTAAGCAGTTTATAATCTTTTGCACATTATTAATGTGTAGAAATTATACTTATGGTCAAGTTCCTGTGCAACAATTCTGGATGTTGAATAGGTCAACTGTTTCGGATACATTAGTTTGGGATGTTGGACCATGGAACAGGCAGATTAATAATGGCTCCGGAACTTTATTGGTTACTAATCCTGTTTGGACAGCGAATAAAGGAAATACTAATACCAAATGGAACGTTTGTAAAAATGCAGTATTCGGAGGCAATTTGGGAACAGGTGCAGCTGGTACGGTAACATTGGGAGCAGCTGTAAATAGTGTTAAGTCTATTTCTTTTTTTCCTGCAGCAAGTGGAAATTTTACTATAAATAGTCAATCAATTACGACTACCTGTGCTACAGATTTGCCTGTTTTTGTATCTGCCGGACTTCAGCCAACAATAGCTTCAATCCTTACAGGAACAAATTCACTTATTAAAAATGGTGCAGGAGCCTTGGTTTTAACAGGCACAAATACTTACTCTGGAATTACCAATATCAATGGTGGTATTTTGCAAATAGGAGCTGGTGGGAGTGCAGGAAGTATTCCTTCCGCTTCACAAGTAAATATTGCAAATAATGCCATTTTGTTTTGGGATATAATAAACGGGTCACAGGTATTGCCAAATCCTATATCCGGTGCAGGAAGTGTACAAGTGAAAGTAGCAGGTAATATGTCTAATACAGGTGGCGGAGATGGTACGCTGTCGCAGATTACAAACACAACAAATAATTATACTGGAGGAACGAATATTTTAGGAGGTTTTGTACGTGCAAACAATGCTTATTTGGGTACAGGAACTGTTAGTTTGCAAGGAGGTGGTTTGTGTGGTACCGGGACTTCAATGACATGGAGTAGTAATCCTATAAATGTGCCGACAGGCTCTACCGGTTATCTTCGCTCTTTTTCAAACGTAACGACTACTTTCGCAACACCAATATCAGGAATCGGAACACTCCAATTGGCAGATTCGGGGGCAATAATTTTAACAGGCAACAATCCGTTTAATGGAAATATTATAATGAGTGGCAACGGCGATTTTAGTATTAATGGTACTGGTACATTGGGTTCGGGAAATTTTTACGGTAATATTGATAATCCGAGCGGACGCACATTAAGTTGGAATGGAACCGTTTCACAAACTTTTAATGGGATTATTAGCAGTACTAATGGAAATTTTTGGTTTAATTCAGGGAATACAACGCTTGCTGGGGGGGCAAATGTACCGGGAAGCAATTGGTATTTAAATACGCCTACTACTGGAGGTATTGTTACTCAAAACATCACTGGCGGGACTTATCTTTTTAATAGTTATCAAATTTTCCAAAATAACGTAAATAACAATAATTTAACCTTAAATATTTCTGGTGGCAATCTTACATTTACCACTCTTGGAATGGGAGGCTCTACTGCGGGTGGTGCTAGTAATAATAAAAACACTCTAAATCTAACAGGAGGGACTGTGAATGTTACAGGAACTTTTTTTCCGTATAAATGGGCAACTAATTATGTTAATATAGCTAACGCCACAATGATAGCTAATACTTATCATGTAGGTTGGGTAGATACTGGACCCATCTGCTACATTACTATCAATAGTGGGGGGCTTTTTGGTTTCAACAATTTGCAGGTTGAAGGATGGCGAAACAATTACATTTATTTAAATGGAGGTACATTAAGACCATGTAATATCCCTGCGACAACTTTTGTCTCATTTACTGTACAGTCCAATGGCGGAACTATTGATAACAATGGTTCAAATATTTCCATAGCTCAAGTGGTGACGGGCTCAGGCGGATTGACATTTGTGGGGTCAGGAACCACAACTATTTCTGGTAGCAATGCTTATAGCGGAGGGACTACCATCAGCGGGGGTACGCTTACTGCAAGCAATGTGAATGCCTTTGGAACAGGAGTCATAATCGTAAAAGCTGGGGCTACATTAAATAAAAATGGATTTGCAATTTCCAATACTGTTATTAATAACGGAGGAACAATAAATCCGTAATCTGTATGATGGTTCCTCTTTTTGGTGGACGGTAGTGAATGACTTTGGAACGAGAGCCACAACTGTAAATGGCATGGCATTTTTTTGATTTTAAACATAAATATCTCTGGCTTAAAAAACCATTATGTTAGGTATTAGTTGCAATACTTTTTGAAACGAATTATTATAAAATTCTTTTCAAATGTTATTTAAATCAGCAGAATTTTACTATTAAAAACATATCTATTTATATTTTTTTGTTACTAATTTATTGAAGATATAATTAGTTTCTTTTAAAAAAAATATTTAATTTAGTATTGTAATGTGTTGATTATCTTTGGTAATTGAGAATAAATTAACTCAGTTCCTTTTTTTATATTATTGTTTTTTATGCCATTCAAATGGAAAAAACGGTCAAATTGACCACCTCTTTCCAGTATAAATTGACCACCAGTTCCAGAGCAAACTGACCACCCCATTCCAGTTCAAATTGACCACCTAATTTTGGGGTAAATTAATTATTAAAAACTACAGACTTTTTCATGTCGTTAGAACCATACATTCGCAAAAAAAAAGCGGATTATGGCAAACAAAATAACAGACATGAGTAAAATTAGAAAAGTAATTAAATTCTATTGTGATGGAAAAAGTAAGTTATTTATAAGTAGCTACTTATCCCTTTCTAGGAATACGGTAAAGAAGTATATTTCTTTATTTGAAGTTCTCGGATTAAACTTTGAATTTATTGATAAAAAAACAGATGCTGAACTAGAACTTTTGTTTTCACAGACTACTGTGGAATCAATTAGTCCCAAATTACAAACACTCCATAATTATTTTCCTAAAATGGAGCGTGAGCTAAAAAAAGTTGGCGTTACCATACAACATATGTGGGAACAATATGCTGCCATAAACCCTGATGGTTACAGGAGTTCTCAATTTGCTCATTATTACAAAGTATGGAGTAAACAAGTCAATCCAGTGATGCATATGAATCATAAATCCGGTGATAAAATGTATGTTGATTATGCTGGAAAAACACTATCCATTATTGATAGCGACACTGGAGAAATCAAAGAAGTACAATTCTTTGTGGCTATATTAGGGGCTAGTCAATACACCTATGCTGAAGCTTCTATGAGCCAGCAAAAGGAAGATTTTGTTACTTCTGTAGAAAATGCCATGCGCTTTTTTGAAGGCACTCCTGCAGCAATTGTTCCAGATAATTTAAAATCTGCAGTAATAAAAAGCAGTCGTTTTGAGCCAACAATTAATGAAACTTTAGCCGACTTAGCGGAACATTACGAAACTACAATCTTGCCAACTAGAGCTTATAAACCTAGAGATAAGTCATTAGTTGAAGGGGCTGTAAAGATATTATACAGAAGAATTTATGTAACACTAAAAGAAACCAAATTCTTTTCTCTAGAAGAATTAAACCAACAGATATGGGATTTATTAGACATTCATAATAATCGAAAACTAACAGGTCGTCCTTACTCACGAAAAGAATTGTTTGTAGAAGATGAGAAACAAAAACTGCGTCCACTACCACAAGAACGCTTTGAAATCAAATATCAATCCTTTGCAACGGTAATGCAAAATGGTCATGTCCAATTAAGTCAAGACAAAAATTATTACAGCGTTCCGTATCAATATGTAAAGAAAAAAACGAAACTCTTGTACACAAGATCAACCGTAGAGATCTATTATAAATACAATCGAATAGCGGTTCATCAGCGAAATTACAAACCTTATGTCTATACCACAACTCCAGAACATTTAGCCAGTTCACATCAGTTTGTAGCTCAGTGGAGTGCTGCTCGATTCATTGATTGGGCAGGTAGTATTGATGAGTCAGTAGGAGAATATATTATGCAGATAATCGAAAGCAGAAACCATCCTGAACAGGCTTATAAAAGTTGTTTAGGAATACTAAACTTTGAAAAAAAGGTTGGTAAGCAGCGATTAATAAATGCCTGTAAACGAGCGCTTGACTTTAGAATTTACAATTTTAAGACCATCCAAAATATTTTAGAAAACAACTTAGATCGTATTGATTTAGAACAGGAACCTGAGCATGAACTTCCGAACCACGGAAACATAAGAGGCAAACAGTATTATAATTAAATTAAATCTTAAAAACATGAATGAATCCACAGTAACAAAAATGAGACAAATGAAACTTTACGGAATGTTTAATGCTTTTAAAACAGCGATTGAAAGCGGAAGAACAGACCACTACACACTCGATCAATTTGTATCGATGATTATTGATGCTGAATGGGACGAAAGGCACAATCGTCGTATAGAACGCAGTATAAAGAATGCTAAATTCCATTACAAATCAAATATTGAAAATGTCAATTTTGATGTATCCCGCAATCTTGACCGGAATACAGTTCTTCGTCTGGCAGAATGCGAATTTGTTGAAAAAAATGAAAACATCTTAATCACAGGAAGTACAGGTGTAGGCAAAAGTTATTTAGGTACCGCATTGGGTTACCAAGCCTGTATTCATGGCTATAAAGTAAGCTATTTTAATACTTCGAAGCTGTTTGCTAAATTAAAAATGGCCAAAGCAGATGGTTCTTACCTAAGAGAACTTGCCAAAATTGAAAGGCAAGACGTTATCATACTTGACGATTTTGGACTCCAGGCATTAGATAGTCAAAACCGAATTACACTTTTGGAGATTATTGAAGACAGGCATAATAACGGTTCTATAATTGTTACATCGCAAATTCCTGTACAAGGTTGGTATGATATAATTGGCGAAAAAACTATAGCTGACGCAATTTTGGATAGACTTATACATCAAGCCCACAGACTCGAATTGCATGGGGAATCTATGAGAAAGAAAAGAGGAATAAACAAGGAATAATATTTTAAGTATATTTGAGTACTAATTAGCGCATGAAAAAAAGTAGTTTTTTATGAAAACGGGGTGGTCACTTTGCTCCGGAATTAGGTGGTCATTTTGAATTGGAATCAGGTGGTCACTTTAAATTGGAATTGGGTGGTCAATATCACTGGAATTTACAGTAGTTAACAACAAATATAAATTTAAAGGTGATTTTGGATATTTTGAAACAAACGAGAATTGGAAGGAATGGCTTTTACTGGGAGATAAATCGTATAATGAGTTTTTGGAAAGGATTAAAAGAGAAACTATCGACCCTCTAGAATTTATTAAGAATCTAAATGGAGAGCCAAGTTGGATAGGTAATGATCAGACACCTTTGAATTCAAAAGGAATAAAAATGAAATTTATTTGTCAAATGAATTCGGAAACAATTATTGATGATTTTTGTGGAAGGGAAATATATTTGTTTTATGATGTGGTGGATAAAGTAGCTGTTCAAATTCATCAGTTTAATTAGTCGGAATAGAATTTTTACTTTTATACTAATTAATAGCAAGAAAAATTATAAAAAGGTTGTCTCATTTTTTTTTTTGAGACAGCCTTTTTCTTTTTGTGATATCAGCGTTACAAATTTCAAACTATTTAAAGCAAATGTCATGCTTTAACGTTAATTACGTATGATGAATCTTAGGGGAGTTAGGGACTTTTATCACCTCCACGACTTTTAAGTTCTTTTATAAAAGCAGAGTCATGAGACTTTGAATAGTTGTTTTTTTTAATTTTTGACTTGTTTTACTTGATCATCTTTGTGGACACAGATTGTAAATCTGTGCTAGCCGTTCACAAAATACTTACTTCATTTCCGAGTGATTGGGGATTCATTACGATTTTAGCAAAGCTATATTATATTTTAATAAGCAAGAAGTTATCTTTTTTCGAGGGAGTAATAGTTGTACTGTTAAAAAAATAAAAGTTTTTTATTGGTGTTTAAAATACATTTTATGTAAAAAATAGAAATAGTGTAATAAGTTTGTTAAATTTTATGTAATTTTAAATTTTGTAATTGATTGACATAGTTTTAGTTAAGTTTTTTATTTGTTTTACCCCAATCTACCTAATTAAGTTTTCGGTTTCCAAATGCCTTGTGTTATTTAAAAGATATAGGCATTTAAAAGTAGATATTTAAGAAGATTTAGTAAGTGAGGTAGTCCTCAAACAGATTAATAAAATTAGCTGAAATATGAAAAAGTGCCTTTTTATAATCTTATTATTCAGTTTTCAGGTATTTTATTCCTCAGTTTTCGCACAAATTAATTCTAAAAATTTTACGACATATCCTGAATTGGGTGGCACTACCATAAATGATATTATTACTGATAGACAGGGTGTAGTTTGGATTGCTACCAGTAATGGACTCGTGCAATATGATGGATATGAATACAAGCATTATGACGTAGATCCCAAAGATCCCAAAAAAATGGGTAGTATATTAACCCAAAAACTTTATGAAGCCCATGATGGCCATATTTGGATTGGCTGTACAGATTTACTCAGTGAATACGATCCCGTAACTCAAACATTCAAAAACTATAATTTTTTAAAGCTAACAGATTTTAAATTGGGTTCCCAAGTTGTCATATCCACTATAAATGAGGATTCTAGGGGAAGAATTTATTTTGGAACCTATTCTGTATATGGTTTTATAGCCACTCACGCTCTTTTTTTTAAAGATGAAAAAAGTAATGAATTCAGGCGTTTTGATTCTTCCATTAAAGAAGGAATAAAAAACGTTTTTAGCTCTGCAATAGACCACTCGGACAATATATGGATTGTTGCTGTTAATGGTTTTTTTAGGATTGATAAAAATAGAAATATCCATAAAGAGAAACGGTTAATAGCTGAATTTCCTATTGAAAAGTACATAAGCACTATTAAATGCGATGCCAAAGGCAATCTATGGATTGCTTCCAGTAGCAGAACGCATGCAGTTCTAAGTGTTTGGAATCCAAATACCGGAAAATTAAAATCCTATCCTATTAGAGAATCAAGCAGTAAAATCAATACTGTTTTTTTGATTTATGAAATGGAGTTGGATTCAAGAGGTAATATCTGGCTTGCTACTTCATATGGTTTAATGTATTTTGATTTGAAAAAAGAGCAATTTGAGATGTTGAATGAAAATCCAAATGAAAGATTGATGAGAAATATTCTTTTTTGTCTTCATTTGGATTCTTTCGATAATCTTTGGATAGGAACTGAATCAAAAGGATTGCTTAGATACAGTAATCGGGTTGTTTTGAAATCCTACGTTTATAATAAAGAAGATAAAAATTCCATTACTTCGGGCTGGATCAATAGATTTTTAGAAAGTGCTGATGGTAAAATTTGGATGGCTAATGAAACAGGTCTTAATGTGTTTGATCCGGTTAAGAATACGCTAACACCTTATCCGATTTCAAAATCACTGCCTAATCTATCACAGTTCTTTGGAATTGGTTTGTATTCCCCCGATGAAATTCTTATTGAAACGAATATTGGTTTTTTTCTTTTTGATATTAATAACAAGACTTATTCAAAAATCCAGCTTGGTCCTCCACTTGATAAACTTTTTATTTACAGCCTAATTACAGATAGTAATGGAAATCAATGGTATTGTACAGTTAAAGGTGCTTTTTTAAAAACCAAAAATAAAGGAATATTACGTCATTTTGATTTGAAGAAGATTTTCGGTTCAGATGCTAGTAGTAATGAAGTAGTTAGTGTTTGCGAGGATGCTAAACACGGAATATGGTTGCTTACCAATAACGGTTTGTTTCTCTATAATTATAAAACTGATAAAGTTGAACGATATTGGTTTGATAAGAAAAAAGGAGATGTTTTAGAATCACAAGACATTAATTCCTTATATGTTGACAAAGAAGGAATGGTCTGGGTTGGGACTTGGGGTGGAGGTCTTAGCAAATGCAATGTCGAAACAGGAAAAATTATTAGCTATTCAACTAAAGACGGTTTACTTTCTATGGGAATTCAAGGTATTTTGCCAGACGAAAAAAACAAAGCGCTTTGGCTTAGCACTTTTGATGGGCTCAGCAGATTTAGTATTGAAGATGGGCAATTTAATAATTTTTCGATGGAAGAAGGTATCCAAGGACGTCTGTTTGCAGATGGAGGCTACCTTAAATCATCGGGAGGTCTTCTTTTTTTTGGAGGAAGCAACGGTATCACTGTCTTTAATCCGAATTATATATCTAAAAATTCAAAACCACCAAAAGTCTATATCACCGATTTTAAAATTGGTGATATCTCAATGTATTATGGCAACAATTCTTTTCAAAAAAATAAAAAAACAATACCGAAAGATTTTATATTAAAATACAATCAAAATAGTATTTCCATCAATTACACGGGAATACATTATTCGAATCCCTCAAAAAATGAATTTACCTATAAGCTTGAAAATTATGATAATAAATGGCGTGAGGTAGGGAATATCAGGACTGCTTATTATTACGATCTGCCTCCAGGGGATTATACGTTTAGAGTAAAAGCGGCTAATAGCAATGGCGTTTGGAACGAGAAAGGGGCATCGGTTGCTTTCAGTATAACTCCTCCTTGGTGGCGTACTTGGTGGGCTTATACACTATATGGTATTTTATTTCTAGTACTTTTGATTTTGTTTGATCGCTTCCAACGAAAAAGGCTTCTTGAAAAAGAATATGCATTGGCTAAGGAAAAAGAACTTGCCCATGCCCGTGAAATTGAGAAAGCTTTTAATGAACTTAAAACTACCCAACTTCAACTTATCCAATCCGAAAAAATGGCTTCACTCGGGGAACTTACAGCCGGGATTGCTCATGAAATACAGAATCCATTGAACTTTGTCAATAATTTTTCGGAAGTCAGTTTAGAACTGATTGATGAGATGAATGATGAAATGGATAAAGGCGAAACAGAAGAAGCGAAAATAATAGCAGTCGACATCAAACAAAATTTAGAAAAAATAATCTTTCATGGCAAACGCGCCGATGGAATTGTAAAAGGCATGTTACAGCATTCCCGAATTAGTTCTGGTCAAAAGGAACTAACGGATATTAACGCATTGGCCGATGAATATTTAAGGCTAGCTTATCATGGTTTACGGGCCAAAGACAAAAGCTTTAATGCAGTACTGGAAACACATTTTGACGAAAAACTTCCAAAGATTGATGTAGTTTCCCAAGATATTGGTCGTGTTTTACTCAATTTGTTTACCAATGCTTTTTATGCGATACAAAAACAACAACAAATAGCGACTCAAGGGTATAAACCCGTTTTAAGTGTGACAACGCTCCAAAAAGAAAATTGTATTGAAATTACGGTAAAAGATAATGGTACCGGAATTCCATCTGCAATTAGAGACAAAATAATGCAGCCTTTTTTTACTACGAAACCCGCCGGAGAAGGAACCGGTTTGGGATTGTCATTGAGTTATGACATTGTGGTCAAAGGGCATGGAGGAACTATTAATGTTGAGACCGAAGAAGACAATGGCGCCACGTTTATTATAACACTGCCCATATAATTTATTTACCATATAATTTTTGAAATATGAACTTTGACTATATTCTTTTACTAATCGTTTTTAGTCATTTGCGAAGAACTTTGCAAAGCAAAATTCTATTGCCTCAAATTGATAAATATTTGCGTATTGGGTTTTGGATCTCGATTGGGCTTTTAATCGCTGGACTTTTTCTAGATTCAAGCAGAGCAATAATTGCTTGGATAGCGCACGGAATATTATTTACCCTAATCTACTTTTGCCTTACTCAAAAGGAATTTAAATCAGTTAAAACTTTTATTTATTCGATATTGCCCTTTGTGGCAGTAAACTTTTTAGAAGATTTTACAAAACTCATCAATTCTTCTTTTCATAAAGAGTGGAATAATTATTTTCACGCTGCAATTTCTTTTTCAATCATTTGGATTTTTGCCATGTTTTTCATTACTAGAAAACAACGAAAAGACATGGAAAGAGAACAATTAAAAGCCATAGAGCTGGAAAAAGAGTTTCAACAGTCCGAAATTTTAAAGGCAAAATTAGAAGAGCAGGTAGCTGAACGAACAGCTGAAATTCAAGGTCAAAAAGAAGAGCTGCAAAAAGCCTTTGAAGAACTAAAAACTACTCAGGCACAGCTTATTCAATCTGAAAAAATGGCTTCACTCGGGGAACTTACAGCCGGAATTGCACATGAAATTCAAAATCCATTAAACTTTGTCAATAATTTCAGTGAAGTCAGCAATGAACTATTGGACGAAATGAATGAGGAAATAGCAAAAGGAGATTTTGAAGAGGTAAAAAACATTGCAAACGACATCAAAAAAAACCTGGAAAAAATAAATCTTCATGGTAAACGTGCTGACAGTATTGTTAAGGGGATGCTTCAACATTCCCGTATCAGTTCCGGACAAAAAGAACCTACAGATATAAACAAACTTGCCGATGAATATTTGCGATTGGCTTACCATGGATTTCGAGCCAAAGACAAATCATTTAATGCAACTATAGTGACCGATTTTGATGAGACTATCGGTACTACTAATCTTATTCCCCAAGATATGGGAAGAGTGATTTTAAATTTGATTACCAATGCGTTTTATGCGGTCACCGAAAAAAAGAAATCTAGCATGGAAAATTTTGAACCAACAGTTACGATTAAAACCCAAAAAAGTGAAAATCATTTAGAGATTATTGTAAAGGATAATGGCAATGGAATTCCGAAAAATGTAGTTGACAAAATTTTTCAACCCTTTTTTACCACCAAACCTACTGGGCAAGGAACTGGATTGGGATTGTCATTGAGCTATGACATCGTAAAAGCACATCATGGAGATTTGAAAGTAAAAACGAAAGAAAAGGAAGGATCAGAATTTATTATTTGTTTAACCGATAATAAGCTATAAAGTGAAAAAATATCCTCTAATACTTCTTGTAATTGTCATTTCGGCTGGATCACTGCATGGGCAGGAAAGCATCAATAGATATAACTTCCAAGCAGATAGTGTGCAACGACTTCTTGTGAAACATAGAGGAAATGATGAACAAAAAATAATTTGGTTAAATGAATTTGCCAGGTTCTCTTTTCATGCATTGGAATTTAAACAGGGTCTCATTGCAACTAAACAGGCGAGAGAGCTTTCCAAAAAAGCACATTACAAAAATGGAGAAGTTCAGTATTTGCGTACAATGAGCGACTTGTATAGAAATGATATTTTTTCATTTTACTATCAGAAACAAGCAGATTGGCTTTCGACAGAGGAGGAAAAGAAGGAAAGTGCAGGAATTTTGAATTCCAAAAAGTTGATATGGCTGAAGAATCTGAATCATGAAAAAATTCTGGCTCAGTTGAAGACTGCACTTCCTTATTTTGAAAAAGAAAATGATAAGGAAATGCAAGCAAATATTGTTTTTTTAATTGCTGGGAGTTATTTTGAACAGGGTAAAGTAGAAGAAGGAAAAAAGACAGCAGCTAAGGCGCTTTCCCTTTTTAAAGAACAGAATCAGACTTTTTTTATTTTTCAAATATCAAGTTATATGATATCTGATTTAATAAATGAAGGAAAACGGGAAGAAGCCCAAAAGATAGAAATTGAATTGGTAAAGATGATTTCTACTATTAAGGATAAAAAGTTAATGGCACTTTTATCTATTCCTATGGGGGATTATTACGCTGCCACTGGTCGATTTAGTTTGGCAATTGAATATTATTTAAAAAGTACTTCTGTATTGGAGGAGGATTTAAATATAAATGATAAAGATATGCTTGTACAGGTATATCGTGAGATAGCATTTAGTTATGGAAGTATGAACAATCAATCTAAAACTTTGGAGTATTTTATCAAATCCGAAAACCTACTAAAAAAAATGAATGATACTGTTCAGATTTATGACGTTTACGGTAATATGGTATTTGCGTTAATTGGACTAAAAAGGTATGATGAAGCCAAGAAATTTTTGGCACTTACTTTACAAGACCCAAGAAAGGATCGCGCACCTTTGTTATTGGCCAGAAATTATGACGCAAAAGGCCAGATTGAAATGATGCAGAGTAATTATGCAGCTGCTATTCCCTTTTTTATTAAATCACTTGGTCTGTTTTTAAAACACTCTAAGAATAACTCACAATTTATCTATTGTCATTTGACGGAGTGCTATGAAAAATTGAACAATTTGCCAAAAGCTATTGAATATGGTCTTCTTGCCTATAGTGCGTCCAAAACGTATAACAGTATAGGTATTTCGTTAAATTCGAGTTTAATGCTGTCCCGTATTTATGAACAAATGGGACAGAAAGAAGAAGCTTTCAAATACCTTAAGATCTATCAGCAATTAAAAGATGGATCTGATGACTTAGATGCCATAAATCACCTTGCTAATTTTGAAACGCAATCAATTATTGAAAAAAGCAACAAGCAAATAGAAAAACTCGAAAAGCGAAGATTAGAAAAAGAAGCCGAAAACAAGAATCAGCGTTTATGGATTTTTAGTATAACGGGAGCTTTGATATCTGCTTTAGTAGTGATGCTGTTGCTCTACCGAAACAATCAGCATAAACAGAAAGCAAATGCTCTTTTGCTGAAACAAAAAAATGAGATTAACAAACAACGAAAAATAGCCGAAAAAGCACTCAATGAATTAAAAACGACACAAAACCAGCTTATTCAATCTGAAAAAATGGCTTCTCTTGGAGAGCTTACCGCCGGGATTGCTCATGAAATTCAGAACCCATTAAATTTTGTCAATAATTTTAGTGAAGTGAGCAACGAACTCATTAAAGAAATCCAAGAAGAAAGATCCAAGCGTAATGAGGAAAGAGATGAAGAATTGGTTGGTGAAATTTTAGAAGATATTAGCAAAAATTTAGATAAAATAAATCATCATGGCAAACGCGCTGACAGTATTGTAAAAGGGATGCTTCAACATTCTCGTATCAGTTCCAGACAAAAAGAACCTACAGATATAAACAAACTTGCCGATGAATACATGAGGCTTGCCTATTATGGACTTCGGGCAAAAGATAAAAGTTTTAATGCGGAACTAATTACCGATTTTGATGAGAATTTGCCAAAAGCAAATGTATTGACACAAGAAATTGGTCGTGTGTTATTGAATTTGTTCACTAATGCTTTCTATGCGACACATCAAATGCAGAAAAAATTAGGGGAAACATACAAACCAATGGTCAGCGTGAAGACTTTGTCAAAAGATAAAGCAATTGAAATAGCTGTAAAAGACAACGGTATAGGAATCCCAACAGCCATCAAGGATAAAATCATGCAGCCGTTTTTTACCACCAAACCAAGTGGTGAGGGAACTGGCTTAGGGTTATCGCTGAGTTATGACATTGTGGTCAAAGGTCATGGAGGTGATATTAAAATAGAAACAAAAGAAGGTGAAGGAAGTACATTTTTTATTTCGATACCACTAAATCAATCTATTAAACCGTAAATAAAACACTATGAAAATACTATCGATTTCTTTTTTCTTTTTGTTCGGATGTTTAGGTATTCCCGAAATTGGAAAGGCACAGCAACAACAAATGTATTTTGAAAAGTATGATGTGAAATCCGGTTTGCCCGAAAGTTTTGTAAGAGACATAGTTGAAGATCCAAAAGGTTACATTTGGATGGCAACCCAAAATGGATTGGTGCGTTATGATGGCTACCGATATAAAGTGTACCAATTGGGATCCAAAAAAAGAAATCTGGACCCTAGTACTAATGTGTCGGATCTTTACAAAGACCGGAACAATGATGTTTGGGTAAGTACTTATTCAAATGGACTATTCAAATATAATCGCAATAAAGATACTTTTATACAATTTGACTATCCTGAAAAAGATGAGGCAATTAGTTATCACATTTTTGCTGATGATAATGAAGGAAATTTGTGGGGAGCGATCGAAAAAGATGATGAGGAAAATTATATCTGGAAATTGGATAAAAATAATCGTTTTGAATTTTTTGGTAAAAAGTTTAAAAATGTGAATTATATCAATGCCTCTCGTATATATAGTGGTTTTATTTCTAAATCTGGAAAACTTTGGTTTGGAACCAATAATGGATTTTACAGTTATGAAGGAAAGAATATTCCTCTCAAAGGGTATAGTACTTCAACCCATCCTGAGCAATCCAGGGAAGTAGTCTATCTTTATGAAACGCCTTCTGAACCTAGTGTTTTTTGGATGGTAACTTTTCATGGGAAACTTAATGATTGTAAGATTGTTCGTTTTAATTCTAAATTAAATACATATAAAGAATTAAAAACAAACCCTGAATGTTTCGATTATTCAAGAACGAAAGTCTATACTATTGGCTCCTATAAACGTAAATTATATAATAGTATTTATGAAGACAAGAAAAAGCAATTATGGTTTGCTTGTTTTGATGGATTAGTTCGATTAAACAGGACAACAGATAAATTTGATTACTTTAAAACTGGTTTTAAATACGCTAAGCCTTCAGAAATCGAATGGATTGGTGATATTAAAGCAACCAAAGAGGATTCTTTTTGGTTGTCTTCTCCAAGCGGATTAGTAAAATTTGATCCCCAAAAGGCTCAATTTGAAAGATACCAACATGATCCTGAACGAGCAGGATCTGTAAGTGGGAAGTATTGGGTGGCCTCAAAAATGATTGACCATACCGATGCATTTTGGGTAGGTTTTGGTTGGGCTGGTGCAAACAAAAGTAATCGCCTAAAAAGTGCTTTTACGATCTATAAACACACCTCAGAACAATTAGATAGTTATCCTAAAGGAGAAGTTATTTGCGCTTTAGGCGAAAAAGGTTATCAATGGTTTGCCGACGAACATGCTATTTATAAATGGAAAGAGGGTACAAATAGTTTTGTCAAAATTTATAGTTCGGATCTTGATGATTCATTTATTTATCAAGGATGTTCAACCAAGGATGGTAATTTTTGTATAGCCACTACGAAAAGTTTAGTTTTTTACAATGTAAAAACAGGAAAGAAAGATAAATATGCAATAGATAAAATAATTCCTGGAGGTTTTTTGGCAAACCCTTTTGAAGATGGCAATGGAATAATATGGTTGTATACTTCTGACAAAGGAATATGTTCATTTAATCCGAAAACAAAAAAAATTAAAGCTTATCCTTATCGAAAAAATAAAGAAAAATTGACAGCTAAAAATGTTGGGGCATTAGATGATGGTATGGTAACATCCACTTATGTTGATCGCAAGGGGGATTTTTGGGTGGGGACTAACTATGGCAGTTTAAATCGCTATGATTCCAAAAAGGATTGCTTCATTTCGTATAGCAACATACAGAATAAAGGTATGACTTGTATAACGAGTATATATGAGGATGTATCAGGAAGGTTTTGGGTGGGTACGTATCAAAATGGTATTTTTGAATTTGATCGTAAAGAAGGAAGATGGATACGACAGCTAAATGAGACAAATGGGTTATTATTTAATGGGGTGTCAGGAATAAATGAAGATGCTTTAGGACAGCTATGGATAGCAACTGAAAGAGGGCTGTCGCGTATAAATCCAAAAAATATGTCGGTTAAAAATTTTCCGTTTAATACTATTTTGACCGGTTACACTCTAGGAACTAATAATCAAAATTTGTATAAATTAGATGATGGCCGTTTGATGACTCAGCTTTCAAATGCTGTCGCAGTTTTTAATCCAAAAAACCTAGACGCCAATCCGTTTCCACCAAAAGTAGTTTTGGAAGAAATAGCTATTAGTAATCCCAAAGTAACAAAAGAGGAATATACCAATATTTTGACTGAAGGCAAGAAAGAAATACAACTCTCTTACCTGCAAAATCGTATTCGTTTCAATTATATTGGTTTGCAATACGATGATCCGGCTGCAAATACTTATGCCTACAAACTAGATGGCTATGATAAGGATTGGGTGCAGGCCGGAACCCAAAGATCGGTAACCTATACGAATCTTTCTCCTGGTAGTTATACTTTTCATGTAAAAGCGGCCAACAGCGATGGTGTTTGGAGTACAAAAAATGATTCGATAGACCTTGTGATTTCACCACCCTGGTGGAAAACCTGGTGGGCTTATACACTTTACTTTCTTGTTTTTATTGTTTCAATACCTTCGTATGTCACTTATCGGGCCAGAACCCTGAAACGGGAGAATAGTATTCTTGAAGAAAAAGTTACTATTAGAACCAATCAGTTGACCAAATCGATTGAAGATTTGAAAATCACTCAGAACCAGTTAATTCAATCTGAAAAAATGGCTTCATTGGGTGAACTCACAGCAGGAATTGCGCATGAAATACAGAATCCACTGAATTTTGTCAATAATTTTTCGGAAGTCAGTATAGAACTCATTGAGGAAATGCAAGAGGAAATGACTAAAGGGGATACTTCTGAAGCAAGTGTAATAGCAAACGACATCAAAAAAAACTTAGAAAAAATAAATCATCATGGTAGACGCGCCGACAGTATCGTAAAAGGAATGTTGCAACACAGCCGAACTGGAAGCACTATTAAAGAATCTACCGATATAAACAAACTGGCCGATGAATACCTGCGTCTTGCTTATCATGGTCTTCGTGCCAAAGACAAAAGTTTTAATGCCGATTTAGTTACTGATTTTGATTCAACTCTACCAAAAATAAATGTGTTAACACAAGAAATTGGTCGTGTGTTACTGAATTTATTCACAAATGCTTTTTATGCCACACATCAAAGACAAAAAGAATCTGACAAAGGATATAAATCAATAGTCAGCGTGAAGACTGCAGTAAAAGATAAAGGAGTTGAAATAACTGTAAAGGACAATGGTTCTGGAATCCCGGATATCATTAAAGACAAAATTATGCAGCCTTTTTTTACCACCAAACCAAGTGGTGAGGGCACAGGTTTGGGATTGTCTTTAAGTTATGATATAGTGGTAAAAGGGCATGGTGGTACAATTGCTATTGATAGCAGGGAAAATGACTATACTATTTTTACAATTTTACTTCCAATAGGATAAAAAAGTAAATTATTCGAGTAATAAAATTCGTAAATTTAATATTTTGTAAGTAATTGTAAATTAATTGTTTGTGTGTGATTGTCTAAAATAAATAATTAAAAATGAAGATACTAGTAGTAGATGATGAACCCGATGTGCAACCGCTTTTTTTGCAACATTTTCGTAAAGAATTACGACATCATGATTTTGAATTTGACTTTTCCCTTTCTGGTGAAGAAGCTCTAGATTACCTTAAAGAGAAAGCTTCGGAAGTGGTGTTAATACTTTCTGATATCAATATGCCGGGAATGAGCGGTATTGAACTTTTGTCCAAAATCCGACAAGATTATCCAGAACCGCCACCAGTGGTCATGATGATTACTGCTTATGGAGACGAGGAAAATCATAGACAAGCCATACAAAATGGAGCCAATGATTTTTTGACAAAGCCATTGGATTTTAATGTGTTAAAAGAGAAACTAAAAAAAGTAGTGAACAATGGCTAAGATACTTGTAGTTGATGACGAAGCAGATTTAGAAATTTTGGTTAAGCAAAAGTTTAGAAAAAAGATTCGGGAAAATGTTTACCAATTCATTTTTGCCCAGAATGGGGAAGAGGCTTTGCAGAAGGTTTCGGAACATCCAGATTTGGATATTATTCTAAGTGATATTAATATGCCAATAATGGATGGGTTGACTTTGTTGAGTAGATTGCCCGAAGCCAATCCGATGTTGAAAGCCGTTATGGTTTCGGCGTATGGAGACATGCAAAATATACGGACTGCAATGAATCGGGGTGCCTTTGATTTTGTATGTAAGCCCGTAGATTTTGATGATCTGGATCTAACTATGGAGAAAACCATACAGCATGTTAAACAATTACAGGAAACCATAAAAGCAATAAAAGAGAATAATATTCTCAAAATGTACGTAGATGAAAATGTAATTAATTTTATGACTAACAAGGAGTTTGAGAGCAGTCTTCTTAAAAATGAAATGCTCGAAGCAACAGTGCTTTTTATAGATGTGTGCGGTTTTACGACAATTACAGAACAATTTCCGGCAAATACTGTTGTGAATCTGCTTAATGGATTATTTGATACAATCGTAAAAGAAATTATAGCTCAAGAAGGTCATGTCGATAAATTCATGGGCGATGCCGTTATGGCTGTTTTTAGGGGAGATTACCATCTGGACAGGGCTATTGATGCAGGACTTGCTCTAAAAAATCAAATCAAGAACATTGAAGAAATAACAGTTGGGGACAAAAAGTACAAACCAGAAATTTCGATTGGTATTAATTCCGGTGAGATGGTATCCGGGAACATTGGTTCGGCATCTTTAAAACGATTTGATTACACCGTTATCGGCGATGCCGTAAATACAGCTCAAAGACTGCAAAGTGTTGCCAAACCGGGTCAGATTCTTATTTCAGAAGCGGTTTTTAATATTGCAAAAGAATCTTTTAAGTGTGAACGGAATGGTGAATATGTTTTGAAAAATAAATCAGTGCCGGTAAACACCTATGAAGTAATTGAATGATAAGAAATCTTACTTTCTTATATTGCTTTCTTCATAAGTAATTCTAGATTTCTTTTTTTCATAGGTTCTCTGTATTGAATGCAATACGGAGTGTGGTAATGATGATTTTGGAGGAACTTAATTTGAATCTCGTTCCATTCAATTATGGTTAGGTTTGGGTTTGTATGTTTTATTTCAAGGTAGAGATTTGTTCCTATGCGTTCAAAATTATCGGTACCAAGATATTCTAAGTCGGCATCGGCAATTACACATTCTAATTTGGTTTTAGGTATTTGCGGAATAGCCGTTGCTTGTATCATTCCAATGATGATTTTAATTTCGTTTTTAGTGTAACCAAATTGGGGTAATTTTTCTTCCGCGAGTAGTATACTTTTTTCTTCATGCCCATCGGAAGTAGCGTTTATAAATCCGGCGTCATGAAACAACGAGGCTGTTTTTATTAATAAAATATCCTCTTCAGACATATTTTCTTTATGCCCAATATATTCAGCCATTTTAATGACGTGTTCAGTATGTTCCCAATCATGATAGGTTAAAAAAGGGGCAAGGTTCTCTTTTAATAAGTTTATGATGGTGTGGTACAATAAATCCCAGTTTTTTTTCATATCCTAATGCTTAGTCCTGTTTCTTAAAATACCACCTCTTGCTTCTTTAATGTATTGAATGTACATAAAGGCATGTGGATCCAACTGACTAACTTCATCTTTTATCCTTAGTAATTCCAAGCGGGTTACAACAGTTACAATGATATCACAATCTGTTTTTTCATGAAATGTATCTGGAAGATATCCTCGTTCACCTTTGATAACTGTAATTCCTTTTCCAAATTGCTGTACGATTAATGATTTGATTTCCTCACTTTTGGACGAAATGATATGCAAAGAGGTGTATTGTTCTATTCCTTGAGCAATATAATCCAGTGATTTTATAGCCGAAAAATAAGTAACTATTGAGTATAAAGCGGTACTTATGCCAAATGACCAAGCCGCACAAAGAAACAGTGTTGAGTTGATTCCAAAAATAACTTCAGATACATTTAGGCCAATTTTTCGGGTTGTAAATAAGGCAAGTATTTCAATTCCGTCAGCCGCTGCACCACTACGAATTACAAATCCCATTCCCATACCGATTAAGCATCCTCCAAATAGAGCAATTAGCAAATGATCGGATGTTACAGGTTGAATATCTACAAATGTCATACTACCTGCTATCATTAAAAAGGTAATTAAGCTTTGAATGGAAAAAGTTTTACCCAACACAGCTTTTCCGATAAATAAAAAAGGAATATTTAATACAAGCACTAAAATACCGAAGGAGATGTGTGTGATTTCATGGATTAATATCGAAGCTCCTATAACCCCACCATCCAAAAATTTATTTGGAATCATAAATCCTTTTAAGGCTAATGTGATCAAAGCCACTCCAACCAAATTAAGAATGATATTTTTTGGTTCAAATATTTCTTTCCAGTCAATAGGTTCTTGGTTGAATTTCATATTTTCTTCGGTTTAAAGAATAAAGGTAGTATAAAAATATTCTTATTTTACTAAATAACAATTAGTTATTATTGTAAATTTAAGAAAATCCTTCTTTTTAAACCTTGCTTTTTATTTGTTTTTTTAAATCATTAGTATGCAAAAGTGTTTATTGATGATTGTTTAATCGTTTGAATCCTGTTGAGGTAATATGTGATAACACTCAAAATGTATTCAAAAATGTTTATCGTCCTGTTGGGATTAAAGTTTTTAAAATCTATTGTTTAGTTGTTGGGTTCTTTTAATTTTTTTCTTTGATTGAAGGCTCCTTTTTTTAAAATAAAGATGAGTTAATATATCAATATAGAAATACGTGAAATCATTATAGGATTATTTTAAATGTTTTGTGCAGTATATCTGTGTTAAATTGCCTTTTGTATTTGTGGAAATATATCATTTTCTTGAAAATAATAGTGAATCCTTTTAAAAATTGGAAAAAAAATCATGATAATTAATAAAAAACACATGTTTTCGTGTTTTTATTAATTAGTTATTGATTTGTTGATTAATTAACAAAATGCTCTTCTTTATTCTTTAAACTAAGCTATTTTATCTTATTTGTTTGTAATGAATATATTTATTTATTGAAAGTAAAAACTTTATTTATTTATTTAAATATGCATTTTAACGATGAAATTTGCTTTTTATCTATTTTTTTAAATGTTTTTTATGTTAATTTTGGAAATAATTAACATGGGTAAATTTGAAATTTCAATCACATCTAGAAAATGAATTTGACTTTTGAAATTTATGAATATTAAAAATCCCTGTTTTCCAAAATCTAATATTATTTAGGAAGTAATTGCAAGCTTAGATTAAAATGTTGAGAAAATAATGAAAATACCAAGCGTGATATTGATTATCTAAAAAGTAAGTGTTTGATACTTGTCTGCACTATTTTTTTGAAGAAAAAATGAAGAAACACATACTTAGAATTGGCATTAATGTAAGAATCGATGAAACCCAACATTAAAGTCAATATTCACCGATGTTACTAAGATATTAAGGAATCGATATTTTAGAAATATAGTTGATTTTGTATTAAATAGAAGAAGACAGATGATGTAGTTAGCGTCTTTTATAACTAGGATAAATAACAATAGTTTAAATCAGAAATTAAGCAATCCAAATACCTTAACAATATTGTTGAACTGAACAATCATTTTATCAATTGTATGATTTTAATGCCTTTGAACTGATAGGTCAATGTTAAGTAGAATTGAATTCGTGAATATAGTAAAATTGGCAATTTTAATTAAGTTTTATTTGGTTAGATGTCTGATAATGAATACAGTATTGTATTTGTAAAAAAAATGTTTAAATCCTTTCGCATAATGAATAATAATTCCAAAAGAAGTATAATTAATGTTGCCAATGATAACTTCATTGTATCATCAAAGTACAAGGTTGTTAAAAAAGAACTATTTATTGTCTTATTGTGTATTAGTTTGCTTGTAAATTGTTTTAAAATCCGAGCACAAACAAGTCAGAATATTGAAATTCCTTCAGGTTCATTTATTATTAATATGGGTATTGTCCCTCAAACTCTCAATAATGGGTTAAAACCTTATGGCTTGGTTTATGCTTTATTGAATATAGAGTGTCCTGTATATTGGGTTATTAATAGTTCAAAAGCTAAAGATGGTACTGATTTTACTTACTACGCGATACAGGTTTAAGTAATCTTTGAAGCATCAGAATATGGTAAAACAAATTAGACTAAATATTTATTGTCACTCTAACCTTTGTATGTTTTACTGACAAACTCAAAATCATAATAATCCTTGGTCGGATTTCTTTGGTATGAATGCGATTGATACCCGCGTGAATGATGGAGACAATGTCTTCGATCAGTTTTTATAGTAAGTCAAATCTGGAACGTGAGGCCTTTGGATCCTTATTTTAGGATCGACAAGGGAATAACTTTCTAAAATAATTTTTATGAATCAAGTCTTTTTTTCCAAAATCAAATTTTTCTTGGGCAGTTATCAAATCTTCTTTGTACTGTTTTTTGTTTTCTCATTTGTAAAAATAGATGCTCAGGTTACGCCTGGATTGATTTATGAACCAGCTACTGGGGCAGGTAGAGCCGTACTTGATCCCGATGGAGATGGATATTCCTCCAAGAAAACAACTGGTTTTGTAGCAGATGATAGTGCAGAAAGCGAAATAGCTTATAAACCGCTTGTTTTTGTTTCGGTTGAGCCTAATAGCGATTTAGAATCGGGACCCAATTGTGGATTCACTGATTTTGTGGATAAAGGTGATAGGGATCCTGTTCAGTCGTATCTTGATGGTAATGGAAACTGGCTTTTTCGGATGAGGATGGGTAAAACTGCACCGAATGCTAAAAGTTATAGTATATTGATTGATACCGATGGATTGTTTGGAGGAACGGGACCTAATAAAGATCCACAGTATTCCAGTACAAATCCAGGTTTTGAAATTGAAATTGTATTAGCGACAAAATTCGGAGTATTCGTTTACGATGTGAACAATATGAATTGTACTCCGGTAATTTCATATTTAGGAACAACCAATTATCAAAAATCGGTTGCTTTGACAACTTCTTGTGGGGACCCGGATTATTTTTATGACTTTTTTGTAAAGTTCAGTGATTTAGCTTCAAAATTTAGCATTACGACATCTACACCAATGCGTATGGTAATTATAGATAATATGGCAGCCAAGGCATCTACGCTTTGTCATACAAGTTCAGCTTCAGATTTGGCGGGTATTGATGATGCTGCCTATGGAAGCCTTGAAAGAGCAATGACTGCTATTGTAAATAATTATACACCTTGTACTCCCGGATCAGTGTGTACAGCTCGATCATTTTGTCCAGGGATTAACAACATAAATAAGGGAGCGACTTCGGTTTCTGGAATTTCATCGGAAGCTAGCGGAACGCTAATAACTGTTTATAAAGACGGTACATCTATTGGTAGTACTGTGGTAATTTCTGGTGTTTGGGAACTTACAAATATAAGCCCGGCGCTTGATTCAGGTAATGTGATAACAGCAACGGCCACTGCTCCCGGCAAATCGGTATCCATAGACAATTGTAATCCGGTTACTGTTGTGAGTTGTGCGACGGTGACATCAAAACCAGCGACGAGTGACATTGTTAAGGTCTCAGGAAGTAAAGGATATGCGTTAACCGTGAACGGTCATCCGGCAGGAACAATTGTAAGATGGTACGATGCTAGTGGAAATCTTGTGCCTACAACAAATTTAATTGCTCCGTACAATCAGAATCCTGCAACTTCATCGGGAAGTCCCGTAACCGCTTCATTTCAATGCAAGACAGGACAGTGTTTTACTTCTGCAGCATATTCATTTACTTATCAGGAACCGGGCAAGTGTGAATCGGCTAAAACGTATGATTGCCAATATGCTTCTTCACAAACAGCGACCGGTACTCCAACAATTACGGTACCTGTATTGACCACTTCTACTTCTGTGTCTGGAACAGTTGCTTCTCCTGATAATGTATCTGGAGTTATAGTAAATTTATATGTCAATGGAGTACCGTTGGGAACGACAAAAACAGGTTCAGGAGGTGCCTGGACAGTCAATGATGTATCACTTTCAGGAAATCAATGTCAAACATTGTCAGTGGAAGCAATTGCTTCCACTAAGTGTGTTTCACCAACGGCAACAACGACCGTAACCAGAACAGCACTTGCTCCTATAGTAAATGTTCCGCTTTGTTCATCATCTGCAATTACAACTGTCTCAGGAACTTCAGCAGAAGCAGCCGGAACGGTAATTCAAGTATATGATAATGGAACTGTAGCAGGTTCTACCACTACTGTTTCAGCAACAGGCACTTGGAAGGCCACGGGTCTTAGTATAGCTTTAGGACATACGATAACAGCTAAAGTACTGAACAGTTTATGTCTTAATACCAGTGTGACTTCAAATGCGGTTGTAGTAGGGACAAAATCGTCTAATGTACCGGTCATCAATGCGGATGACATTTTGGAATGTTCGGATGTTGTAAGTGGAACAGGGACTAACGGTGATGTTATCAGACTGTATATAGATGGTTTTCAAATAGGTTCAACAGCTACAGTTACAGGAGGAACCTGGGCGATTTCAGGACTTTCGTCCACTTGCGATTTGTATTGTGGAGGTGTTGTGACTGCAACAGCTTCTACCGGAACTAATTGCGAAGGAAATGCATCGGTAGGGAAAACAGTTGTTTGCGTAAACCCTTCAAATAGTCCAACTTATACAGTTTCGTCAAATGCAGTTCCTTCGGGATCAAACATTATTATGACAGTAAATAATTCCGAAAATGGCGTAATTTATCAAATTTATAACGGAGCTTCCACTAGTGGCTCATCCAAATTAGGAACAGGTGGTACAATAACGTTGACTTCATCTCCATTAACTTCCACAGCGACACTTTCTGTTAGAGCAATAAGATTGGGAACCAATTGTATTGATACCTTGGAACAAACAGCCGACATTACTGTAACTTCAGGCCCGACGGCTTCGGTTTTATCAGGTGAAGCTACGATTTGTAGCGGAGTTGGAGCCAATCTTTCTATAGCCATAACGGGGGGTGTTTCTCCTTATACAGTTACAATTGATAATGGAGTAGGAACGATTTCGAATTATATATCAGGGACTAATATTTTAGTTAATCCAAGTGCAACAACAACATATGCTATTGTGTCTGTTAAAGATGCTAATTCTGATTTGTCTACAGGAATAAGTGGTGCTCCAACAGTTACTGTGGTGACTTCGTCTACATCTCCTGTAATTGCAAGTGCCAATAGAGAAAATCTTTGTTCTGGAGATTCTGGAAATATTGATTTAAGTGTAACGGGTGGGTCTGGTACAGACGTAAAATGGTATACAACAAGTTGTGGAGAAACCCTCGTAGGAACTGGAAATCCATTGAATATTACGGCACCTGAGGCAACAACAACATATTATGCAAGATGGGAAAACGGTTCTTGTTATTCATCTTGTGAAAGTGTGATGGTGACAGTAAATTCTATTCCTTCTGCTCCTGTGGTATCGGCAGTTGATAATTGCAATGGGACATCGACTTTGTCAACAAATGCAACAGGTAGTTTGCTTTGGAGTACCAGCGAGACGACATCAAGCGTTACGGTTAATACTTCTGGAACCTATACGGTAACACAAACGGTGAATGGTTGTACCAGTGCCTTTTCAACAACTTTTGCTCAACCAAATTGTATTGCTCCGGTTGCTATTGCCCCAGTTGCTATAGACGATAATTTCATTTCTCGCTCAGCTGCAGTGGTATCCGGATCAGTTGCGACTAATGATTCGGATGGTAATAACACATTATCTGAGCTCGAATTTTTACCGTTGGAAGAACCAACTATTGATCAAGGTACTATCGAATGGGATCCTACCTATAATGGTTCATTTATTTTTACTCCTACACCTGGCTATAACGGTACTGTAACTATAAGATATCGAGTTGAAGACCCTACTGGTCTTAGCGATGAAGGAGTATTGACTATTTATGTATCCAAGAATGATTCACCATCGGCAGTAAATGATACAGCTACCACGGCAGAAGATACTCCGCTCAGCGGAAGCGTTTCGGGCAACGACAGCGCGAGCAATGACGGCGGAAACGTATGGTCATTGGTCGGAGTAAACGGTGGCGCCTTACACGGCACCGTGAGTATGCAAAGCGACGGCTCTTATACCTACACTCCCGATGCCAATTGGTACGGCACGGAAACAATTTACTACCAAGTCTGTGATGTGGATGGCGATTGCTCAAATGCCACCATCACCATCACGGTGAATTCGGTGAATGAATTACCATCGGCGGTAAACGATACAGCCACCACCGCAGAAGATACTCCGCTCAACGGAAGCGTTTCGGGCAACGACAGTTTGAGTAATGACGGCGGGAACGTATGGTCATTGGTTGGAGAAAACGGTGGAGCCTCGCACGGCACGATAATCATGACTCCTGACGGCTCTTATACCTACACACCCGATGCGAATTGGCACGGGATAGAAACAATTGACTACCAGGTTTGTGCTGCGGATGGTGATTGCTCAAATGCCACCATCACCATCACGGTAAGTTCGGTGAATGAATTCCCATCGGCGGTAAACGATACGGCCACTACAAATGAAGACAGTCCTATAAGTGGAAACCTGGCAACTAACGACAGCCCAAGCAAGGACGGAGGCAACGTATGGTCATTGGTTGGAGACAACGGCGGCGCTTTGCACGGCACGATAGCTATGACTCCTGACGGTTCTTATACCTACACGCCAGATGCCAACTGGTACGGCACGGAAACCATTAACTACCAAGTCTGTGATGCGGATGGCGATTGCTCAAAAGCTACGCTCACCATCACGGTAAACCCTGTAGATGAGTTCCCATCGGCGGTCAACGATACCGCCACTACAAATGAAGACAGTCCTATAAGTGGAAACGTGTCAACTAACGACAGCCCGAGCAATGACGCAGGCAATATATGGTCATTGGTTGGAGACAACGGCGGCGCTTTAAATGGCACGATAACCATGACTTCTGACGGCTCTTATACCTACACGCCAGATGCAAACTGGTACGGCACGGAAACCATTAACTACCAAATCTGTGATGTTGATGGTGATTGCTCAAAAGCAACGCTTACCATCACGGTGAATTCGGTGAATGAATTACCATCGGCAGTAAACGATACCGCTACCACGGAAGAAGATACTCCGTTTAGTGGAAAAGTTTCAGACAACGACAGCCCAAGCAATGACGGAGAAAACGTATGGTCATTGGTTGGAGAAAACGGCGGCGCTTTACACGGCACGATAACCATGACTGCTGATGGCATTTATACCTACACGCCCGATGCCAACTGGTACGGCACGGAAACCATTAATTACCAAGTCTGTGATGGGGATGGTGATTGCTCAAAAGCTACCCTTACCATCACAGTAAACCCTGTAGATGAGTTCCCATCGGCGGTCAACGATACCGCCACTACAAATGAAGACAGTCCTATAAGTGGAAACGTGTCAACTAACGACAGTCCGAGCAATGACGCAGGCAACATATGGTCATTGGTCGGAGAAAATGGAGGAGCCACGCACGGTACGATAACTATGACTGCTGACGGTTCTTATACCTACACGCCCGATGCGAACTGGAACGGCACGGAAACAATTGACTACCAAGTCTGTGCTGCGGATGGCGATTGCTCAAAAGCCACGCTCATCATCACGATAAACACTGTAGATGAATTCCCATCGGCAGTAAACGATACGGCCACTACGGAAGAAGATACTCCGTTTAGTGGAAAAGTTTCGGGCAACGACAGCCCGAGCAATGACAGCGGAAACATATGGTCATTGATCGGAGAAAACGGCGGCGCTTTGCAAGGCACGATAACCATGACTTCTGATGGCTCTTATACCTACACACCCGATGCGAATTGGTACGGTACGGAAACCATCAACTACCAAGTCTGTGATGTGGATGGAGATTGCTCAAAAGCTACCATCACCATCACGGTGAGTTCTGTGAATGAATTCCCAACAGCGGTCAACGATACAGCTACTACAAATGAAGACAGTCCTATAAGCGGAACCGTTTCGAGCAACGACAGCCCGAGCAATGACGGGGAAAACGTATGGTCATTGGTTGGAGACAACGGCGGTGCTTTGCACGGTACAATAACCATGACCCCTGACGGCACTTATACCTACACTCCCGATACGAATTGGTACGGCACGGAAACAATTAACTACCAAATCTGTGATGCGGATGGTGATTGCGCAAAAGCAACGCTTACCATCACGGTGAATTCGGTGAATGAATTCCCAACAGCGGTCAGCGATACGGCCACTACAAATGAAGACAGTCCTATAAGTGGAAACGTGGCAACTAACGACAGCCCGAGCAATGACTCAGGCAATGTATGGTCATTGGTTGGAGACAACGGCGGTGCTTTACACGGCACGGTAACCATGACTCCTGACGGCTCTTATACCTACACGGCCGATGCGAATTGGTACGGCACGGAAACCATTAACTACCAAGTTTGTGCTGCGGATGGCGATTGCTCAAATGCCACCATCACCATCACGGTGAATTCGGTGAATGAATTACCATCGGCGGTAAACGATACGGCCAGCACGGCAGAAGATACTCCGTTAAGCGGAAACGTAACAACTAACGACAGTTCGAGTAATGACGGCGGGAACGAATGGTCATTGGTTGGAGACAACGGCGGCGCTTTGCACGGTACAATAACCATGACTCCTGACGGCTCTTATACCTACACGCCAGATGCCAATTGGTACGGCACGGAAACCATTAATTACCAAGTCTGTGATGGGGATGGCGATTGCGCAAAAGCTACGCTTACCATCACGGTAAGTTCGGTGAATGAATTCCCAACAGCGGTCAATGATACGGCTACTACAAATGAAGACAGTCAGTTAAGCGGAAAAGTTTCGGACAACGATAGCCCGAGCAATGACGGCGGAAACGTATGGTCATTGGTTGGAAACAACGGCGGCGCTTTACACGGTACGATAACCATGACTCCTGACGGTTCTTATACCTATACGCCCGATGCAAACTGGTACGGCACTGAAACCATTAATTACCAAGTCTGTGATGCGGATGGTGATTGCGCAAAAGCCACTATCACCATCACGATAAACCCTGTAGATGAGTTCCCATCGGCAGTAAACGATACGGCAACTACAAATGAAGACAGTCCTATAAGAGGAAGCGTTTCGGGCAACGACAGTCCGAGCAATGACGCAGGCAACATATGGTCATTGGTCGGAGAAAATGGAGGTGCCTCGCACGGTACGATAACTATGACTCCTGATGGTTCTTATATCTACACGCCCGATGCGAACTGGTACGGCACGGAAGCCATTAACTACCAAGTCTGTGATGTGGATGGTGATTGCGCAAAAGCCACCATCACCATCACCGTAAACCCTGTAGATGAATTCCCATTGGCAGTAAACGATACAGCCACCACCGCAGAAGATACTCCGCTCAGCGGAAGCGTTTCGGGCAACGACAGCGCGAGCAATGCCGCAGGCAACATATGGTCATTGGTTGGAGACAACGGCGGCGCTTTAAATGGCACGATAACCATGACTCCTGACGGCTCTTATACCTACACGCCAGATGCAAACTGGTACGGCACGGAAACCATTAACTACCAAGTCTGTGATGCGGATGGTGATTGCACAAAAGCCATGCTTACCATCACGGTGAGTTCGGTGAATGAATTCCCATCGGCAGTAAACGATACGGCCACTACAAATGAAGACAGTCCTATAAGCGGAAAAGTTTCGGGCAACGACAGCCCGAGCAATGACGGCGGAAACGTATGGTCATTGGTTGGAAACAACGGCGGCGCTTTGCACGGTACAGTAACCATGACTCCTGACGGATCTTATACCTACACATCCGATGCAAATTGGTACGGCACGGAAACCATTAACTACCAAGTTTGTGATGTGGATGGTGATTGCGCAAAAGCTACGCTGACCATCACAGTAAACCCTGTGAATGAATTCCCATCGGCAGTAAACGATACGGCCACTACGGAAGAAGATGCTCCGTTTAGTGGAAAAGTTTCAGACAACGACAGCCCGAGCAATGACGCAGGCAATGTATGGTCATTGGTTGGAGAAAATGGAGGAGCCTCGTACGGCACGATAGCTATGACTGCTGACGGTTCTTATACCTACACACCCGATGCTAACTGGTACGGCACGGAAACCATTAACTACCAAGTCTGTGATGGGGATGGTGATTGCTCAAAAGCTACCCTTACCATCACAGTAAGCCCTGTAGATGAGTTCCCATCGGCGGTCAACGATACCGCCACTACAAATGAAGACAGTCCTATAAGTGGAAACGTGTCAACTAACGACAGCCCGAGCAATGACGCAGGCAACGTATGGTCATTGGTCGGGGGCAATGGTGGTGCTTTACACGGCATGATAGCCATGACCGCTGACGGCTCTTATACCTACACGCCGGATGCGAATTGGCACGGCACGGAAACCATTAACTACCAAGTCTGTGATGCGGATGGTGATTGCTCAAAAGCCATGCTTACTATCACAGTGAATTCGGTGGAGAAATTTGTCGAGAATCCATCAATTGCATTGATAAAAACAATTGCATCTTCAGATGAAAATGGAGATGGATTGATTGAATCTGGGGAGAAGGTTAAATATGCGTTTGTAATAACAAATACAGGAAATGTAACTCTGACTAATATAACAATATCTGATTTTTTGCCTGGAGTTGTTATAACAGGTGGTCCAATTTCACTTAAGCCAGGTGCAGTTGACAAAACTTCATTTGAAGGAACTTATACAATAACAGCTAATGATTTATTAGCAGGAAGAGTAATAAATACAGCAGAAGTTTATGGTACAACACCTAACGGTGAAATTGTTAAGGATTTATCGGATAATAATTCAAATAATGGTGATGAAAGTACTGTTCTAGACATTCAAAAATGTAAAATCGAAGTGTTTAATTCACTATCTCCAAATGGTGATGGATTAAATGATTTGTTTAGAGTAGATGGTTTAGAATGTTATCCAGAGAATTCGGTTGAAATTTATAATCGCTGGGGAGTTCTGGTATTTGAGAGAGACAATTATAATAACAACGACAGGGCATTCAAAGGAATTTCTGAAGGAAGAGTAACTGTTAAACAATCTGAAGAATTACCCGTTGGAGTTTATTTTTATGTTGTTAAATATAAAGAAGTTGACTCTAAAATTTATAAAAAATCGGGTTACCTATATCTAAATAGGAAATAAAAAAATATAAAATATTTCGGAATTTTTAAATACAGACAAGTGAAAAAGAAAATAATAATATTGATTCTAATTGTTGTAACAGGTGTAAGTAATGCCCAACAAGACGCACAGTATACTCAATATATGTATAATACAATTGTTGTTAATCCTGCTTATGCGGGATCACGAGAAACGTTGAGTTTATTTGCTTTACATCGTAACCAATGGGTGGGACTTGATGGAGCGCCTGTAACAAATAATTTTTCCGTTCATAGTCCAATCAATAATACTAATGTTGGTTTGGGATTATCTATTGTTAATGATAAAATAGGTCCATCAGATGAAAATAATATTTCTGCAGATTTTTCGTATTCAATTAATACTTCGTATAGATATAAAATATCTTTTGGAGTTAAGGCATCTGCCAATTTGTTGAATGTTGATTTTACGAAGTTAAATTATTATGATCAGAATGATTATGTTTTTGATACCAACATCGATAATAAATTTTCACCAAATATCGGAGCTGGAGTTTATTTTCATTCGGACAATACTTACATAGGATTATCAGCACCTTATTTATTAGAAACAATTCATTTTGATCGCTATGCAGATACTGGAGGAAATAGTCATGTTGCTAAAGAAAAAATCCACTATTACCTTATCTCGGGTCATGTTTTTGATCTAAGCAGCAGTGTTAAATTTAAACCATCATTACTGACTAAGATGGTTGAAGGAGCTCCACTTCAAGTAGATTTATCAGGAAATTTTATGATAAATGAAAAATTTGTAGCAGGATTAGCATATAGATGGAGTGCTGCATTTAGTGGTATGGTAGGTTTTCAAGTAAATAATTCTTGGTTCATAGGGTATGGATATGATTTGGAAAACACAACATTAGCTAATTATAATTATGGTTCCCATGAGATTTTTTTACGATATGAATTGTTTAAAAAAATCGACAGAATTATATCACCAAGATTCTTTTAATACTTTCATCATGAAATCAAAGCTAAAATTTATTCTGGTATTTTTAAGTCTAAACGTAATAAGCAATGTTTACTCTCAAAAAGTTAAACAAGCAGATGAACTGTATAATCGTTTTGCATATATCGACGCAATTAAAATATATGAAGGTGTTGCAGAAAAAGGGTATGAAGACGAGAAAATATTTCAGAAACTAGGAAATGCTTATTATTTTAATGCTGAATTTGAAAAAGCAGCAAAATGGTATGACAAACTTTTTTTACTGAATCCGGAACAGGAATCTGAGTATTATTATCGTTATTCTCAATGTTTGAAATCTGTTGGGGACTATGCCAAAGCAGATAAACTGTTATTAGTATTTTATGAAAAATCAGGATTTGACCAAAGAGCAAAATTATTTGAAAAAAATAAAAATTACTTAGAAACAATAAAATCTAATTCAGGTAGATTCATTATTTGGGATGCCGGAATAAATTCTGAATATTCTGATTATGGCAGTACTTTGTTTGATAACAAACTAATTTTTACTTCGACAAGAGATACAGGAGGTATATCTAAAAAAGTATTTAGATGGGATAATCAATACTTTTCAAATTTATATGCATCCGAAGTGAAATCGGATGGAACTATGGGGGAATCAATTAAGTTTCAGCGAAATAAGATTAACTCTAAGTTTCATGAATCGACACCTGTTTTTACCAAGGATGGAAAAACAATGTATTTTACAAGAAATAATTATTTGGATGGAAAAATCGGAAAGGATGGAAACAGAATTATTTTATTAAAGATATATAAAGCCACTTTGGTGAATAATAATTGGAGTAATGTACACGAATTGCCTTTTGACAGTAATAACTATAGTGTTGCTCACCCAATGCTAAGTAATGATGATAAAACATTATTTTTTGTTTCAGATATGCCCGGCACAATCGGACAATCTGATATTTTTAAAGTTGCAATAAATTCAGATGGGACTTTTGGAATTCCTGAAAATCTAGGAACCACCATAAACACACAAGGAAGAGAAACTTTTCCTTTTATTACAGAGGATAATGAACTGTATTATGCTTCAGATGGTCATCCCGGATTGGGAGGATTAGATGTTTTTGTTTCTAAAATTGAAAAAGATGGTTCTATATCAGAATCTCAGAATATTGGAGAACCTATAAATAGTGGTTTTGATGATTTTGCTTTTATCATAGATAACAAAACTAGGAGAGGTTTTTTTACTTCAAATAGAGTAGGAGGTCATGGATTTGATGACATTTATAAATTTACTGAAATAAAAAAACTTAATTGTGAACAAATCTTGGCAGGTATAATCACAGACAAGGAATCGGGAGAAATTATTGCAGGTGCAAAAGTTATTCTTTTTGATGAAAATCACCAACAACTTAAGGAGGGCGTCTCAGATCAGTTTGGAAATTATCATTTTGATGTGATTTGTGGTAAAAAATATTACGTAAGAGTTTCAAAAGAAAATTATGAATCAAATGAAGGAAACAGTGTCATTGGCAATACGTCAGGAAAGACCGACTTACCTTTAAAAATAGAAAAGCGTATTAAAGCAATCGGGGTAGATTCAGATTTAGCAAAAGTATTAAGCATTCCGATGATATTTTTTGATTTAGACAAATCTTTTATCAGAAAAGATGCAGCTATTGAACTAGAGAAAATAATAGTAACTATGACCCAATATCCATCAATGAAAATTGATGTACGTTCCCATACCGATTGCAGACAATCAGCAAAATATAATCAGGAACTTTCAGATAGAAGAGTTAAATCAACTATCGCTTGGTTAATTAAAAACGGTATTAATCCTAGTAGATTAGCAGGAAGGGGATATGGAGAATCACGATTGCTTAATAATTGTGGGTGCGAACCTTCAAATAAATCTAACTGTACAGAAGAAGAACATCAACTCAATAGGAGAAGTGAATTTATTATTGTTTCTATGTAGGTTTAAGTTTATCTGTTATTTGTAAATATAAGAGCAGTTAATTTCCTCCTCAATATTGAAATAATATGGTCAGTTTGATATGCTTTTGATTTGGTTTGAATCCAGTCGAGCTAACTCTAAAGGATATTCAAATCGAATTATATTTGAGTGTATATGCTGGTTCAATTCTTAAAAAAAACCATGAAAAAAGCCCATTTCGTTAGAAATGGGCTTTTACGTTTTGTAACTGTCTAGTCCTGAAATAGCGATACACAATAAAAGTATTCTATGGAGGCATTTCAAAAAACGCGCTATGTAAAGCGTATACAAAAAGACTACACTCTGTCTTTTAGTAACCGTTTAATTTAAAAATGACATGATTATCCGTAATTAAATTAAGATTATTTCTTAACCTTCAGTGATGAACAAGTTAGCGGTTTAATGTTTTGCAGTAATTTTTTAAAATAATTTACACTAAAATAATATTTTAACATAAATTTAAGTAAATTAGTAGACAAATCATTTTTTTTATGAATGAATTCCCAGTTGTTCCCGGAAGAGGTCTTGTTACCAAAGTTTCTACACAGTTGAGGCACGAATTTATGGAGAAGAATAATTTTAATGTTAATAAAATTGCTAAAACAGATCTTGAATTTGACGATATTAACAACAATATTGAGTCTTTTGTTGGAAGTACCGAAATTCCTTTAGGCATCGTAGGGCCGATTTTGTTTAATGAAAACGAAGAATTGGTTTATTGTCTTGCAGGAACTTTGGAAGGTGCTTTAGTTGCAAGCATGAACAGAGGCGCAAAGGCTATAACCAATAGCGGAGGATTTTCGGCGAATGTTGTTTGGCAAAAAATGTGCAGAGTTCCAATGTTTATTTTTAACCAAGTAAATGAAGCTTTGGAATTTAAAAAATATGCAATTGCCAATTTTCAAGATATCAAGAAAGTTGCTGAGCAATATTCTAACCACGCCAAACTGAATGAAATTGAAGTAATTCAGATGGATTCGGTAGTCCATGTCAAATTCGTTTACACTACTGGCGATGCCTCGGGTCAGAACATGACGACTTCCTGCACTTGGCACGCCATGCTTTACATTGTTGACAAATTCAAATTGGATACCCAAATAAATCCAATCGATTTTATCATTGAAGGTAACGGATCTTCTGATAAGAAAGTTTCAAAATCCAATATCGAAAATGGCAGGGGAATAAATGTTACTGCTGAATGTAAGCTAACCGAAAAAGTAATTAATCAGATTTTAAGAACCACCAGCGAAAAACTGTACCAATGTTTTTTGCCTTCAAAAAAAATGACCGCTTCCAACGGAATGGTTGGTTACAATATCAATGTGGCCAATACGATTGCTGCAATTTTTGTGGCAACGGGTCAGGATTTGGCTTCCATACACGAGTCGAGTGTCGGTTTTTTAAACTTAAAAAAAACAGATGACGGATTAATGTTACAATTAAATCTTACAAATCTTGTGATTGGAACTGTCGGTGGAGGAACACAATTGCCCAAACAATCTGAAGCGTTGGAATTAATGGGTTGTTTGGGAAACGGGAAAGTGGAGCGTTTGGCCAAATTAATCTGCGGTTTTGCATTGGGATTGGAAATCTCGACTTATTCTGCAATTGTAAGTGGTGAATTTGCGAAAGCGCACGAAAAAATGGGAAGAAACAAACCTAAAAATTGGCTGACCCGTTCTGAATTAACTTCCGATTTTTTAGTTTCTACTTTAAACGAAAACCATCAAAAGGACATTTTTGAAATCAATATTGCAGACGATTATTTGATCGAAAACGGAATTATTACAAATATTGCTTCGCGAATCAATAAGAAATTGATTGGTTTTGTTCCTTTAAATAGCAAACATCAAAACAATGGTGAAAATATTTCAAAGACCAAATTATTGCTGAAATCCAAAGCTTTAGATGAGGAAGTTATTAAAGGATTACACTTGATTTCGGCTTCTATTGACCCAAAACTTTCCGATTTATTCAAATCTTCAAAGGAAAATCTGGAATTTATCAATTCACACATTAAGGAAATAGAAATTTATAAATATCTGGTTTCCGTAAAATTTCATTTCATTCCTAAATATTACGGTTCTAAAATAGATGCCAAAAGAGAAATTTACTTTTTTATTCAAGAGTTTTTGGATTATTCCAAATTTAGAATCGTTAACTCCGAAAATCATCCCGAAAAATGGAAAAAAGACGATATTTTTAGAGTAATCAGCGTTATAAATAAATTTCACAATACTGCTGAAATAAGCAAACTTGAAATCGTTCAGGAATTTACGCCTTGGAAATCGAAGGATTTGTACAAAAAACTTCTTAACCTTTTGATTAACGAAAATGAGGAACATCCGAATCACGAACAATTGAAAAATTTGCTTGGAAATATTGATTTATTTGAGGAAGAAGCCGAAGCGATTAATCTTAAAAAATCAATTATTCACAACGATTTTAATTCCAGAAATATTTTTATGGACTACTCAGGAAATCCCGTGTTTTATGACTGGGAATTGGCGGTTATAGACTTTAAGCACCGTGATATCGTTGAGTTTTTGAGTTTTGTATTGAATGACAATTTTACAAACGAAGACCTTTTTCATTATTTGAAATTTCATCACAACTTAAACGAAAATGAATGTTGGCTTGAATATTTAAAGGCTTATAAATATTCATTAAAAGTGTATCTGGCTTGTCGGGTTTCGTTTTACGAAGTTTCGGGAATTTTGGTAAAATATGATTTTTCCAAAAGAGTCATGAATAATGCGTTCAAAATGCTTGAAATGCTTGAAACTTATGAATGATTTTTCGAGACATATTTTGATAATTCTGCCATCGTTGATTTTGGCAAATGTAATTCACATGCTGATTGTGAAATACAATTTTGTTCCAGTTTTGAATAAATGCATATCTGTGAAATATTTCGGAGAAAACAAAAAATGGCGCGGATTTATAATTGTTCCCTTTTTGAATTCCATTTTTTTGGTCGGTTTAAATTCCTTTTTAAACTTGGAAAATCCAATATTCTTAGGATTCATTTTGGGTTTGGCTTACATGGCATTTGAACTTCCAAACTCTTTCTTTAAGAGGAAATTAGGAATAAAACCCGGAGAATCGGCATTAAATAAAAAATATTTTTTCGTGATGCTCGATAAGATAGATTCAGCTTTTGGAGTAGCACTTGTCTATTATTTACTCGGTTGCGTAAATTTTTCAACAGCAATTTTACTGCTTTTTGTAAATAGTCTAACACATATTTTAATGTCTCTGGTTTTAGTTTCTTTAAAAATAAAATCTTCTTTCTGATGTATATTCTTAATTTAAACCATAAAATTTCTGAAAATCTGTCGGGAGCAAAGGCTTTTCATCTTTCCAAAATGATGCGAGCCGGATATCCCGTTCCGAAAGGATTTGTGATTTTGGCAAATGCTTTTAAAGATTTTTCGGGAGATAAAACGACTTTGTCTCCTGAATTTAAGGATAAATTAAAGGGCGAATTAAACGCAATTGGAGCTGATAAATACATGGTTCGGAGTTCTGCCATAGGCGAAGATTCCGTTGATAATTCCTTTGCGGGGCAGTTGTCTTCGTTTATCAGTTCGTTTGAACAAGACGAAATAATTGAAAATATTTATAAATGTTGGAATTCATATTCCAATGAAAATGTAAAAACCTATCAGGACAAAACTGGAAAAAAATTAAACGGGATGGCCGTGATAGTTCAAACTTTGATTGAACCCGATTATGCCGGAGTGACTTTTACTAGAAATCCGTCCAACGAAGCTGAAATGCTGATTGAATTTGTTGAAGGTCATGCTGAAAAACTTGTTTCTGGAGAAGTAATTCCAGAGAGTTTTACGATTTTGGCAGATTTTAAAAACACTTCTTCAAAAACAAAAATTCCGTTTGAAGACGGGTTAAAACATGCCAAAACGCTCGAAAATTTCTATGGATTTCCGCTAGATATTGAATGGGCGATTAAAGATGAAACGTTTCATATTGTTCAGGCACGACCGATTACCACGAATGCCAAAAGCAAAAAAATGTATTGGTCGAACACCAATGTCAACGAGAATTATCCGGATGCTTTGACTCCGTTATTGTATTCGATTGCAAGGGATTCATACTATAATTATTTTAAAAATTTATCTAAACTTTTTTTAATTCCCGAAGTTAAAATTTCGGAATTGGAATCGTCTTATGCCAATGTTATTGGAGCTTTTGGATGCAAAATGTACTATAATATGAGTAGCATTCACGAAATTATTTCGGCATCGCCTTTTTCGGAAACTTTATCAAAATCGTTCAACAATTTTGTGGGTTATGCTGAATCGAATAAAAATGAAAATAATGTCGGAATCGTTAACAAATTAAAATTCATCAGAGAAGTTTACAGGTTTAATTCGCAACTCGAAAAAACAGTTTCCGAATTTGAAACTCTAGTTTTGAATTATTCCAAAAAGGCTGATTTTGCCATTTCATTCAACGATTTGAGATTGTGTTTTCACGGTTTTATCGAAATCAGAATGCACAGTTGGTACAAGGCTTCGTTGGCTGATTTTTTTGCAATGCTTTATCACGGCGTTTTGGGAAAATATTGCAGGAAATTTTACGGTGATGAAGCCGATGGAATTCACAATAAATTAATCCAGGCAATTCCGGAATTAATCAGCAGTATTCCGATTGTTTTGATTTATAAAATTAAAATTTCCTTGAGAAATAATCCGGTTGTTTACGAAAAATTCAAAAATTTAAATCCGCTTGATTTTCTTGATTGGTTGAACGAATCTTCCAATGAATCCGAAATTAAATATTTAATCAATGATTATATTCAAAATTGGGGTTACCGTTGCTCGGGAGAGTTGATGCTTACGACCAAAAATTACAGCGAAGAACCAGAAAAATTCATAGAACTTCTAAAACAATACGACACGCTTCCAGACAGCGATCCCGAAAAATTGATTGCGTCAAAACTGGAGGAACGGAATTCGATTATAAAAGATTTCAAAAATAAAATTTATTCCAAAAACGGAATCTTTTTTCTATTGTCATTTGTTCAAATAGGGGTTTTAAATTTACTGATAAAATTGGCTTCTAAAGGGATTTCTGCAAGAGAAAGAGTTCGTTTGAAACAGGCTTTGGTTTATTTTAAATTCAAACAAATAATCAACAAAACCGGAGTTGAATTCCAGAAAAGAAATTTTCTGAATATGGCAGACGATATTTTGTATTTGCGCTATCAGGAAATCGCCGAACTTTTTAGTTCCTCGGATATGCTTTCTGGAAATATTGATGAACGAATTAAAAATGTGAAATTAGAATTTGAAAAAAACAGAAGTGTTGTATTTCCGGACGATTTTTCTAGCAATCTTGGCGAATATCCTGATGCTGAAAAATTACGAAAACAGAACAAAACAGCTACAGATTCAGGAAATTCGATACAAGGATTATCAGTTTGTGGCGGAATAATCAAAGGGCGAGCTAAAGTTTTGGCCTCTGTTATGGAAGCTTCCAAATTGCAAATGGGCGATATTCTCGTTACGCGACAAACCGACCCAGGCTGGGTTGTTGTTTTTCCGTTAATCTCTGGATTGATTGTGGAACGTGGCGGAATGCTGTCGCACGGCGCAATTGTTTCCAGAGAATTTGGAATTCCTGCAATTGTGGGAGTTGAAAACGCCACAGTAAAAATTAAAGATAACGATTTGATTCTTTTGAATGCCGATACCGGTGAAATTACTTTTATAAATGAGTGAATTTGTTCTATATATAAGACAACGATTTAGCCTCAGTATTTTTTTATCACTGACAGTCTTTCTCCTTCTTTTTTCTAAAACCAAACTCGTTTTTGGAATTGAAGATGCTTATAATTTTGGCTTAATTATGTTTTTTCTGTTAATTATGCGATTGTATGATGATTTACAAAACTCAGTTATCGACAGCAAAAAAATTGACAGAATTTATACAAACGCTGAAGCAAAAAAAAGGCTGACTTTTGTTTTAATGATTCTGATTTTTGGTTTTCTCTGGGTATTATTTTTTTACAAAACCGTATTAATTAAGGGAATAATTTTGTTTTTCTGTCTGAATCATATTCTTTATTTGTTGTTATTCAAAAGCAGAAATTTCAAAAGTTATTTGCCTTTGCTAAAATATCCTTTGGCTTTTATTGCGCTTCAAGGTCAATTTAGTTTAGTTTCAATTTCATTGTTTCTTTCTATGATTGTGTTTGAAATTTTGGATGATTTTCAATTTCCAATTCAAAAAAAATACTGTATTATTTTTGCTGTTTTGTCAATGCTAATTTTGATTCCGAATTTAAAAATTATCAATTTAGTAACTTTGTTAATCGTTTTTCCAATTGTTGTTTTTATAGTTTTAAAAAACATTAAAACAGCACCTTACCTGTTTTTGTTGTTGTTTTTATTAACCCGATTAATTTTTATATCCAATGAAATTTAACCCCGAAGAAGAAATTTTAAAGCTAGGAAATCCTTCAAGATTTAATTTTGAAGTTATTAGCTGTTATCATTGTGGTTCGGATGAATCTGAAAAGTTTCTTGTAGGAGAAGATGATTTAACCGGAAAAGAGGGTAAATTTTTATACGTTCAATGCAAAAAATGCGAATTGGTTTATCAAAAACCGCGTTTGCCAATTACCGAAATTAAAGAGTTTTATGACTCGGAATATATTGCGCATCGCAAGAAAAAAGACTGGGGATTTTTGACTCCGCTTTATGAAAGGGCGATGAACAAGCACGATAGGGAGAAGGATAAATTGGTTTCAAAATATGTTGAAATAAATTCCCAAACCGAAATTTTAGACGTGGGTTGCGCCGTTGGTACTTTTTTGCTCCATCTTAATAAAAAATACGATTGCAAAATAAGTGGTGTCGATTTCAAGGAAGATTTGTCTTATCCTGATTTTGACAAGATAAATTTTTACGAAGGCCTTTTTTACGAACAGCCTATTGAAGAAAATAAATACGATTTGGTAACGATGTGGCATTTTTTTGAACACGATTACGACCCAAATAAATCGCTCGAAATGGCAAAAAAAGTCTTGAAACCGGGAGGAAAATTGATAATCGAAGTTCCGCGACTGGATTCATTGACATTTAAACTTTTCAAAAACAAATGGCCGGGAGTTCAAGCACCACAACACACGGCTTTATATACAAAAAAGGCGATTTTGAATATGTTGAAAAAACATAATTTGATGGTTGAAGAATACCTGCCTTACGGAGCATTTCCGCCCTATTTTTACATTTTTACAGGAACATATTTTAAAATGTTTGGAAAAGGTTTGAAACTGGATAAAATCATTTTTCCTTACTTTTTATTCCAGCTTTTGTTGAGTCCGGTTTTATTATTTCAGAGAAAGTTGAACCTATCCATGCAAACCATTATATGCAAAATAGAATAAAAACTAAATTAAGAATTACGATAGCATCTGTTTTGCTAATCATTTCCGGTTCAATGGGTATAATTTTACGAATTATATCCGTTGATTATTTGTTGAATTTCAATAGGAAATACTTGGTTTCGTTTTCTTCAAAATTAGTATTGAAAATAATCGGAATTAAAATTCAGTTGCCAAACGAAATCCCATTTAATTCCGAAAACCAATACTTTATAACTTTCAATCACAATTCCGATTTAGACATTTTTGCATTGACTGCTTTGGGATATACCAATACAGTTTTTCTTTTGTCGGATAGAACTTTAAAGATTGTTCCGCTCACTTTGTCGGCAATAAGCATTGGTGTTTTATACATTCCGGAGCAACATAAAACGGAAAAGCGTTTGGATTTTTTTAAAAAACTGGAAAAAATTGCAAAAACTAAAAAAATAAATATCGCAGGTTCGTCGGAGGGCGTTCACGACCAACTTCACGGAATTGGGAATTTCAACAAGGGAGTTTATCATTTAACGACTGTTTGCAAGCTTGATATTATTCCTGTTTTTATTGGAATTCCGGAAGAAATAAATTTGATAAAAGGGCATGAGCACCTTAAAAGCGGAAATATTAAAGTTGAAATATTAGAAACCATCGATACCCAAAACTGGATTCTTAATGATTTAGAAAAAAACAAAGACGAGGTGCGAAATATTTATGTCAAAAAATTTAATGAAGTTCATAAAACTGCAATAGTATGAAATCACCCAAAACGGATTTTAAACCCAATGATTCAAAAGCAATTTTATTCCTGATTACTCCAGTAATTTTAATGAGTTTCGGAATTTATTTGTCGTATTTTCCCGTTTGGTCTTTTGGTTATATTTCGGGACAAATACTTTTGGGGTTTTTCTTTTTTCAGTGTTTTATTTTGCTGCATGAAACCGGACATTTTAGTTATTTTAGAAGTAGGTTTGTAAATAAATTCTTTGGGAATATTTTTGCTTTTATCTCTTTCATTCCATTTATAAGTTGGATAAATATTCACAACCTGCATCACAAATGGACGGGTTTTCGCGACAAAGATCCAACCACAGAAGGGACGGTTGCTCCAAAGTTCAATCTTTTGACTAAAACATTAGTAAATATTTCATGGCTTATTTGGTTTCCGCTGTTTACAATTGGTTACAGGATTGGGAATTATTGGAATATCGGAAAATTGAGAAGACACGTTTTAAAAGTTCATTTGAAGGGAATTTATCGTAATATATTTTTGCAAATTACTTTATATATTCCGCTATTTTATTTTGAAGGGAATTGGATAATTTCTCATTTAGGGATTGGCTATTTCATCAGTCTTGTGATTAGTGATGTTTTTATTCTGAGCCAACATTCTCACATAAAAATTCCAATTGCTGGGGAACATGAAGTAAAACCAATTCGATATTCAGAACAGATACAATACACCCGAAGTGTTGGTTTTTCAAATTTAGTGGCACGATTTCTTTATCTTAATTTCAATTTACACGAATCACACCATTCCTTTCCTGGTTTACCGGCGTATCATTTAGATAAAATAGGAACAGAAACACCGAATAAAGTGCGGTTTTTCAATTATCTTTTTGATGCAAAGTCGATGTCTGGAATGAACTTTATTTTTAATACTTCGGATAAAAATATTGGAGCTAAAGATGAATCTCAAAAAGGCAGTAATTTAGATTAAAAGGGCCTTGTTTAATGCTAGGGCACTGAAAAAGTCCGATCAATCCCAAAACCTGAGGAGGAAATGTCAAAATAAAATAAGAAATCCTTAAACTTCTGATTTACAGTATGTTTAAGGATTTGTTTTGTGACCTCGACTGGGTCGAAACTTAATTAATTTACCCCTTTATTTACTTGGGTTTATAGCTATCTTATTTTGTTAGGGGTAATGAGAGGGGTAATCTATAAATAAATTTATGATTTAGTAAATGCTCGTTCTGGGTTAGCAGGATTGTAATAAGCAACCTCTTCGGATTTACTAAATCTACCCAAATATAAAACCATTTTCAAATTAAGCCAAATACTCAAATTAGTTGTAGCTGTTAGTTAACGTTTTTTAATTCATTAAGTTTTTCTACTAAATCTATCGGAAACATATTTATTTTTTTTAATGCCTTAAATAAAGTGTTAAAATTGATATTTGTACTTTTGAATTTTTCATTGTACACTTCGTGTAATATTGTTTTTCCTCTTCTATTTAATAACCATTTCGGATATAATAGCTTTGTTCCATTAACGAAATTAACTTCAATTCTTTCATTTTCAATTTCAGAATTAAAATCCGTAAAATATTTTGGTAATTCAGTTTCTATTAAATTTATTATTGAATCAGCAATTTTTTGTAATTCAATATTTGACATCAGTTTGAGTTTGTATTCTTCTCCTAATTCTAATTTTATTCCATCTATTTTTTCATTTTTTTCTTTATCTAATAATGCACCATAAACAATTATTGGGTCAATTAAATAATTTTCAATACTGTATCTATTTATTTTATAAACACCATTAGAAATTTCATTTCCATAATCTGCATCTATCAATCCTTGGACTATATTTTCCAATCCTGAACTTTGTAATTTTTTAACCCAATTCTGAACTGCATCTTTACCGCCAGATTTGTCTTTTGTTGATGCAGGAATGAAAACCAAAGGAACATCTGCATCAATATGTTTTTCTGTTGTCAATTGATTGTAAATAAAAGAATAGAATATTACATCATCATTATCTTCAACTAAAAAATATTTTGTTCCTTCTCCTACATAAATTAATCCAGAAGTTAAGAGGGAGACTGAATTGTTTTTTGATGTAGATTTTTTTATTCTTGGTTGCGTTCTTGACATTTCGAAAATTGATTCAATTGGAGCAAGAATAACAGTTGATGGAGAATGAGTTGTCATTATTACTTGAACTCCAAATCTATCTACTAGAACATTTTTAATTACATTCAGAAATTGTTGAGACATTGAAGGATGTAAATGCGCATCTGGTTCATCTAATAGTAATATTTTTGGGAAAATGTTTTTTTCTTGAGAATTGTATAAATAGAAAACTAAAGATAATAAAACTTTTTCTCCAGAAGACAAATCATTAAAATCAACGTTTTCATTAGTGAAATTGTGTGATAACTTTAATTGAAAACCGTCTCTAAAGCCATTTTCTGATGGATCATTTATATCAAAAGGAAGTTTCGCTTCTTTTATAATATCTCTTAATACACACCAAGGTTTGATTCCAATTTCAGAAATTATTTCTTCATTACTTTTTTGCTTTGCTAAAAGTTCTATTTCTGACAGTCTATAATTATAGAAAATTTCACTTATTTTTTGACTTATTTGACTTTCACGTTCAATCAATATTTCAGGAAAATGTTCAAAAAACTCTTCTTTTGTTACTTGACTAGAATTATGTTTTCCAACTTTTTGAAGGATTTCCTTAAACGTTGAAAATAATTTTAAGTTATGTTCTGAATTTTGATTACCGTTATATTGATAATGATTTTGTTGAAACTGTTGAAAATGATTAGAAAATTGAGATTGTATAGTTGATAAATCTGTATAAGCAGTGTTTTCTAATTGCCATTCTCCTTTTAAAAAGACTACTTCATTTGGTTTTATATCTTTATTAATTATATGTAGTCGTTCTGTCGTTCCTTGCTTATCGATTATGGTATTAAAAATTAATTCTAACAATTGAGATTTTCCAGTTCCATTTGGTCCAGTAATAACTACAAATTTCGGTATGTTAGACCAATCAAAAGATGTTATTGATTTATACTTACCAGTAAATTTTATTTCCATAATTGCAAATATTTTTTATTTTATATTAGGATTGTTTTATTAAGTTTTAAAAATTTATTTTCGTTGATATGTTTGTAAAATGAGGATATTTCTCCTTGTTTTCCAGTAATGAATAATAAACATGAGTTGTCATAAGTTATAATCTTTACAATGTAATCTGAAAATTTTCTATATGGTGTTTCTAAATTATTAAAGTAATCAGTAACGTCATAGCTATCGCTTAAAACACTTATGTCAAGCATTATGTTTTTAAGCTCTTTGTTAAATTCCTTAGTTCCATTATAATAAATTGGTTTTCTATTTATTTCTGGAAATTTGAGTAACAATGCTTTATTAATTGATGTCGCAAATTGAGATAATTTTTCTAATGCGAATAACAAGTATTCATGAGTAAGTTTTAGTTGCTGAGAAGCTTTTAAATTATACTCTGGATATTTGTTTACATAATCATTGTCAATGATTCCGTTTCTATGGACAAAAAGGTGTCTTCGGGTGTGTATTTCTTCTATTTCATTAAAATTAATTCCTAAATTCTTTATGTCAATGTCAAAGTTTTTCAGATAATATTTAACTATTTGTGCTAAACCTCCACTTGTCAAGTTTCTGAAATCTTTTACAATAATTTCCTCTTTTAAATTATCAATTGAACTTAAGCTTAAAAGATAATTTCTTTGAAAGGTAATCGGTTCATTTATTTTGAAAGGTCTAATATCTCTTTTAAAAATTTCAAGAATTACATCAGTCAAGAAAACTTCTAAAGCAGTTATAGTATTGATTAATATCAATTGTCTAAGCTTAAAAGGGTATAGAGAAATTAATCTATCGTGTAAAGCTTTATGGCTATGTTCAATTAGCCCTACAGAAGTTTTAAATGATATATTTCTATTGCCGAGTTCTTCTAATTCAGGCTTTAAACGTAACTCTTCAGCTTGATAAAGATGAAAAGTAATGTCGTATATCTGTTTAGAATCTCTAATATTATTTTTTAGTACTGTGTATGACTCAAAACCTCTCATCTTAATTTATTGCAGATTGTTAAAAAATGTTTGCTACTTGAATATAAGCACGACAATTATTCTATTAGATATACTAATTCAGGTAGATTGAAGATTGCTTATTTGTACTCTTTGTTTCTCAAATATAAGAATTTTAAAGTAAGAAATCTGCTTGGAATAAATTTGCTTATTCCAGACTTTTTTTCTGTAAAAGGTAAATAGGGGTGAAAAAAACAAACGAGTTTCAGTCAGAACATTATCTATTTGTTTCATTAAAAATGGCTCATTTATCTGTTTTTCCTGTCCTAATAATTAAACCATAAAAACAAGGTGCTTTTTAAGCATCGAATTTTTATTTGGATATATTCGGGTTCAATTGTATTAATAAGCCAATACAGAGCAGATTTAGTACTTAATTTTTTATTTAAAGGAATGATTTGGATTCTATATTTACTTTTTTCTTTTTTTAGATTATGTTGTGCGAAGTAGTTCTACTAGTTCTACTTTGGTTTATAATTTTTTGCAAAATGTTCTTTCCCTTTTATCCATAAATATTTGTCAATCTTTTTTAAATCATAATCATCCAAACCATAATAGTTACTGAATTTTTGGATAATATATTTATAGGTTTCATAATCTTTCAAATCATATTTTTTGAAATTATGGAATTTGTCAATTTTTTGAAAATAGCAAAGCATTTTCTCCGCAAAAGAATCATAAATTGGATAAATATTTGGTTTATGATGACTACAATATTTTGATGCGAAGGAATAAAAATTTCTTTTTTTATCTCCAGGCATTTTTACATTAGCAATCTTATTAACGATTGTTAAATCTTCCATTTTAAGTTTGTCATCTATCCTTAATTCGACAATATGTTTAGCAACAGAGAAAGGCGAGAAAATATTTGTGCTATAAAAATCATTAAGAGAGCAAACTTTTATTAACACATCATCTATGTCGATATTTTCAGGATATGTTTGAGTAAATAATTTTTTTAAACTACTTTCCTGTAAAACATAATTTTCTAAATTATCCCATTTTTTTAAACTAGCTTCTATTTCAAATGGACACGGTTTTACAATTGTCATATTTTAGATTTTGGTGGTTGGGCATTATTTGTCATATTTTTCTTTGAGTTGTAGTTTTTCAATTCTTGCGTTAATACCGCCTAAATTTCGTCCGAATATTGCTGAAAGCTCATTTGGATTCTTCCCTTGACAAAAAAGAAATTCAAGCTTTTCGTCATCTTCCTTTGTCCAAGGTTGATATGCTTGTGTATGGGTTTTTCTGATTTCGTCAACAGAGTATGCTTTCTCATTTTTAATATTTTCTTCTATGTTGTCCATTACTTTTTGTCCGCAATATGGGCAATAAACGTGAAGTTTTTCTAATTGACTGAAACAACTGTCACACATAATTACTTTGTCAACTACCTGTTTAATTGCATTTGTTGTCCTAACAGTAAATGCTGATGGAATTTCTTTTAAGAAACTTGATTCGTTCCCTTTTTGAGTGATTAAAAAAAGTTTGTCTTTTGCTCTAGTGATAGCAACGTAAAACAAGCGTCTTTCTTCTTCCATTAGCAAGTCGTGATTTGCTTTTTTAATTATCTGAAAAATCCTGTCCTCAAGCCAAATATCAGGAAAGCCACCATTTCCTTCTGTCAAACCAATTATAAAAACAACTTTTGCTTCAAGTCCTTTTGAAGCGTGTATTGTCTTGCCTTGAACACGAATGTTTTCATTTTTGAATTTGTAGAAATATGGACTAAACATTTTACTTCTCCTATACAAAAACAAAATTTCGTCATTACTTATTCCATCTTCCAAAAGTTCTTTTACTTTGTCAAAACAGAATTGTAAATTTTCATCTTCGGTGTTACCTGAATAAACAACAATTTTATGTTCAGATTTTTTTGATGCCTGAACATCTTTATCAACTTTGAATTTGTTGTGTTTAATAACTTCGTTGCTTGCACCAACTATGTTTTGAGTACTACGGTAATTTAGGTTGAGTTTTATCGTTTTTGCATTTGTAAAGTGTTTTTCAAATTCAACAATATAGCTGACGTTTGAACCTCTGAATCCATAAATACTTTGCCAATCATCACCAACGCAAAAAAGCTGTGTGTTGTTGGTTAGCAATAGTTTAATGAGTTCAACCTGTAAGTTGTTTACGTCTTGAAACTCGTCAACTAGGATATATTGGAATTTTCCTTTGTATTTGTTTGCAATATCTTCGTGATTTTGAAATAAAGAAGTACTTCTTGAAATCAAATCGTTAAAATCAAGATAGGATTTATCAGTGCAATAGTGAATATATTTTTTTACAATTGGAATTGCCAAATCGTAAAAATTACGAACTCGTTCGTGTTGGTCTTGTCTTGCATTTTGTAAAACGATGTCAAGGCTGATATTTTCAACTTTAATCATATCCGTAATACGCATGATTTGTTGAACAAAATCTTTCACGTCCTCGTGATAGCCGTTAAACTCTTCTTTGAAGTTGATAGAAATTGTTTTGTGATAGTCTGCTGGTAGCCTATTTTTTACAATTTTATCAAGCGTGTGATTGAACAAGGCAGAGTCTTTTGTCATACTCTCAAAAGTTTTCACTAACAAAAGATTTCCTTTTTTAAACTGTTCTTCTTTGTCTTTAGTTGGAAAACTTATATCGCTTATGTGTTCAATGTAAAGATTTGCTTCAGGAATATAAAAATCAGGACTAAACGAAAAATCTTTTACGTTTAGCAAAGGCTCATACTCAAATTTGATACTATGACGATAAAACCAATCTGCAATAAATTGTTCCGATTTGGAACGAACTTTTGTTCCGTTAAGCGTTGTGAAATACTTGCCATCTTTTGGTAAATATTTTGGGTCAATTTGTTTTAAATGAATTTTGTCAATGATATAATCGAGTATGTATCGTTTGAGATGTAAAAGGTATTCTGTGTTATCGCATTCTTCTATCAAAAGTTTGTGCATTACTTCAAACGCAGTTACAGGGGCAATGTGCTTTGATAGTTCATCATCTTCACTTCGTTTTTCGTCTCCAATAATCTTAAATTTATTATCAAATTCGTTTACGCCATAATTACGCAAAACGCTGTAACAGAAGCTGTGAAATGTTTTAACTGTAAGCCCGTCAATCCAAGTGTGTTTTTTTTGTTGAAAAAATCTTTCCTTGTCTTTGTCTGCTAAACTTTTACGTTTATCAAAAAGTTGTTTTTCATATTCGCCACTTACATCTGCCGAAATGATAAGTCGGTCAAGCATTTCATTTGTTGCATTTTTGGTAAATGTAATAGCAAGGATGCTTGAAGGACTTACACCTTTTTCTTCAATGAGGTAAATAAGTTTTTGCAAAAGAGTTTTTGTTTTGCCCGAGCCTGCACCTGCAAGAACCAAAAGGCGTTTGTCTTCGCTGATAACAGCATCTAGTTGTTTATCGTTTAATGCGCTTAAATCTATTTTTGTGTTCGTTTCCAAAATTCAATTAGTATTTTATAGCAAAAAAATCTTTTATTTTCTTCCAAAGTCAGCTGGATTTTCACCCCACGCCCGTGTTTCCCATTTCAGAATTTCATTGTCATATTCGTTTTCAATTAGCCATTTAATTGCTCTGTCTATAAGTTCAAACAGTTTTTTGTTTTTATCGCTCTTGTCGTGGTTGGTTCGTGCTTGTTTATCTCTTACCCAACTAATAGCAGTTTTACTATCAGAATAAATTGGTAATTTCAAATTATGCTGTTTGCAATAAGCCAATGCGTGAACAATTGCTAGGAACTCAACAATGTTATTTGTTCCGTCCTCATGCGGACCAACTTTAAAAATGTTTTTGCCTGTTTTCGTATAAACGCCTTGATATTCCACAATGCCTGTGGTGGTATTCCAAGCTCCGTCAACAGAAATACTATCTTTAATTGGTTCGCCAATTAATGCAATTTGTTCGGGTGTCAATTCCGTTTCAAAAATATCTTTTCCTATAAAGTCCTTGCTTGAACTCTTAAAAGCTTGTTCAGCTAATTCTTTTGTCATGAAAGATTTGAAGACAGCTTTAGGAAAACCAAATATTTGTTCATTACATTCGTCCCAAGTTTCAAAGATACCTGTTTGTCGTCCAACCCAAACTACATAATATTTTTTCTTTGCCATTTCTGTTCTGTCTTTGTTTGTGTGCTTTTGTCTTTGCATGTAAGTCAATTGCTCAAATCCGTTCTAGCTGTTACCAACCGTATTTTTATTCGATTTTAAATTTTGTAATTATATTTTCCAAAGCCATTTTTTGTTTTTCAGATAGCTTCCCATTCCTTTCGCAATTTTTTTTCAAAGACAATATGAAATCTTTGTCAAACGAAGAATTATTTTCTGCCCATTTCAGAACAAGATTTATTCGGTTAAAATGTGAGTTAGTTTCATAACTTGTAAATGCTAGAAATTTATCATTTATACTTACTTTTATTGCAAGTTGTTTCGGTGTTAAATTTCTTTTTCGATATATATCTACGTAGAACTTATACTCAAAATCTGAAATTCCATTTTTATTATAAATGTAATCAATTACTTCAGCGCTCATACTTTTAGAATTATCATCTTTAAGTTTCTTTATCGAAGTAAATATTTTATTTCCATCCTCAATTCCTAAAAATTTATTTATGCAACAATTTCCAACTTCGGTTTGGTTTGAATTTTTCTTATTTCGTATTACACAAATATTTCTAATTGGGTAATGACCACATAAGCACGTCTGTAAATCCTCAGAATAGTATGCAAAATTAAAATCCCATTCCAGTTTGGCAAAATTCCACGCTTGGGAATCGCTAAGGGCAATAATTTCTTCTGTTAATTTGTAATGCATATTTCTGGTTTTAAGAATATGGATGATACGAAATAAACATTCTGATATATGTCTAATTGGGTTTGTTGACGAATGTTTGTTTCGTGTTCTTCATTTCTCAAATATATGAATTTAATGCAATAAATCTGCTTCGAATAAATTGTGTATTCCAACTGTTTTTGTGCTACACAGTAAATAGGGGTAAGAAAAAATATTAAATGAGTTTCAGTCAGACCATTGTCTTTTTTTTCATTAAAAATGCCTCGTTTAACTGTTTTTCCAGTTGTATAATTAATCCAGAAAAATAAGGTGCTTTTTAAGCATTTAATTTTGATCTAGGTATATTCGTGGCTCAATTGTATTAATAAGTCAATACAGGGCAGATTTAGTCCTCTATTTTTGATTAAAGAAATGATTTGATTTCGATAATTACTTTATCTCGTTTTTTAGGATTAAAACTTAGTTTGTTCTCAAATACTTCATGATTTTTTTTGTTTTGGATTTTTTTTTACTCTTGTTTGATTATCCTTTGGAAAAAGTTGATTAATTGTTTGTATTCTGAAAGCATCGTTTTATTTCTCTTTTTGTCTTTTATCAATTTTTGCCCGAACGATGATTTTGCTTTTACAGCTTTTCATACTCTCATACTCTCATACTCTCATACTCTCATACTCTCATACTCTCATACTCTCATACTTTCATACTTTCATACTTTCATACTTTCATACTTTCATACTCTCATACTTTCATAGAAATATTAGATAATACACTATCGAATCTTACTGTTGTTATATAATCTATCCAATTTCTTCCTTAATTCCTTTTTTAATTCGCCAATTAAATCTATCTCATTCGTTATATTCGATTTATACCTATTTAATAAATCTTTAAAATTTTTACTTTTATTGTTTGGGTGTACTAATTTGTCAAATAAATTTATAGTGTTAAGAAGTCCTTTATTTTCGATTTCATCAAAAATCAAACGATTTATAAAATCTGTATAATTTAGAAGACCTGTATGAGTATTTTTTTTATTGTTTTTTTCTTTAGAAATTACATCTACAAAAGTTATATCGTTCAAATATTTTTCAAGCATTGTAGGTAATGAATTCCAATTGTCTCTTAATAATTCAAGGGTGTCATATTTATCTTTAAACTTAGTGCCAGATACCGTAGTGGCGCTTATTTCGAATCTTAAAAAATGAAATTTATTAAATACGTTTTGTTGATTTTTAGTCCATGTCTTTTTTTCATCCACTTTTAAATCATACATTTCTAAAAATTTATCATAGAAAAGAATTTCATAATTCTGAAACTTAAAATAAACTGTACTTTCGTATTGGTTATCTCTTATGGAATTTCTATATCTTACAAAACAATTTATTACATTATGGAAATATGATTTTAGTAACAATGTAATCCCAATTTCTAATTGTGTTATTTCGAATAATTTCCAGATTTTTCCTTTTTTTAGACCTAATTTGTACTCAATCTTTTCTATACAATCAATAAATTCGTCATAAGTTAAATCACTTCTTGAATTTTCCTTGAAATACCATTTTCTAATGCTTCCTGTTATAGACAACGAATATAAACCCGTAATAATGTTTTCTGAAAGCAAGAGTTTTAATCCGAATTTTTTTTTATTATCTGTAAAATCGTTAAATAATGTTGTTTTCTTTAAAATTTTATTGGGTACATCGTCATCACTTACGTCTTTCCAACACATATTTTTTAATTCTGACGTAAGAGTTATATTTTTAGCATTGTAAATTGCGTTATCGACCATATCTATCTTTTTTTATAAAATTTTCCAAATCTTTTCTAATAATCCATACAGTACCTCTGGGTGAGGACTGAGAGGTTTTTAAACCTCTCTCTCTCATTCTATCAATAGTTTTTCTACTTAAACCATATTCTCTAATAATATCATCAATTTTAAGTAAGTCTGTTTCTAATTTAGGCTTGATGGTATTTTTTTTGTATTCTAGGCTCTTATTTTTTTCAGCTTCTAATTCTCTTTTGGTGTAAACTAATTCAAGAATTTTTCTTTTAAATAGTTTGGGATTTATTGTATTACTTATTTCTTTATTCATGATTAATTGAAGTTTACGGTTTTTATAGCATTGGTTAAAATTTCTTCATCTGAGTTTACATATCGCTGAGTCATCCTGATATCTGTATGTCCCATTAGTTTCATCATTAAGTAGGGTTGTATTCCGTTTTTAGCTAACATTGAGCCGAAAGAGTGTCTGGCAACATGAAAAGTCAATCTTTTTTTTATTTTCGCAATTCTTGCAATAAGCTTTAAGTCTCTGTTGACTGATACATTTTCTCTTCCTTCGAATATCAGTTCTTTTGGTTTTTTTGATTTTATATTTAAACTGATTAAAAGTTTAATTGCCCATGAATTTAAAGGAACATCTAATACTCGTTTTGTTTTTTTCATCACTAGAACCAACTTTTTGTTGTCAACAATGTTTTCTTTTTTTAAATTCATTACATCAGAAAATCTTAACCCTGTATAGCAACTGAATAGGAATAATTTGCGAGTTAGATTTAAACCATTGGTTAGGTTCCCCATTTTTAAATCTGCATTCTTAATATTTTCAATTTCTTTTGAAGTTAAAAAGTCATTTCGTTCCTTTTCTTTTTGTAATTTGATATGCTTACATGGATTCTCTTTTATCAGTTTGTCAATTACGAATTTGTTTAAAACAGCAGAAAAGGTTTTTCTTCGAGTTGCAATTCCACTTACACCTACTTTTTTTTCAGTAGCCAAGTAGTATAGAAAATCTTCAATAAACTTTAAGTCTATTTCTTCAAGGTCAATATTTGTTCTGTATTCCTTCAATTGTTTTCTGAATAACTCATAGTGATATTGGGTTCCTTCTTCAATCATTCTAAATTTCTTTTTACAATATTCATCAAAGTGATAAAAGAAATCTTTTTTGGTATTACCGCCTGAGTATTTTTCTTTAATCAATTCTTTTGTAAGGGGCTTTCCAGAAAGTTCCAATTCCAATAGATGGTTATAAATTGTTTTTTCTTCATTTTGGAGTTTCTTCTTTAGTATAGAATTACCAATACCTTTTGGGGAGTTCTTTTCAAAATCCCATTCATTAAGGGGTAAATAATGTTTAGCGGACAATTTCAAATTCTGAGAATTAAAAATTATCAAATAATTCAAAGGATAAGTTCCATCATTTCTTTTTTTATCCTTTCTCATAATGGTTTTAACAGAGTAATAATTTTTCATTTATTTTATGTTTAATATTTCATACTTATATAAACTCTCGGGAGATTTTTTTTTAGTCGGTTTTCAGGGTGTTTTTGAAATATTTAACAAAAACTTAATGTTTAGGTAACATTAAATTAACATTGGAAAAAAATTTAATTAACACAATAGTAAAATAAAGTGAAATTTCTTACATATTAAAATTTAGCAATAAAAAAAACGACCCTTTTGAGGTCGTTTCTGTACAAAATAAATTAATTTTTAATTCGGGTTATAGACAAATTTGATTTCGTAGTACCATTTAGAACTATCGTCTTCTATATTTTTGATTTCAGATGTTATTAAAAATTTTTCTTCAAGAGAACCAGCAAACAATTTTCCTTTGGTAAGAGGTTTGAATTTATAACCTAATTTTTCAAGACCGTCTATAAGTTTGTCAAAATGACTACCATTATAAATAATTAATGTTGTCCATAATAGTATTACGCTTTTATTATCAGGATAGATTTTTTTTTCAATCAATAATCGAGATTCGTTTTTATTATCATAGTTTTTTGAATACATCGATTTAGATATTATTACCCCTCTATTATCTTCAATGTTGTTGTCTGATTTGATTAAACTCCATTTATTCTCGATTAGATTTTTATTCTTAATGTCATATTTATATTTAGCAAAATTTGAAAGTTCAGTAGCGTTGCTAATTTGTGAATGCCCTTTTACAAGAGGAAAAAGAATAATTGAGATTATAAAGATTATTCTATTCATGGTTGTTTTGTAATTTTTAGATTTGCGTGGAACATATAGTGTAAAAAATTATTTTGGAATTTTATTTGTAGCCTTTTGAGGTTTGTATTTTTCCTTAGTAATATAATCTGTAAGATATTTTGAGCTAGTAGCTGAAATACCAATTGATACAAGATTTTTGTATAAGTATTCTGGTTCGTTGCCTAGTCTATCATGGAATGCTTCTAAAAGCAAATTTCTATTTTTTTGGTTATACCCAATGGATTGTATTATGCCACCAATTTTATTCATTTCAATTCCTTTTTCACTCAGGATATTAATAATAAATATTTGTGTGTTCATATCTCCGTGTTTATAATTTTCTACTATCCAATAAGCAAACTCATCGTTTATTTTTTGCGGTATTTTAACTTGAGCATTTCCTTTTGCTGTTAAAATTAGGATAGTTATTAAGATAAGTGCTATCTGTTTCATAATCATGATTTTTCGGCTAAATTAGTAAAATACATAATATATGCAGTATAATTTATGCGGTAAATTTTATGCGGTTATTTTCCAAATTTCGTTTAATGGAAAATTTAGAAAAAGAAATAGAGCAAAAGATATTTCAGATTGCTGATAAGATTAAGAATCTACGCAAAGAAAAAGGTTATACAAGTCATGAAACATTTGCTTTCGAATACGATATTAATAGAGTTCAGTATTGGAGAATAGAAAACGGAAGAAATATTACATTGAAGACCCTTATGAAGGTCTTAGAAATTCATAAGATTACATTAGGGGAATTTTTCAAAGATTTATAAGAAATCGCCAATTTAATGATGAGGGGTAGTCTGAGGGGGAATAGATATGGCGAATATTGACCAACATTGACTAATAAAGTCCATAAAAAAACCCGCAAATAGCGGGTTTTGTTGGTGTTTAAGAATATTCATTCTTTAAGTTTGTGACCTCGACTGGATTCAAACCAGTAACCTTCTGAGCCGTAATCAGATGCGCTATTCAGTTGCGCCACGAGGCCTTTTTGAAACTTGTTTAACGTTCGCTAAACCTGTTTGCGGGTGCAAATATAGGAATAAATATGTATCTTGCAAGCCGAAATTTACATAAAAATTAAAAAAAATGGACTTAAAAAAATATATACGTGATATTCAGGGGTTTCCGAAAGAGGGAATCGTATTTAAAGATATTACTCCGTTGCTAATTGATGCCAATGCAAGAAAAGAATGTTTGGAAATCCTGGTTTCAGAATTGAAAAATAAAAAAATTGATAAAGTAATTGGAGTAGAAAGTCGTGGTTTTTTCTTTGGAATGCTTTTAGCCGAGGAATTGAATGCAGGTTTTGTTCCTGTTCGAAAACCCAATAAACTACCTTTTGATACCATTTCTGCTTCGTATGATTTGGAATATGGTACTGATACGCTTGAAATTCATACGGATGCCATTCAAAAAGGAGATAGGATATTGATTCACGATGATGTTTTGGCCACTGGCGGAACTGCAAAAGCGGTATGCGAATTGGTCGAAAAACTTGGTGGTGTAATTGTACAATGCAATTTCCTAATGGAAATCACTTTCTTGAACGGAAGAGAAAAAATTGCCGGTAATGAGATTTTTGCGGCAATAACCTATTAGTGTTCAGATAGCAGAATTAAGTTTGCAAATTACTGATTGCTGCCAACTGAGATCTTCAGACTGTATTTACTCAAGTGCTCTGGAAGTCACATAATAGCGATACCCAATAATTGCCAATTGCCACTTTTTGGCTTTTGAAATATCTAATCTTTGTTTGGTAAAGCTTGGTAAAATGAGCTTGTTGATTTTTGCTACTATTTTAAACATATTGTTTTTATTTTTAAAAATACAAAAAAGACGGTCTTGAACCGTCTTTTTTAATTTAGTGTTTTATCAATCCTTTTTAGGAGATTCTTTTAAAATAACAGCATTTTCTTTTGTTGTAATTTCAATTACCCCATTTTTCCCATCTTTTCCATATTTATCTTCAGCAGTTTTGCCTTTTAAAATATTCATGCTTTTTATGGCATCAGGATTAATTTCATTCACACTGGAAATACTGTTGATTTTGACTCCATTCATTATGATAACTGGAGGTAAGGTTACTGGTCCATTAATTTGAAAATATGTTTTGTTATTTTCTTCTTTATTTAAGCTATTGACTGTTGTTTTTGAATCTGCTTTTACTCCATCAATAATAATCATTGGTTCGTTGATTGAAACAGTTTTGTTGTTGCTATTTGAAGCTATTATTTGATTTTTTTCAGTAGGGTATGTGAATTTTATTGTCGAAACCTTTGGTGGGAGAGCAGGCGGAGTAGTGCTTTTTACAGTTGGTGGTAGTGCTGGTGGAGTAGCAGTACTTTCCGCTGGTGAAACTGATGGGGCAATTTTTATCGTTTTAACTTTTGGTGGAAGTGCTGGTGATGAAATAGTATTAGAAGTAGATTGTCTTCCTTTGTTGTTTTTTGAATTAGATATATCCATGTCAAAGCCCATTTCTTTATTAGTTGGATTATAATAGAATCTAAACGGTTTAATTGGGTTTTCAGATTGATTACAACTAGCACTGCCTGTTTGGTCTTCAAATTTTCCGTCAATATTTATAATTTCCCCTTTCGAATTTCTCTTGATATTAAAAAAAGTCAAATTAACATTAAATGTTTTATTCAGTTTTTCGCATTGCTCTTTGATTTCTTGGTTGCTGGTGTTTTTGGTAATAATAAAATCTATTATTGCTAACTTTTTTTCAATTGTCTGTTTTGGTTTTGTTTTCTCTTGTGCAATTACTTCTATTTGAAATAGGACCATAAAGGCAACTAATACTGGAAGCACTAAAGCATACTTCCATAAATTCCATTTTTTTGATTGATTTTTGTTTAACATAACGATTCGTTTTTTGATTAATGATTGATAAAAATGATTGGTAAGCACAACACAATTCTCTTGTGTTGTTATTTTTAAAAGCGTGAGTTGATATGCTTTTTTGTCGGATAAATTTTTGGTTGCTTCGCTATCGGCGATGAATTCCAAATTTTGCAAAATGGCATTTTTGTACAGCCAAATAAAGGGATTGAACCAAAAAAAGATACAGAAGAAACGTGTGATTAAGACGTCTACTGTGTGGTATTGCTCGCTGTGCACTTTTTCGTGTTCAAGTATGCTTTCCATTTCCGACTCGCTGTACAGTGATGAATTGTAAACGATGGTGTTGAAATAGGAGAAAGGCGCAATGTTTTCTGTCGTGTCTATGAATTTATAATCGGCTTGGTGCTGAATGGACTTTCCTTTAATGACACGGTTTAGATTATAAAAGTCGTAGATAAATTGTGTTATTAAAAGTACGCTTCCAATTGTGTAAGCAATTGCTAAAATGTAATACCAATTAATCTCAAAGCTTTCTTCCTGCACGGGTGTCATTGGGATTTTTGACCAATCTATGTTGGTTGGTGTGGGTTCTACCCAAACGATTGTAGTGAAAACTATCCATGGTAAAATCACGGAGGTCATCAAACCTGCCAAAAGAAACCAACGATTTGCTGTAAAAAATGTTTCTTTTCGCAAAAGCAAATAATAAGCAATATAGAACATTGCAATCAATCCGCTGGATTTTATGATATTTATGAATAGTGTTTCCATAGTAGGTTATTTTTTTTGTTCAATCATGGCTAGAATTTCCCTGAGTTCCTCGGCGGTTATTTCTTCTTCTTTGGCAAAGAAGGAAACCATATTTTTATAGGAACTATTGAAATAATTGTCAATTGCCCTGCTCATGAATTTTTTTCGGTATTCTTCGATACTTACCAGCGGGTAGTATTGGTGCGTGTTGCCAAAGGCATTATACGAAACATATCCTTTTTCCTCCAAATTCCGGATAATTGTGGATAGGGTGTTGTAATGTGGTTGGTCTTCGGTGATTTCGGCCATTACTTCTTTTACGAATGCTTTTTTGAGCTTCCATAAAATCTGCATGATTTCTTCTTCCTTGTTTGTTAACTTTTGCATTTTGTTTGTTTTTAAAATTTAGAATAAAATTTCAAATCAAACTTACAACTATATTTTTAGTTCACAAACTATTTTTATAGTTTATTAACTAATTTTTTAGTTTTGTAGCTATTTTACTCGTCTCAAGTATGTTAATGTTTTTAAAAGTAGTTATGTTTTTTGCGTGAGGGATAGGAGCAAGCTACCGAAGTAGCGCGGATAGCCCGACGCCGTTGAGGAAAGGGGCTGTATAAGCGCATTGCTGAGTAAGCCCCTTTTCTCAACGGGGGCACGCCCAAATAATTTTTAATGGTTCTGTGAAAAACATAAACTTTGAGGCTTTGGAACTTTAAACTATTTTTGCCTAAAATTTTATTTCGAAATAAAAACAGACATAAGGAACTTCACGATTAATGGAATATTTTAATTTACATACTCACAAATTCACCAATCAGGAAACAGTTTTGGAACTCGTTAATCAGTATCCTCGTGAGTTTGACGTCTCGATTCCGCATTATTCTATTGGGATTCATCCGTGGCGTATTGCCGAAAATTCACTTGAAGAAGAATTGCAGATAATAAATGATAAAATACTGGAAATAAATTGTTTGTCTATTGGTGAGTGTGGATTTGATAAGCGCATTGAAATTCCTTTTACTTTGCAGGAAATCGTTTTTGAAAGGCAATTGCTTTTGGCACAAAAACATAATAAACCTGTTGTGATTCATTGTGTGGCTGCTTTTCAGGAAGTAATTGCCATAAAGAAAAAATTAAAAATTACGGTTCCGATGATTATTCATGGTTTTTCGAAAAATAAGCAAATGGCAAAAGGACTCATTGATAACGGATTTTATCTTTCGTTTGGAAAATATTTATTGCAAAATCCAGAATTGAAAACTGTTTTTGAGAGTATTCCGAATGATCGTTTTTTTCTGGAAACGGATACAGCAGAAGTAGGAATCGAAGAAGTGTATGCCTTGGCAGCACAATATAAAAATTGGAGTTTGGATGAGCTGAAACAACAAATAAAGAGTAATTTTGCAACCGTTTTTAAAAATAGGTTGTAATTCACAGCAAACAATAAACAATAAACAAAAAACAAAAAAGAGGTATGGCAGAATGGACGGAAAGAGCCGAACTATTATTTAGAAAAGAAGGATTACAAAGATTAAAAGATTCCCATATAATGGTCGTTGGGCTTGGTGGAGTAGGGTCGTTTGCAGCCGAGTTTCTGGCAAGAGCTGGAGTGGGAACCATGACTATTGTAGATGGAGATGTGGTGGATATTACCAATATTAACAGACAGTTGCCTGCCTTACATTCTACTGTTGGAGAACCAAAAGTAGATATTGTGGGTGATAGATTGATGGATATTAATCCAGAATTGAATTTGATAAGAGTAAAAGAATTTCTTTCGCCAGAGCGTGCTTTTGAAATTGTGAGTACCGATTTTGATTACGTTTTAGATTGCATCGACAGTATTACTCCAAAATTGAATTTGATTGTTGGAGCTAAGAAAAAAGGTGTGAAAATCATTTCGAATATGGGTGCTGGCGGAAAAATGATTGCCAGTAAAGTGGTTGTAAAAGATATTTCTAAAACAACAGTGTGTCCGCTTGCAAAAGTGGTTCGAAAACGCCTTAAAAAAATGGGCGTTAGCAGAGGTGTAAAAGCCGTATTTTCTTTAGAAAAACCAGACGAAGGAAGTGTCAAAACGACTGATGGTTCTAATTATAAAAAATCATTCTACGGAACCAATAGTTATATGCCTGGATTGTTTGGTCTTCATGCCGCCGAAACAGTGATTAGATATTTGCTTAAAAAAGAATAGAAAGTTTAATCGTTTAAAGGTTTAATCGTTTTAAAAGTTTAAACAACATTAAACTTAATTAAACCAAAATATAATTAAGTTGTCTAAATAGCTTAGAAACTTAGCATCTCAGAATCTTAGAATCTCAAAGAAAAAAAAATGATAAAAACCGTAATTTTCGACATGGATGGTGTAATTGTAGATACAGAACTCGTACACCGTTATGCTTATTACAAACAATTTGGGGAACTGGCTATTGAGGTTCCTGAGGAAATGTACACTTCTTTTACAGGATTGTCAACCCGAAATACGTTTCAGAAATTGAAAGATCATTTTCAGTTACAACACGAAGTTGAAGATTTGATTTTGAGAAAAAGATCAATTTTTAATGAAGCATTCGACAGCAAAGAAGATTTGGCTTTGCTAGAAGGAGTAGAAAATTTAATAAAAGATTTTCATCAGAACGGAATGCAGCTAATTGTGGCTTCATCGGCTTCTAAAGAAACAATAAACCGTGTTTTCGGTCGTTTTGATTTACACCAGTATTTTTCACACATAGTGAGTGGTGAAGATTTTCCGCAATCAAAACCAAATCCTGCTATTTTTGAGCATGCAGCATCTTTGTCTGTTGCTCCAAAAAATAATTGTATCGTAATTGAAGACAGTACCAATGGGGTGAAAGCAGCGAAAGCCGCGAGTATATTTTGTGTTGGTTACAACAGTTTACATTCTAAAGATCAGGATTTGTCTTTGGCTGATCTGGTAATCAATCATTTTGATGAATTAAATTACGAGAAAGTATCACGTTTTTAATTTTGAATTATATAAAAATTAACATTTTAAGTTTTTTGAATTTGTAAATTTGAAGAAACCCTCGAAATCAATATAATAGTATGAAAAAGATTTTTTTAATTTTAACTTTAATAATTGCTCCTTTCATTGCAGAGGCGCAAGTAAAAGTTCCTTTAGCCAGCCCTAAGTCTACTGTGTTTCAAACCGTAGGATTGACAGATATAGAAATTGTTTATTGCAGACCGGCAGCGAGAGGAAGAGCTGTTTTTGGAAATTTGGTTCCTTTTGGGAAAGTATGGAGAACGGGAGCCAATGAAAATACAACTATTTCTTTTAGTGATGATGTAACAATTGACGGTAAAGTTTTGCCTAAGGGAAAATATGCATTGTACACAATTCCTAAAATAGAAAGTTGGGAAGTGAT